>OU461276.1:1600000-1900000 GCA_911810475.1 Candidatus Celerinatantimonas neptuna
CTTGATCGAAGCCCCGGTAAACGGCGGCCGTAACTATAACGGTCCTAAGGTAGCGAAATTCCTTGTCGGGTAAGTTCCGACCTGCACGAATGGCGTAATGATGGCCAAGCTGTCTCCACCCGAGACTCAGTGAAATTGAAATTGCTGTGAAGATGCAGTGTACCCGCGGCTAGACGGAAAGACCCCGTGAACCTTTACTACAGCTTGACACTGAACATTGAACCTTAATGTGTAGGATAGGTGGGAGGCTATGAAGCATTGACGCTAGTTGATGTGGAGCTGCCCTTGAAATACCACCCTTTAAGGTTTGGTGTTCTAACTTAGGCCCGTGAACCGGGTTGAGGACAGTGTCTGGTGGGTAGTTTGACTGGGGCGGTCTCCTCCCAAAGAGTAACGGAGGAGCACGAAGGTTGGCTAAGTACGGTCGGACATCGTACGGTTAGTGTAAAGGCAAAAGCCAGCTTGACTGCGACACAGACAAGTGGAGCAGGTACGAAAGTAGGTCTTAGTGATCCGGTGGTTCTGAATGGAAGGGCCATCGCTCAACGGATAAAAGGTACTCCGGGGATAACAGGCTGATACCGCCCAAGAGTTCATATCGACGGCGGTGTTTGGCACCTCGATGTCGGCTCATCACATCCTGGGGCTGAAGTTGGTCCCAAGGGTATGGCTGTTCGCCATTTAAAGTGGTACGCGAGCTGGGTTTAGAACGTCGTGAGACAGTTCGGTCCCTATCTGCCGTGGGCGTTTGAGAATTGAAGGGGGCTGCTCCTAGTACGAGAGGACCGGAGTGGACGAACCGCTGGTGTTCGGGTTGTGATGCCAATTGCATTGCCCGGTAGCTAAGTTCGGGACTGATAACCGCTGAAAGCATCTAAGCGGGAAGCAGGCCTTAAGATGAATTCTCACTTACTCTTTAAGGGTACTGAAGGGTTGTTCGAGACGAGGACGTAGATAGGCAGGGTGTGTAAGTGCTGTGAGGCATTGAGCTAACCTGTACTAATGACCCGAGAGGCTTAACCATACAACACCTAAATGGGGTTACCTTAGATATAGGGACACTTGTTGTAGCTTATAGACGAGATATTCAGCTGGACCGGATTAAGAGCATTTATTTACGCTTGGTAGCGATAGCGTTGTGGACCCACCTGAAACCATGCCGAACTCAGACGTGAAACGCAATAGCGCCGATGATAGTGTGGGGTTTCCCCATGTGAAAGTAGGTCACTGCCAGGCACCTTTTGAGGGCCCCATCATTAGATGGGGCCTTTTTGCGTTTATCAATCCCCATGGATAGCTTTGACCGGTGCTCATATCGTGATGGCAGTGGCCTGCCTTTCTTTTATCTTGCCTTATTACTCGCTCATCGATGATTGAATTGAGGAGGCTACCCTGAGTTAACTTTCTGGGATGCTGGTTAAAAGGTTTGTTGTGAGCGTAATGTTGATTTGAGTGCTCAATTTAAGACATTCTTCAATTATCAAAATACTTGTTAATAAACCTCAGATCTGCATAAGTGATGAGTTCGGCAAGCAAGTTCACCATAAAACTGACACCACTCCGATACTGTAACGGTCAACTTAAATTGGAGACAGTTTTAGGCAGCTTTTCTTAATTTCATCTCGTATTGAGCTGGTGAAATATTTCCCAGCTTATAGTGTTTTCGTTTCTGATTATAAAATGGTTCTATATAGTCAATAATATCTGCCATTGCCTGAGAACGTGTTTCATAGCGCCGATAGTTAATTCGTTCTGACTTTAAGCTTCTAAAGAACCGTTCTGTTACGGCATTATCTAAGCAATTCCCTCGTTGACTCATACTGGACTCAATACCATTTTCCTGCAAAGTCCTTTGGAAGTAGTCACTGGTATACTGGCAGCCCTGATCAGAGTGAAAGATAATATTACCTTTGGTTTTTTTTTTCTGTGTGGCTAAACGTAAAGCTCGTGCTGTCAGTTCACTATTAGGTCTATCGGAGAATGCCCAACTGATAACTCTACGTGAACATAAATCCATGACGATAGCGAGATATAGCCAGCCTTGTTGAGTTCTGACGAAAGTAATATCCCCAGACCAATAACGATTAATCTCCTCTGGATTAAACTGACGATTCAGTTTGTTAGGAGCTATCACTGAAGGAGTTCCTCCTGATGGATAGCTGTGCTGCTTTGGCCGTTTAGCGATTAAATTTAAGCGCTTCATCCAACGGCGAACTTTATCAATACCAAGCTTAAATCCCATGTCCAGAAGCTCTGAGAGCATTCTCCGCTTGCCATAAGTGGCATCCATATCAGCATGAACCTGCTTCATCGCAGCTTCTAACCGAACACGTTCTGAATCAATAACTTTAGGCTTGCTCCAATAATAAAAAGTACTAGATGCAAGCGATAGACAACGGCATACCTGTCGTACACTGTATCCTGCCTTCTTCAGATTTAACGCGACTTGCTGCCGTTGTTCATTTCCATAGCGAAGAAGGCTGACGCTTTTTTTAATAGCTGATTGTCACTCTGAAGCTGTTTAACTTGTCTTTCTAGTTCCTGGATCCGTTGTTGCTCTGGGGTTAATGCTGCTGGCTTAGGCGTTTGTCCTGATTGCTCTTTCAACCCATCGTTGAATCGAGGACAATCCAAATCCCATCGCTTTTGCAGCGTCTTTATGCTTATAGCCATGAACGAGAACAAACTCGACACATTCACGTTTAAATTCGGCGGAAACAGGTCTTGGCATTCTTATCTTCCTTACTAGTTGTATTAAATAATACCTCTAACTAGCTCTCCAAGATAAGTCTACCGTTACACCAGAGAGGATAAGTAGCGGGTTGCCATTGAGCGTGATATGCCAAGCTTTGTAGCTGCATGGGTCAGGCTCCCTGCATCGGCAATAGTGATGAATACTTCAATAGCTTTTAAACGATCCATTCTTTTCCCAAATGTTCGATTTATGCAACACACTTTTTTGGATTGTATCGTTTATTGTCTTGAAGATCTAAATGATAATGTAGTAAGTATACATGTCGTTTTTTATGTCACTTTCCCCGGTTTGGGGAAGCAGTTTTTCTTATATTAAAAAGGGCTTGGGCGCAATAAGTTATCATCACTAATGAGCGCTATTTTGCCTGAGTTCAAGTAAATGAGTCGGGAAATCAGTAGAACTTTATGAAGTTATAGATATAAAGATAAGAAACGATGTGGGATATGAACATTTTCGTTATGTATATTCAAGAGGGTGATATGAGTCTACTTAGTTTTAAACGGTGGTTTACGTGGGCTGCTAGCCTTTTGTGCATTATTTCGTTATGTCCAGGCTGTGCAGCACAAGTCGATAACAGCACAAATCCCGCTCCCATTGTGAATATTATTCAAGGTAAAATTAAAGGTGTAAGTGTTGCTGATAGTCAGGTTTGGTCATTTCGTGGTATTCCTTATGCGGCAAATCCATTTACGGTAGAAAATCGGTTTAAAGCTCCGAAACCGGTAGCTCACTGGAGTGGGATTTTAGATACTACCGTATTTCCAGATCCGGTGCCTCAACCAAGCCGCAGTAAACCTATGGCTGGGAAGCCAGGGAAATTAACATTGAATATATGGACGCCTAAAGGGGCCTCTCTGTCAGTGAAAAAATTACCTGTTATGGTTTGGATTCCTGGCGGCGCTTTTATTCGGGAAGATGCATCAGAAAGTGCTTACAACGGTAAACACTTTGCTAAGCAGGGCATTATCGTCGTGACGGTGAATTATCGGGTTGGTGTCGACGGGTTCATGCATATTCCAGGTGCTCCGGATAATCGGGGTATTCTCGATCAGATTTTCGCTTTGAACTGGGTGCATCAAAATATTTCAAGATTTGGTGGAAACCCATCCGATGTGACTTTATTTGGGCAATCAGCTGGTGCTGAAAATGTGGCAATCCTATTGGGGACTCCCCGTGCTAAAGGGCTATTTCAGCGAGCCATTATGCAAAGTCCTCCGATGCAGACGATTAAGCCTTATCAGGCTAAACGCCTTGCTCAGGCCTATGTTGCTAAGCTAGGCATTTCATTAACAGAAAAAGATCTGGAAAGTGTTTCGTATTTGAGATTGGTTAAAAATGTGACAGCTCTTGGTCAGGCCGTTAAAGATCGAAGCAAATGGGGAATGCTATCGTGGGGAGGAACGGCTTTCTTACCGATCATTAATACGCGATTGATTCCTCAAAAACCGATGGATAATTTGGCTCGCTATGCTGATTCTAAAGTTCCTGTCATTGTGGGAAGTACTAATCAGGAAAGCCGGATGTTCATGGTTCCGGGGGGTAAAATTGATAAGGTTAAATCAGCGACCCTTAAATTATTCCTTCATGATTTGAAATTACCGGGTAATGCTTCATCTATTTATTCACTGAAAAACGGGCAATCTGTTGGCGATACTTATACGCAACTTCAGTCAGATTATACGTTCAGAATGACAGCGCAACATATTGCCGAGACATTAGTTAAGAATGGTAACCCTGTTTGGTATTATCATTTTGCCTGGCATTCCCCTGCATTTAATGGCCGATTAGGTGCGGCTCATTTTGTCGATGTTCCTTATACATTTGATACGATTTATACCACTCAGGCAAAAACTTTTGTCGGGAGCTCACCTTCAGAATCGCTAGCAAAAACCATGCATAACGACTGGGCTAGTTTTGCGAAAGTCGGACAACCTAACTGGCCGCAATATTCGTTTGATCTTCGTAAGACAATGCGTTTTGATTCAGTTTCTAAAGTGGTTGATAATCCTCAAAAAGAAGTTCGTCGATTATGGAGTCATTATCGTTTCTAGCTTTTTGATTGATGATGTAAATAAAACCCTGGATGATTTTTGCCAGGGTTTTTTATAAATAATCCCAACTTGGGATAAGAAAGCCTTTTCTGATAGGGATTAAAGTTGCTTTCGGCGTTAAATCCCACATCAGAAAACAAGACTGACTCATCATGAATCAATCGTGATTCATTGTGACTACCTATCCCGAGTTGAGGTTAAATAGTAATAAATTAACCTGGTTATGCCTGAGAGAATAAGGGGTCTATTAAATCTGATTTTTTTGATTTAAAAGATGTTTTAAGGATTGATGATGAATATTCGAATAATGACGAAGGATGATTTTTATGTATTTTGGCCCACATTTTTACAAATAGTTCGCGCTCAGGAAACATATGCTTTTGATCCTGAGATTTCTTTTGATGAAGCGTATACCTTATGGTGTGAGTTACCTCTTCATACTTTTGTTTGCCTGGATGAAGGTGTTATTTCAGGCTCTTATTACATCAAAGCAAATGGTGTTGGTCCCAGTTCGCATATATGCAATTGCGGTTATATGGTTTGTGCTGGATCCAGAGGGAAAGGAATTGCCCGATTGATGTGTGAACATTCACAGCAAATAGCTAAAGAGTCTGGGTATACAGCCATGCAATTTAACTCGGTTGTGTCTTCGAATGTCGTTGCTGTTCATTTATGGAAACAGTTAGGTTATCAAATTATCGGGACTGTTCCTGATGGATATAACCATTTGCAACAGGGATATGTTGATACTTACATTATGTACAAACAGCTTTGAGTTTAACTTAATCCGTGTGGTGACAAAGCCCATATGGATATATAGAGAAAGTACATTTGTCTGGTGTCAGGCCCCATTTGTGCGAATGGCACGATACAGGATCTATTGTGCTTTGATCAGAACATGCCTAAAAACTGCCACCATAGGTAATCCATAGGTGCTAAAACAAATGCTGTAATGAGTGTTAATGGAATCGTAATTTTAAGTAGTTTATTCATAGGCTGTTCGGATAATTGCATTGCAACGGTTAATGGGCCTGACTGATAAGGTAACAGGACGGTTGAAAAGCCAATGACCTGTGTCATCAATACAGCGTTAAGACTGAATCCGGTCAGATGGGAGAGCTCTTTAGCCATGGGGGTGAGAACAGCAGGGACACCGGGTAATGTCGTCATCAGACCTGTTGCGAAAGAGACAAAACAAAGAGATAGAAAGTTGATGAAATCATGCTTAGGTTGCAATGGTAAGATGTGAACTAATTGATGAGCAAACCAGCTGCCTAATCCAGTGGCATTAACGACGGCACCAACAGCTAATATTCCTGAGATAAAAAGAATTAATCCGAAATTCACGCTTTTATTAAACTCATTTGGTGTGACAATTCCTATCCCCGGTAGTAGTAAAATAATGGATGTTACAATCCCTATCCAGGCAGGGTTTATGCCATGGATGCTATCTGTCATCCAGAAACCGAGTGTTAGAATTAAGATAACGGTGACAATAATCTGTTTGCGATGCATTGATGGATCTGGAAAGATATTTGGGTTTGTTTTCGAGGTCGATTGGGGGTGATCCGGGAAGAAAAACATAATCAGTGCAACGATAATGGAACTTTTGAGAATCCCCAGTATTGGGTAGTGCAATAATAGGTAATGTGCATAGGTTACATTAATACCCAGTATAGTTTGAGCTGCCCCAGAGAGCACAATATTAGGGACGTTAGCTGGGAGTATCGCAAAACTTGGGATATGACAACCAAAGGCAATGGTTAAAGCAATGGCCGTACGACCTTTTGATGTGTGATTGAAGCCGACGCGATCGGCTAAAGCCATTCCGATAGGAATCATCAGCACGGCTCGTCCTAATGACGACGGCATAATAAAGGCGAGTAGCATGGAGAAAAGCATCAATCCTCCCAGTAGTCGACCATAACTGGATATTAAATGACGCTCCAGAAATATACCGATGCGTTCACTAAGGCCAACCCCTCGAATTGCTGCTGCAATGATAAATCCAGTGAATATCAGCCAAATAGCTGCAGAGGCAAAACCTGAAAATACAGTTGCAGGCGGTGCAATTTTTAGAATCAGAGCAAAAGCAAAAAAACCAAGGCTAGATAAATATCCAGGCACTATTCCTGTTGCCCATAGGCTTAATACGACCAGCACGAGACCTAACGTTTGAGCTTGATTGTGGTTCATGATGGTTGTCGGCATAGTTGCCAATAGAATGGCAATAAGTGTTATTCCCGCAACAATTAGCTTTTTCAGGGATACCATAGGATTCAATAATCTTTGTCATATCGGTGATAGTTTATTCTATTTGATCATCTTGAATGGTAAAATAGCGACATTGTGTCAACTTATATCGAGAAAACGTCACGCATGTCACGTCAAGGTCCCGGGTGGAATTCCGATTCAACAAAACCAGTTATTGTTCATGGTGGCCAGTGGGAAGCGGGAGAAGTTGGCCGTGTGGCTCATGCTCATCCACGGGGTCAACTGGTTTGGGCCGATCAGGGAATTCTTCGGGTGGATGCCTGTGGAGCACGTTGGGTGGTTCCGACCAGCCATGCTGTTTGGATCCCAAGCCATATTGTGCATGAGGTCGTGGCAGAAACAGATGCATCAGGATGTCATGTCTTTTTAGATTCGGATGTGTCACTTCATCTTTGGCCAGAATGTGTTGTATTGCATATGACGTCTTTAATGAGACATTTGTTGTTGCGTTTTAGGCAACTAAATCAAGAGTCAGAGACATCGTTACGTCGTCGTCATTTAGCGGCGGTGATCGTTGATGAATTATCCTTTTTACCTGAAGCCCCCCTTTGTTTGCCTGGTGGGACAGACCTGCGTTTAAGGCGTATAACCTCACACCTTCTTTTAAATCCTCAAGATTTTAGACCATTATCTGAATTGGTCAGCTTTGCCGGGGCTGGCGTGAGAACAATGGAGCGATTGTTTAAAAGTGAAACAGGATTAAGTTTCACTGAGTGGAGAGGCCGGTTAAGGCTAATAAAAGCGGTCCATTATTTGAGTCAGGGAGCAACAAGTACAGAAATTGCGCTGCAATTAGGTTATCGGAGTCCAAGTGCATTTATTGCTGCTTTCCGGCGGCATTTCGGTACGCCTCCACAATCATATCTTGATGATTCAATAGGGATGCCATGCGTCAAAACTTCCGAATAGTTTATTACTGCAGGAGGTGTTGTTTAGATGGGCTAACGATGTTAAAAGGCATAAAATAATTGGCGTATGCCATATTCAGGCGATAATATACGGCCACCGTATTGAGATAAGTAAAAAATAAAATGATTGTTTTTTCAAAGATAGGTCAGGCTGTAACTGAGTTTGAATCAGTAGAAGGAATGCCATTGCAAGGGAGTGGTATCTCGGAGTCTTGTGGGCAAATCGTATTATCAGATGAATATGCGGATGGATTAAAAGACATAGAAGGCTTTTCCCATCTTTATGTGCTATTTCATTTGCATCGATGCCATGGTAAGTCACGTTTGAAAGTGATGCCGTTTTTGGATACTAAAGAGCGGGGCGTGTTTGCTACTCGTTCTCCTAAACGGCCAAACCCTTTAGGCCTTAGTATTGTAGAATTGATTCGACGTGATGGACGGACATTATATGTTCGGGGCCTTGATTTACTCAATGGAACGCCAGTCATTGATATAAAACCTTATATTCAGTCATTTGATAATATTCAGGGAACGCGCGATGGCTGGTATATTCAAGGGCGGGATCCACAGCAGATGGTATCAGATGAGCGTTTTAAATAGCCTCATGCACTATGAATCATCGTATTGAAATCCGGTGCAAAAGAGTCTTAATGGTATACTCTGGCAAGAGAATGATTTAACTGAGCAACAATATGGATGATTATATTGATCAGATCCGCGCAGCCCATCAACCGGCAGTGTATCCCTCAGAACTTCCGGACGAAGATCAAATTGTACAGATTGAAGAACAGATCTTGATGCCATTACCGGATGATCTCCGGGCATTTTTGATGGCTGTCAGTGATGTCATCTGTGGTTCTCTGGAGCCTGTGACAGCATCTGATCCTCATGAACATACCTATTTGCCAGAGATGGCCGCTGTTGCCTGGGATCAGGGCCTTCCCCGGTTTTTGATGCCGATTTGTGAAATGGCTGACGGGTATTATTATATTGATCCTGATGGTGCCGTAGGGCGATGGTTTTATGGCCATGAAGAAGAAGGTGAAATTGAATGGCCAACAATCTGGACATGGGCGACAGACGTTTGGCTAACCAGTTAAATTTTCAGAAAAAGACATCTTATCTGGCTCATTTTTACTTCGTTATTTCGAGCATTCCTGAAGGAAAAGTTGCAACGTATGGTCAGGTTGCTGCAATGGCTGGCTTTCCCCGAATGGCCAGAGCGGTTGGTCGCGCACTTAAGAACCTTCCCGAAGGTAGTCAACTTCCCTGGTACCGGGTAATTAATGCAAAGGGGGAGCTTTCTTTTCCTTTGGGTTCTAAAGCCTATCAACGACAAAGAGAGTTATTGGAATCAGAAGGCGTTGAATTTATTGGTTACAGGATCCCTCTGGCTGAATTTGGCTGGAAAGGTGATTAGCAGTCCTTAGAGTATATTTAATTCGAGCTTAACATTAAGTTTCATTCTCATCTCTTTCACAGAGATTCACTGATTACGAGTTATTTTCCTAATATATTCGTTTTCCCCGAGGGTTACTTCAGGAACGTCCGAATTGTGCTTTTGTTGTTTCTCTTTAGACTGGATGTTGAATACACAGTGAATTGGAAACAAGATGACCTTAAAACGATTTTCTGCGTTCCTGATGATTGGTATGACCGTGTTGCTATTGTCTCTGGATGTGAGTGCCAA
Organism: Candidatus Celerinatantimonas neptuna; assembly: GCA_911810475.1. Classification (NCBI taxonomy): domain Bacteria; kingdom Pseudomonadati; phylum Pseudomonadota; class Gammaproteobacteria; family Celerinatantimonadaceae; genus Celerinatantimonas; species Candidatus Celerinatantimonas neptuna. The sequence continues at coordinate 1,609,679 of OU461276.1, forward strand.
AAAGTTTGGCTCAAGTAAATCCTGGGGAAAAAGTTATCGGAGTGCACCGCAACAACAACTGACCCAGCGTCAGGCTCCAAAATCTGGATTGGCAGCTAACACGGCGAAACGTCCCGGTCTCATGGGGGGCTTACTCGGTGGACTGCTTGCCGGTGGATTGTTCGCATGGTTATTGGGAAGTGGTGCTTTTAACGGGGTCCAGTTCATGGATGTTCTGATTCTGGCTGTGATCGCTTTTATTGGATTTCGGTTATTGCGAGGTTTGATGCAAGCTAAAGCGGTTAACCGAGAGGCGACGGCTTCATATTCTCAGCCGTCATGGCAGTCATCAGAATCAAATCATCAGCAGTTTGGATCAAGTCATCCAGGTTCATCTTGTGATGTGCCGTTCGATTTACCGGCAGGTTTTGATGTAACTGGTTTTCTAGAGGGTGCCCGGGGCCATTACAACATTATTCAAGCGGCCTGGAATCAAAATGATCTGAATACGATTCAGGAATATCTGGCCCCAGAACTGTACCAGCAACTGGTGGATGAGCGAGCCAAACTAGGGAATCAGTTGCTTCATAATCATGTTTTATATGTCGATGCCAGCTTAGTTCGGGCTGAACAATCTTCATCGTATCAGCATGTGAGTGTTCATTTTGTTGGTAAATATCGAGATACCGATAGTCAGGAAAGAGCAATTGATGAAATTTGGCATCTACGTCGGGAGACCGGTTTATCGTCATCAGATTGGCTAATCGAAGGCATTGAAGAAAAGGCAGAAGATGAATAAAGGTGATGATAGTTTCAGTTTTAAACAGTGGTGATGTGTAGCGAAGCACGTTTCAGGCGGTCCTTGTACCGCCTGCTTTTTTTGTGCAATATTCCAACATATTTCCCCGATCTTTAATATCGTGTGTGAAATGGGCGTATATTCTTTTGACGTTCGTCGAAGACTTCGGGATCGCACCATGATGTTCCTTACGATGAGGATTAAAGCATGTGGTATCAAAAAGAAATTCTTATATCGGCTAAATCTCGTGGATTTCATCTCATTACGGATGAGGTACTGGAAAGCATTCCTGAACTGGTGAATGTCCAAATCGGATTGCTTCATGTGTTTATACAACATACTTCAGCCGCTCTAACGATTAATGAAAATGCGGATCCGACGGTTCGTGAGGATTTTGAACAAGTATTTAATCGGTTAGTTCCTGAAGGCGAACCATATTATCAGCATATTTATGAAGGTGATGATGATTTGCCAAGTCACATTAAGAGTAGTTTATTGGGGCCAGGTTGTATGATCCCTGTTGCTCATGGCCAATTAACATTGGGGGTATGGCAGGGCATCTATTTATGCGAATTTCGCGATGCTGGTGGAGCCAGGCGACTTACTGTGACATTAAACGGGGAATAGTTCGTTACGCCTTTTAGCCAGGGTAAAGGCTGGTGATCGATTGAAATAATTGATCACCTAAAATCAAGTGCAAAGTGCTCAAGGTGTTATCTCCTTGCCGTCCCAGGCGAAACATTTTCCACTTTGTTCCGGAGTCAGGTTATTTATGACGTTGAGAAGGCTCAAGGCTGAATGTTCCGGGGAGAATAACTTGCTTTTATCGACATATCGTTGAAATGGTTTTGATAGCGGGCTATCTACCGTTCCGGGATGCAGGCTGACAACGATGGCTTTTTTATTTAATCTGTGAATCTCAATGGCTGCACTTTTGATGATCATATTTAAAGCGGCTTTAGAAGCCCGATATGAATACCATCCGCCAAGCTGATTATCCGAGATGCTTCCAACACGAGCCGAAAGCGCTGCAAAAACCGAACGGTTCTGTTGATTCATCTGAGGAAGAAAGTATTTGGCTAACAAAGCCGGTAATAAGGTATTGGCCGTAATGACCTGGCTGAATTTTTCAGCAGAGAGTTCCTGTAACGATTTTTCTGGCATCAGGTTCTTCGCGTGTAATATTCCGGTTACAACAAACACCAAGTCAACAGGCCTTTTGCGAGCTGCAATTTTGGCAGATTCGTTCAGGCTGTTTTCGTCAGAATAGTTGATTGGATGTGATATAACATGTTCCGAAGGTGTTTCAATTGCTTTTTGAGAAAAGGCGTGTAATTCAGCCGATGGGTAGCGTATTGCCAACTGTTTGGTCAGTGCTGTGCCGATTGCTCCGGAGCTTCCTATCACGACTATATTGTTGTACATCATGTTCCCCTTTCAATCTCGGTGAATGGTTGTATCTAGCCAATAACCAGCCGGATTAAGTAAGCGAATGCACTCAGTAGCAATACACCGCTTATCCATATCGTGATAAACCATAACCACTGTTTAGCAAGTTTATTCATTCATGGTACCCTTCATCATGTTTTAACCGGCCCCGGAAGACCCAGTATGCGTAAGCACTGTATCCAATAATTGTAGGCAATAAGACGATCGTGCCAATGAGTAAGAACATGAGGCTACTATTGGGGGCTGCGGCATCGGTATAGGTCAGAGAAAATGGAATAATGTATGGGAACGTGCTGATTCCAAAACCTAATGCGGATATCAGGAATAAACCGATCCCGAACAGATAGGCTTGCAGCCCTTTGTCATCATTAAGCGCTTTGAATAGCTGCCAGGTCAGGATAGCGGCGCTAAGCGGTATAAATAAATAGATGAGCGAGTTCTGCAGATTAAACCAGCGGTTAAAAATTATATCGTGGGTTAAAGGAAGCCAGATACTAATGATGGCAATGCATGCGATTAGCCCTAATCCCCAGCGTTTGGTGATTAGGCTATAGCGGGATGCTGTTGCCTTTGGTAATTTCATGCTGAGCCAGCAGCCACCAAGTAGAGCGTATGCACAGGTCGTTGCAAGTCCACAGAGCAGCGTAAACGGTGTCAGCCAGTCAAACCAGCCGCCTGCATATGAACGCCCCTCGATGTTTACCCCTTGAAGTAGTGTTCCTAGCATAATGCCCTGCATGATTGTTGCGCCTAGCGATCCAGTGAAAAATGCAGCATCCCATAAAAATTTACCTCTTCTAGTTTTGAATCGGTATTCGAAGGAGACCCCTCTTAATACCAAACCAAGGAGCATGACAATGAGCGGTGCATAGAGCGCCGGCATTGCCACCGAATAGGCCAGTGGAAACACGGCGAACAGGCCTCCACCACCTAATACAAGCCAGGTTTCATTTCCATCCCATACCGGCGCAATGCTGTTGATCATCATGTCGCGTTCAGCTTCATGGGTAGCGTAGGGAAATAAGATACCGATCCCTAAATCAAAACCATCAAGAATGACATAGATGAGCACGGCAAGGCCGATGATGCCATACCAAATCAATGCGATATCCATCTTGCTTCTACTCCTTTAATTTAGTCTGTTTGGATGAGCAATGGGGGGAACTTCAGACCCGTTTGGTAGCTGATCATTTGGTGACAGCTCGTAGCGGGACGGGGATTTGCGCATGAGCCTGAGGAGATAGAAAAAACCGGCTCCGAATACGCATAGATAAACAATGACGAAGGCGATAAGAGAGGCACTGACCGCAGCTGCATCAATTGGAGATGCTGAATCTGCGGTTCTCAACAAGCCATAAACTGTGTAAGGTTGTCTGCCGACTTCAGTGGTGATCCATCCGGCTAATACAGCGATAAATCCAGAAGGTCCGAAGGCAATACATATCCGATGAAATAATGGTGTTTCATATAGTCGGCCTTTTTTCCGGAGCCATAGACTGGTTAATCCAATTGCCAGCATACCTAAACCAAGTCCAACCATGATCCTAAAGCTCCAGAATACGATTGAAACCGGAGGGTGCTCTTTTTTAGGAAAGGCATCCAGTCCTTTCACCGTCCCATTGATGTCATGCGTTAAGATAAGGCTGCCGAGTTTGGGAATCGCCAGTTGGTATTTTATCTGTTGTGCTTGTTCATCTGGGATCCCGAATAAAATAAGCGGTGCCCCCTGATGAGATTCAAAATGGCCTTCCATCGCCGCTACTTTAGCCGGTTGATGTTCGAGCGTATTTAAGCCGTGCACATCACCTGCGACAATTTGAATGGGGGTCACAATGGCGGCCATCCACATTGCCATTGAAAACATGGTTTTTGCCAGTGGATTGTGAGGTGATTTGATGAGGTGATATGCGCCTACCGCTGCGACCACGAATGCGGTTGTGAGATATGCGGCCAATAGCATGTGGACTAATCGATACAGGAATGAAGGATTGAAAACGATCTCGAGCCAGTTTCGAGGTACGAATTGTCCAGCTTCATTGATTGCATATCCGGCCGGGGTTTGCATCCAGCTATTGACTGAAAGTATCCAAAAAGCTGAGAGGAATGTTCCAAAAGCAACAATGCAGGTTGATGCAAAGTGAAGTCGTTTCCCCACCTTGTTCATGCCGAATAACATAACGCCTAGAAAACCGGCTTCAAGGAAGAAAGCTGTAAATACTTCATATCCCATGAGAGGGCCTAAAATAGGACCTGTTTTGTCTGAAAATACGCTCCAGTTGGTACCGAACTGATAACTTAAAACAATTCCACTTACGACGCCCATGCCAAAACTAATCGCAAATATTTTTAGCCAGTATTTGTATAGATGGATATATTTCTCTTGGTTGGTTTTTAGCCATAGTCCCTCAAGTACAGCAAGGTATGAGGCAAGTCCAATGGTGAATGCCGGGAAAATAATATGAAAAGAGACCGTGAAGGCAAACTGGAAACGCGCTAAGTCGACTGCAAATGTGTCCATGCTGTATCCCGTCAGATGATTTAGAGATAGATACGTTGCGGATGGACAAAACGATCACTTTTTGCGGAAAATTTTTAATTAATACCTATTAGAAACCGTTTCCTTATCCAGGTTGAGGTGAATTCTCTTGCGCGTTTTCTGACGTTGGAGTTTTCACGATATGAGCTATTTATACAAAGTACACGACTTTGACTATGCTGAATAAGGTTGTGTGCCTTTATTGAATTCATTTCAATCCTATAAAGGATAAATTAAAAAAATCATCAGGTTAATTTGATGGCATTAAATTTTCGTTAAAAGGTTCATTTATGCATACTGAACTTTGTCATTGGCTCGTCTTAGTTGCAAAAAAGAGAGATAAGACTGCTTTTTCTAACCTGTTTCAGTTTTTTGCCCCCAGAATTAAACGGTTTGGTCTTAAACAATATGGGAATGATGCTTATGCGAATGATCTTGTTCAGGATACGATGACTCATGTTTGGTATAAGGCTCATCTTTACGATGAAAAAAAAGGTTCTGCAGCGACCTGGATTTATACCGTTATGCGCAATGCTTCTTTTGATTTTTTAAGAAGGCAGAAAAACAAAGAAGTGCAGAACCTGGCCGATGATATCTGGCCTGTTGAGCCGGCTGCTTCAAATGAACCTTCACATGCCTGGATTTTTAGTGATCACTTGATGTCAAAGCAATTAGAGAAAGTTGTAGACAGTCTACCTTTGACTCAGAAAAGCGTTGTTAAAGGAGTTTATTTTCAGGAGATCTCTTTAGAGCAGTTGTCCAGGCAGCTTGGGGTTCCTCTTGGAACAATAAAATCACGATTACGCTTAGCTCTTGAGAAAATACGTTGTCAAATTGAGGAGAGCGGAAATGATTGAGCACCATCCTCATCTTGAGATATTAAGGCAGTTTGTGGATAGGAGCTTGCCTGTTTCAATTTCTGTCATTGTTTCGGCTCATGTTGAGTTGTGTTCTCAATGTCAGAGAACCGTTGAATATTTAACGAAATTTGCTGCGCTTGAGGCATTTGAGCTCCTTGAGGATAACATATCAAATGTGGATGATATTATCATGTCTGAATCTTCTGAGAATGGATTGCTTGAAGAAATTCAGTCAAATTTAATGAACTCTATTTCTAATGAATCGGTGGCTCAACATGCCGATAGAACAAAGGATACTTCTGAAATTGATGTGGCTGGTCAGCGGATTGTTCTGCCAAAAGTTCTAATGTCTATTGCTCTTAAAGAATGGAAAAGTTTTGGCAAAATTTCGCGGGCGCGGTTGCAACTTAATGATGGCAAAAGGCGTACTAGTTTACTTCGTATTGATAAGGGTGGTTGTATCCCTTCTCACTCCCATTGTGGTTTTGAGATAACGTTGCCTCTTCATGGTCGTTTTGATGATGAGATGGGGCATTATGGTGTTGGTGATTTTATCTGGCTAAATACGGATCATACTCACGCTCCACAAACCAGTGAAGGATGCTTGTGTTTGACTGTGTCTGATGATGCATTACGTTTCAGGCAAGGTGTCAGTCAACTGATTAATCCACTTGGTAAGCTTATTTATTAGGTGTAGTGCAGAGGATGTAGTTATCTTGGCTATGAATTTAAGATAAAAATCGACTGATGGGATGCCCGGAGGAAGGCGTAATAAATAATATGGATAATCCGATGAATATGGATGATTAATGCGGGATTTTCATTTAATAGGCAAAATACTGCTAATTTTTTGCTTTTTTAGAGGTAAAAGCTAAATATGAGTTAGCATCATATGTTATGTTCCGTGTGCTGGCTTTTTTGACTCTATGTAGAAAAAATGGTTGTTACAATAGATGAAAAAGTCATTATTTTTTAGGGGCTGTGTACCTTTGGTGATTGGATTTTTTTGAATACCAGCAAAGAGCTATAAAAAAACACTACCAAAGATACACAGCCCCTAGTTATGCCGATAGGGTAGAAGATACGTTATCGTTGTAGTTGATAAATAAACAACTTATTATTCGTTCTGTTATTATCTTAAATGGATCGTTTACCACTACATGAATCGATAGATGAAGGATGTTGTGATGAATAAACCGCGGGTGTTGTTGACAGAAGATTCACCATCACTGGCGGCGATGTATCGGGCTTATCTGAAGGATGAATCAATTCAGCTGAAGCAGGTTACATCAGGGCAAGAGACAATTTCGTATATTGAACAGCAATGGCCTGATGTATTACTCCTTGATTTGATGCTTCCTGATATGGATGGTATGGATATTTTGCGCCGGATCTATGAACACGGATTGGATTGTTCTGTCGTGATTATTACAGCTCATGGTTCGGTTGATAAAGCCGTTGATGCAATGCGCTATGGTGCTTGTGATTTTCTGTCGAAACCTTTCGATGCGAAACGTTTACGTGTCACATTGGCTAATACACTAAAAATGCGCCGGTTGAATAAGCTGGTTACTCATGAGACTGGTGACGGTAAGCGGGAAAATTATTTTGATTTTGTCGGCCATAGTCAGCCTATGCAGCATGTATATAGGGTTATTGAGAGCGCTGCAAATAGTAAAGCAACTATCTTTATTACAGGCGAAAGTGGTTCAGGGAAAGAGCTATGCGCATCAGCGGTGCATTTAGCCAGTGGCCGAAAAGACTCTCCATTTATCGCATTGAATTGTGCTGCAATACCAAAAGAATTAATGGAAAGTGAGATTTTCGGTCATATTAAAGGGGCATTCACCGGAGCTGTGAGTGATCGTAAAGGGGCTGCCAGAATGGCCAATGGTGGCACGCTTTTTTTAGATGAAGTCTGTGAGATGGATTTGGAGCTGCAAAGTAAGCTGCTTCGTTTTATTCAAACTGGTAGTTTTCAGCCTGTCGGATGCAGTCAGACTGAAGAAGTTGATGTCCGGTTCATTTGTGCTACGAATCGTGATCCTTTAGAGGAAGTTCGACAAGGTCGCTTTCGTGAAGATTTGTATTATCGATTACATGTCATTCCCATTACGCTTCCTCCCCTTCGGGAGAGAGGTGAAGATATCTTGCTTATCGCAAACCACCTGTTGAAACGGATCTGTATTGAGGAGAAGCGTCATTTTCGTGGATTTGATGAAAGTGCTCAGCAATTACTGCTAAATTATGATTGGCCTGGTAATGTTCGCCAGTTAGAGAACATTATTCGTAACACGGTAGTTCTTAATGATGGTGAGTTAATCAAGGCGGACATGTTTCCAGCCCCACTATCTCATGTGCAGATACATCAGGGTTCATCTGATTCAGCTGGGATTAAACAGACATTTCAGTCTGTTGAACCTCAGGAGGAAATAGAACCTTTATGGAAGCAAGAACGTCGGGCGATTGAGCAAGCGATTGAATTTTGCCAGGGGAATATTCCTAAGGCGGCTGGATTGTTAGAAGTCAGCCCTTCGACCCTGTATAGAAAAATACAGAATTGGGAGAATCAGGTGTGAATATTGCAAGAAACAAGCTATTTTATATCTGGATGAAGTTATGCACCCATTACTTTGTGAAGCAACATTACAACAGTTAGCCGATGATATCGGTAGCAGCCTACTTCCAGAGTTGTTCGCTGTGTTTATTGAAGAGAATGAACCGAAGCTTGCAAATTTGCAGGATCCTTTGGTCCATCCGACAAGTTTGGAACTTAAGAGTTTATTTCACACATTAAAGAGTAGTGCTGCAAGCTATGGTGGTTTACGACTTGCTGCACTTGCCAGTGAATTAGATACTGCCTGTAAGGATCAGCAATATGATAAAGTTGATGCTTTGCTTCCAGAATTTATGATGGTTTATACTCAGACTTTGGAAGTAATGAAACAACGTTATTAAAACATGGAACAGATTGGTATTCAGACGGCCTATTCGGTCACTCTAACAACTGAGCAAGCATGTCGTGACTGAGCTTTTCCATATTCATCAATCTTCTCCTCAATTAGTTGCCTTTTACTATTCTGCAAATTATCAGTATTTGCAAATTGCAAAAAATTGCAATTTGCATTTAAATCATCACAAATAATTGCTTGTAGTCGTTGTTTGGGTCCAATGACTGCTGATGGTTTTCATAGTGACGACGGCCATGGAATAGCTTTATGGGTTATTTGGGACTTGTTTGGAAACTATGGCGCGGATCTTGAATGGTTTAAAAATATATTTGAGAAAGATATTTACCAAGCAGTCCAGAAAGCTTTAGCTCGAGCATTGCTGAATACAGGAAGGCCAAGTGAATTACCAGAACTAATTTGGTTACATTCATCTCTTGGTTGTGAAGAAAGAGTTATCGCTGTCATTGAAAATATGGTTGGAAAACAAGTTCCAATCGCTGGTGGAAGTGCTGTAGGTCAACGAATTCAGGGTGACTGGAGTTTGTTTAATCAAGATTCAGTTGCCACATAGGGTGTAGCAGTGGTGGCACTGTTCCCGGGGGGGGAGATCGGTTATTCGTTTCATAGTGGATATGTAGCGAGCCGAGCCCTGGGTGCAGTGACCGCCAGTCATCTTCGATTTGTCCATACTATTGATAATAAGCCTGTGGCTGCAAGCTATTGTAAGTTATCCCACAAGACCACCTAAACATGCCTTTCTATTTTTACACAGAGTCTTTTCCATCCTATTGGGCGTATAGCAGAACGCCTGGAAGAATATCCTTTTTTTAATTAGCTCATCCGAGTGTATTAACCGCAGATGGCGGTATTGAACTATTGACTGAATGATAAACTTGGTTCCCCGGGGAGCTTGATCCATAGGGGAGGCCAGGTGACATAAATGAGCTCAACACACCCTTTTTCGCGCTTTCAGCCAGTTATAATATTGCGCCGGATGTATGATGGCAATCTATTGCGATATTGATTCAGTCATTGATAGTATCTGTGAGTCACTTGGCGATGGTTTACCATTTTTAGGAGCATTTACATTTGGAGAACAGGGACTCTTACTCACCGGTGAGAACGGGCATGGTATTCTCATGAGTATGGCTGTTGTTTTTTATCCAAAAGCGTTGTGATGACATTTCCCTATTCTGTCCCTGAAAAACAGCTAAGAGAGTCAACTGAGTTTTTGACTCAGCGTAATCGCCGAGAAAGGCAAAGACACATTGATACGGAGTTAATTCTTGAAGGCAACCATAAATTATTCATTGCATTTACAGCGAATGATGCATTTTGTGTTTTCTTAAAACTTATTGTTCAGTTTTTTGGCTATGAGAATCGTTAGTTTTGCATTGCTCAGTTAATAAATCCTGACAATTGTTTTTCTGTGATGGGGCGTCTCATTTCCTGAATTGGTTTTCTGGCGATCTGACGGAGTGGGTTCTGCAGGACGAGGTGAGCGTGATTTTTGATGTTTCTCAAGTCTGCTAGTTTCAAATTTTTCCAGAGTCTTGGCTTTTAGCCCGTTATGGTAGTGTAGTTATAAGTGGTCTCTGTAGTGAAATGGAGGTGTGATTGTTGATTCTTGGCCACCATCAGGTCAGCAGATTCGGTCAGGATAATCGACATCTGTTAAAGCGATTATTGCCTCTATTACGACAACTATTAGTCAATTTAGAATATCAAGAGCATCTAAAATCGATTGTTACACAGCGTACGCGAATAACGCTTTATGAGCTTTGCCCAAACTGCGTTGGATTGGTTTTGGGAGACTAGCGTAAAGCCGACCTATATACGGCCATCTTCTGGGACGCTCACTTTTATCGCTTGAACTATATGAACATACTGATAAAACGATACTTCCTTCGTTATTAAAAAGACCAGCAATTACTGCGAAATATTTTGTTCATGCTTGAAGAAACTGATGGTCAGTCTTCTCTCTGGGGGACCCTTATCTTGATAGCCATGATGAGTTATGAGATACGAACACCGATGAACGTTATTGTTGGCATGATTGAAAAAATTGTTGTTTGAGCCGTTTCGACAATTGAGTCAAAGCCATGCCTGGCGGTACGGTGGAACTGGTTTAGGACTGGCTATTGTGAAGCAACTGGTTGATGTGATGGGGGAACAGTTATTGGGGTGAGTAGCCAGGTTGGAGGGGGTTCTTGTTTTACGGTGCGTTTAACGTTGCCTAAAGCCGATTCAATTTCAGATGACCTGAGTATAGATGAATTGCCTATGATCTCATCGAAAAAGATATTAGTGTAAAGGATAGCCCTTAAATCAATTAGTCATTCGTCTGATGCTTGAAAAGCTGGGGCATCAGGTCGTGATAGCTCCCGATGGAATCAGTGCCTTAAATATTCCGGATCTAAAAACTATTGAATTGATTCTGATGGACTTACAAATGCCAGGTATCGATGGTTATGAAACAACGCAACGTCTTAGAGCAAATGGTATTGATTGTCCGATTATTGCATTAACGGCCAATACACAAGAGAAAAGAAGGTGTGTCGATGCAGGCATAAATGACTTGATGAGTAAACCGCTCTGACGCCAGGTTTTACAGTTTTTATATCGGTTATTTAATCCCTCTGTAGGCAATTGTTGATATGTATTATTCAGGTTTGATGTGATTTAGTGGTAGCATCATTTTAAATGCATTAATCAAGGGGACCCGATGAAAACGATAGCTGATATTGCAGCTGCTGCAGGAGTATCTAAATCGACGGTTTCACGAGTTCTGAATAATCGCCCGGGAGTGAACTCCGTTGCCCGACAGAAAATTCAGGCTATTATCGACGAGTCACATTTTACTGCCAATATTTCAGCTAAAAATCTTAAGGCTCGCCATACGGATACTGTGGGTATTTTGGTTCCTCTTTTAACATCGAAATCGATAGCAAGCTTTATTCATGGCATGACCGCAGAGTTGGAATCAAAAAATATGCAGATTTTGTTAATGAATACAAAAATGGATACAGGAAAAGCCATTGCAGATGTTAAGACTATGAATTCTAAAGGAGTTGATGGCATGATTGCACTTGTGGCCGGATACAATCAAGAGCTCATCGATACCTTTTGTGAATCTGAATCGCCCATTGTTGTTGTTGGGCAAGATCTATCTTTGTTCGATATTCCCAGTGTGTTTTATGATGACTACCGGTGCGGATACCAGGCTGGTCAGCAGTTACTTCAATGTGGCTGTCAGAAATTGCTGTTTTTAGGTTTTTCTCCGATGGATGTCGCGTTAGGAAGACAGCGCCGTCGGGGATTTGAAGATGCACTGAGCATGGCTGGTCAGGTGGAATGCCAATATGTGAGTGATTGTGATCTGTTCGCACAGTCAGGAATGCTAAAAACCACAGAGATTCTTGAGCAGGGATATCGTCCGGATGGTGTCTTTGGAGTGACAGATAGAATTGCGGCGGGCGCCTGTCAGGCACTGCGTCAGAAAGGGTTTGAACCCGGACAAGACGTTGCTGTTGTGGGGGTCGGGGACGATGAACTATGCTCTATTTTAACACCGCCTCTGGCTTCTATTCATTATGATCATATTCGTGTAGGCTATCAGGCTGCGAAAGTCTTGATGGATTTAATTAGCGGACATGAATGTGAACAATTTTCTTATGTGCATCAGGGGGAATTTCACTGGCGGGATTCATGTCAATTAGAGAAAAATTAATCTAGATTACAGCAGTTAATCGTCATTGATACATGAGGGCTATTGGTCGCATTTTCTCCTGAGTGATGTGGCGGAGAGACTAGTACTTGAAAAGTTGTGTTGCATGAGGACTTCTTTAATAGTCCTTAGCCGTAATTGAGTTGATATAAATATCCTTTAAAAGCCTATTCAAAAATAGTAGATTATTTTCGTGGCATGTCATCTGGTTTAGTCTGAATTGGGTATCCTTTATAGTTCATATTTTTCAAGAAACTGGCTAATCGCTGCATACATGTGCGTCGTTCTTCAATATGAGGCATATGACTAGATTAGAAAAGATTTTCCATTCGACCTGTGGGATCCATAGTGAATAGCCACTACTTCATTAGACAACTTGCAGCCTCTTTAAAGTAATTCTACTCATATCTGTACAGGCGAAAGTCCATCATTGGAACTGCGTTGCCATTTTGTGTTGTAAAACATCTCAATATAATAAAATGTATCCATTTTGGCGGCTTCTCTCGTTGAATATTTTCGTTTAATTCGCTTCAGATGTGGCTTGTGTATTGGCTACCCTGCTCAGAGTGCACCAGAACTTTCTCCTCTGGTTTCCGATGCCAGACTGCCATTAATAAAACATCGAGCGCAGGTTCTTTGGTTATACACCATTAACTAACTCAGGATCCATTTATATGGTTCAAAAGCATTTTATTATCTGCATCGACATCCTTATATGTAGTCACTGTTATCAGCTATTCCAGGCATTGACCCAAAGTTCAGTCGTAATCGAATCATTGTGCCCTCTGCTGTTGAACATCCGGGTGGATTCCTGTTTTATATACGATGCACGATCATACAGCAACACTGTCGGATACATTCACATCTGATGAGTGGGGATGGAATAGGCATCATGTGGCATGCCATTTCCCTCTTGGTTAGTCCTGATATTCAGGAAACGGATAAAAAACCGGTTCATAAAAGAACCGGTTTTTTATTATCGAGCTTATAGATTAAGCTGCAGGTTGTGTATGTCTCGGTGTCAGGAGGAAAGATGCAACAAATGCAACAACAAATGCGATGCAGAATCCGATGATATAGTTCATCATGGATTCACTACGAACAATTGCCAATCCTGGGATCCCTGTCAAGCCAACTGCGGTCATTCCAACTTTTGTCCAAACAACATAAGCTCCGCCGAATGCCCCACCGATGAGGCCTCCTAAGAATGGTTTCATATAACGGAGGTTGACACCAAAGATTGCCGGTTCGGTGATGCCTAATATAGCTGATAGAGCAGAAGGCAGGGCTAGTGCAGTTACTTTTTTGTCGCGTTTTTTGAATATGACCGCTAAGCAGGCTCCGCCTTGGGCAACGTTTGCCATCGACCAAATTGGCAGCAAGAAATTCACTCCGATTTTGGGATTTCCGAGCAGACCCAGTTCAATAGCATGGAAGCTGTGGTGAATCCCGGTAATCACAATCATCGAATACGTTCCACCGAAGATAAATCCAGCGACTGGGCCTGCATGATTGTAAAGGTAGAGCAGACCCATCGAGATGCCGGTACCTAACCCGCGTCCTAGCGGGCCAATAGCGACAATCGAGAAAAATCCAGTGATTAAAAGAATTAGGAAAGGACTTAAAATAATATCGAGCGTATTAGGTACAATCTTATGGACGATCTTCTCGACTTTACACATAAACCACGTTGCGATCAGCATGGGGAAGACCGTGCCCTGATAGCCGACCAGTCCGACTTTGAAACCGAATAAGTCGGTTGTTGGGAAGCCATGACCAATTGTCCATGCGTTTACCAGATCGGGGTGGGTTAAAATTCCCCCCAGAGTGGCTCCCAATATGGGGTTTCCTCCAAAAATTTTAGCCGCGACAAAACCGATCAAAATAGGCAAAATAATAAAGGCTGAGCTGGACACCATATCAAGCAGGATATACCAGATGTTACCCGTTGCAATGAGATGGTTGGTTTTCAAAAACCCCAATACCCCCATGCACAAACCACTGGCAACAATAGCTGGAATAATCGGGACGAAAATATTGGAGAGGGTTCGGGCAATTGCCTGCAGAGGATTTTTATTGGCGCCCTGGATGGCGACATCAGCGGTTGATGCTTCTGCTATTCCTGCTGCTTCAATGAATGCTGCGAAAACGTCATTGACAATACCAGTACCAATAATAATTTGGTACTGACCACTATTTGTAAAAACACCTTTAACCAAGTCGAGTTCTTCGATAGCTTTTGTGTCGGCTTTATCGGTGTCGTTTAAGACTAGCCTGAGTCGGGTGGCGCAGTGTGCCGCACTGGCTATATTTTCCGGGCCGCCTACCAGTTTGAGGATCTGTTGGGCAGTTTGTTTTTCTGACATGATGCTACTCCCCTTCAATGTTCCATATGAGTCTAGTTGAAACAATGAAATAAGTTGATAATCGAACAATTACATCATTTTATGGAGGCTGTAGTGCTTAATGATGCAATTGAATTGTGCTTATATGAAATCGGTTCCAGCTCATCCTATCGTTACATTCTGATTAAACAATTGATGATTGGGTGATTTGTGATCATATAAGGCTTAAATAATCATGATTGATCTGTTTTTGTGATTTAAATCACATTAAAATCAATGTATTGGCCACTGAATATGAAATTGGTTTCGATCATTAGAACCAAGTCTCCATTTGTACACCAACATTGACTTCACCTCCTGATTTAAAACCTGTGGCACCTAAAGCATCATCGGTAGCATAATTTTCAAGGCGCTTATTCCAGTTCATATAAGTTGCAAAGAATCGGATTTCAGGTCTCTGGAAGAAATTCACAAAATCAGATGCCCGGAAAGTGGGGGCGATGGTTAGCTTGTAGAAACTCCCATTGACGGCATTATGGCTATCGTAGCCTTGAGGATCGAGATCCATATATTGGTAAGATGTTTCATATTGCATTGAAAAGTTTTCAGTGAGTTGCTGATTAACCCGTAAATTCAACGTTGCCCAATCGTATTTATCGCCTTTGATGTAACGATCATGGCTACTTTGAGCTAACAGAGCCGGAACCATACTCCAGGTTCGATTAAGGTGAACGGTTCCATAGGTTGCCAGCCGGAAAGTGTTGGCGCTTGCAATCAGATTATCATCAGAGCCAAGACTTTTCACTTCTGCACCTAATCCATGCCCATAGAGCAGTGCGGCTTTAAATGTCCCTTCTGTTAAGCCATAGAAGCTTTTTCCATGATAGGCCAGCATAGTATGAAAACCAGTATCTGCGGCATTATCACTTTGGTTTCCTGTGTTGGTCCTGTCATTGTTGTCTTGGCCTCTCAACCCATTAACCATTAATTGCCATGGACCGTAATAGTTGTTTGCAGTAACAATGTAAGCTTGAATTGTATTATCGGAAATATCGTCAAAGTTTCGTCCATAAATTGAGAAACTTGAATGTCCTTTCTTGGACCAATGTACGTTATAAATCCCACCCCCGGTACCCGCTAGGAAAATGATATCGGAATCTAACCAGTGAATATCAAAGTTGTTTCTGTCGAAACGTTTCCCTGCCCATAAAATACTGTCTTTAAATGCGCCGGTAAAACTGGGAAGATTTGACATCTCTACAAAAGCCTGTCGAACATTTAGTTTTGTATCATCACCATTCCAGTCGTTATAGCTTGCCTGACCATCAGCTAACATGATTTTGTAACGGGTATGGGCTCCGTTTTTGAGATATTGATGGTGTTCAAAGTCCATTTCAACGTAGGTATCATTTTCGTCTCCGAGCCGTCCTACATATCCACCGGTTCCTCCTGCTGGTGTAAAGTCTTTGCCGCCCTGTGTTGAGCTGAAATGATCATTAGCTAATATGCCTGAACGGGCATACCCATGAAATTCAAAGCTTTTCTTCTTAGCTGTCTGGTTGTTTTTCTGTGCGGTTTTTGCAGTGTTTAATTCTTGTTCAAGTTTATGTAGCCTCGCTTCAATATTTTGTATTTGAGTTGAATCGGTCTGAGTGTTTGTATCAGCTGCCTGAGCTGTTGCCGGTAGTAAAATAGCAAGGCTTAATAGCGGAAGATAGGGTTTTCGCATGGCTTATGTCCTTATATGTACGTGCAAAGTTTTTGCTTTTTTGTGTTTAAAATGTGTGGAATGGAATCGGTTCTTTTATTTTTGTGCTATAAGACATATTGAGCAATTCATTTGGAAGCGAATTGTGATCAAATACCTTATATATAGCCCCGGTTTCAGTGTTTATGTGATATGAATCACTCGCTTGCATTGATTTTTATGGAACCGATTGCAACCTAAGTGTAATTGCATACAATCAGTTATAATCTTTACGGTAGCTTAATATGCTGCACTTAATGCAGGATCAGAATTATGAATCAGCCATTCAATCAACACTTTGCAGTGAATACCCCCTGGTTTCCTTTTTTTCATATTGCACCTCCTTATGGGTTGATGAATGATCCAAATGGTTTTTGCCAATATAAAGGTCAGTATTGGCTTTTTTTTCAATGGAATCCCACAGGGTGTGCGCATAAAAATAAGCATTGGGGTTTACTTACCAGTAATGATTTAGTGCATTGGCAGCAGCAAAAATTCACATTTGCACCCGAGCATTGGTACGATAAGGATGGATGTTATTCTGGTACCGCTCTGGTTAGAGATGATGAGTTATCTGTTTTTTATACCGGTAACGTTCGTCATGGTGAGAAAAGAGAGAGCTATCAATGCCTGGTTACAACCCGGGATGGCCAGTCGTTTGAGCATCATGGCCCATTATGGCCGGAGCAGCTAGAAGGTTTTACGGGCCATGTTCGCGATCCAAAAGTTTTTGAGAGTAACGGTAAGCGTTTTATGTGGCTTGCTGCGCAAAGCGATAAATTGTTGGGTGGCGTTGCTGTACTTGAAGAACAGTCGAGTGGGGACTGGTCATTATGTGGTCATTTTAATCGCTCAATTGGGTGGGCGAATGATCAATATGGTTATATGTGGGAATGCCCGGATTACCTCGAATTTTCAGAACAAAACGTACTGGTTTGCTGTGTACAAGGTATTGAAACAGGACTGAGTGATTATCATAACCGTCATTTGAGTGGTTATTTTAATGTGGCCTTTAATTCTCAAAATGGCCACATTGAATTCCAAAGTGATTATCGGTTATTGGATCATGGATTTGAATTTTATGCCCCTCAATCAATTAAAAATGAACAGGGTGAAATTTTCTTAATTGGATGGATGGGGTTACCTGAAGCGGAACCGCAGCCAACGGTCGAGCAGTATGGTTGGACAGAACAACTGACAATCCCCCGACATTGTGAATGGCGTGATGGTTACATTTATCAGACTCCAAGTCATGAACTGGATGCTGCATTTGACGCTGCAAGTTACTACCAACTGACAGACAGTCAGTCACAATTTGATATTGGTCCTCAAAGTCGCACTCACTGGAAGCCTGCTGAATCTTCTGGTCAATTAGTTTTAGGCGAAGGTGTTGAGCAATTGAGTATCGCCTGGAATCAACAGGGCAGCATAATTGTTGATCGGGGCGCTCTGGCTGGTTCTGGAGCGGATACTCGCCGTCATTATAAAAGTCGATTAGGTCAAATCGAGTCATTAACTTTGTTCTTGGATAGCTCCTCTTTTGAATTGTTTGTGAACGACGGTGAGGCGGTGCTAAGTGGTCGAATTTTCCCGACGACACCATTGATTTTGGGACATTTGAGCTTTGAGCAGGGGGCTGAGGTTTCAGTGATGGAAGTACAGGTTCGATTATTGGGTCAGCGGGTCATTAATTTATTGAGTAAAGAGGCATTTGATGAATAAAAAAGTGCAAGTTTGGTGTCTGGGGGATGTCGTTGTTGATTTATTACCCGATGGCGAGCTTCGCTACCGGCAGTGTCCGGGGGGCGCGCCTGCTAATGTTGCCGTTGCGTTGAGTCGTCTTGGAGTTACAACCGGGTTTATTGGTTGTCGCGGTGATGATCCTTTTGGCAAGTTTATGAATGATACGCTGGTCAAAGAAGGAATCATTACGGATTATTTGCATGTTGATTCGGAGTATCACACATCGACGGTTCTGGTTAGTCTGGATGATGAAGGTGAACGCTACTTTACTTTTTTAGTGGTTCCCAGTGCCGATCAGTTTTTACATACAGAACAATTACCTGATATCCAAACCGGTCAATGGTTGCAGTTGAGTTCCATTGCTCTTGCTGGTGAGCAAACTCGTCAGGCGGCCTTAGCAGCAGTCCAACAGACCCGGAATAATGGCGGATACGTTTTTTTCGATGTGAATGTCCGGGAATCACTGTGGACCAGCAAAGAGCAAATGATTGCGCAGATTAGTTTGATCTTAGAATCCAGTGATGTAGTCAAGGTAAGCGAAGAAGAAGCTCAGCTATTAACGGGTCAATCTAATCCCAAGCATGCACTGGCTCAATTAGCTAAACAGACTGATGCGCTTTTAGTTGTGACACTTGGGGCTGATGGAGCAATAGCCTTTGATCAATCGAAGCAAATTAGTATTCCTTTAGAAAACTGTGTTTCAGTTGTTGATAGTACCGGAGCTGGCGATGGCTTCGTCGGGGGGATGCTGAGTGTCCTGGCTGAGCATTCACAGTGGAGAGATTGGTCTGTGATTGAAATGGCTATTCGCCTAGGAAATCAGGTGGGTAGTTTTGTGGTGACTCAAAAAGGTGCTATGAGCGCACTTCCCCGAAAGACTCAGCTTTGAGTCTCTGACTATCATCTTTGCCGAAAAAGGTTTTGTTGAGGTCCGCTTGATGTTGATATGCCTGGGTTATCAGCAGCCCGGGCGTATGAGCTTTAAGATAGTTGTTCATTTTAGTCTGGTTCTCTCCATCATATTTCCGATTGAAACTATTTTGTTTAATATAAGCATCAATACTATCGTTATATCTATGTAACCTATTGGTTTTGTGAATCTTATATTTCACCTGCAGTTTTAGGATGGAGATATGGCGTTTTTTTAGAAGAAGTAGAATAAATATTGTTCGATACGGTATTTATGAAAGCTAGCTGAGGTCTTGTCATCTTTAAAAAATGTTTTCAGTAATAATCAATTGAACTTTAATTATTGATAAAATTGATCTAAATTTTTCTAAGTGAAACTTTCGACTATTATTGACTGTTTCTCGGTTAAAAATGGGCTTGTTTTTCATTTTTAAAGAAAATAACCTTTTTCTTATACAGCCTATAAACTTGATTTTTTTCTTATTAATGTTTAGAGTGCTAACAATAGTTAAGGTTTTTAGTCTGTTTTTTCTTCTGTTACAGACCCACTTCAGTAGGTTTTATGTCGGTAAAATTAGAAGTCAAAAATTTATATAAGATTTTTGGAAATGCCCCTGAGCGGGCATTTTCATTAATAGAGCAAGGAAAAACGAAGGATGAAATTTTTCAGAGGACTGGATTAACCGTTGGTGTTAAGGATGCCTCCCTATCGATTAACGAAGGAGAGATTTTCGTTATCATGGGATTATCAGGGTCTGGAAAATCTACATTAGTACGTTTGTTGAATCGTCTCATCGAACCCACAAGAGGGCATGTCTTTCTGAACGGGCAAGATATCTCTGTGATTAGAGATAAAGAGTTGCGAGATGTACGGCGTAAAAGCATCAGTATGGTATTTCAATCATTTGCGCTTATGCCTCATATGAATATTCTCGATAATACGTCATTTGGGTTGGAACTTGCTGGTGTTGCGCAAAATGAGAGGCATGAAGTTGCCCATAAGGCGTTGGCTCGTGTGGGCCTGGAACAGTATACGGAATCTTACCCAGATGAACTTTCCGGAGGGATGCAGCAACGGGTTGGTCTGGCCCGGGCATTAGCAAATGATCCTGAGATTTTGTTAATGGATGAAGCTTTTTCCGCTCTGGATCCATTAATTCGAACTGAAATGCAAGATGAGCTGATCCGTTTACAAAATGACGACCAGCGAACCATTGTATTTATCTCTCATGATTTAGATGAAGCTATGCGCATCGGTGATCGTATTGCCATTATGCAAGGCGGTGAAGTCGTTCAGGTTGGTACCCCCGATGATATTTTGCATAATCCCGCTAATGACTATGTTAAGTCCTTCTTTAAAGGAGTAGATGTTTCGAATGTCTTTAGTGCTAAAGACATCGCAAGGCGTCATATTCCAACGATTATTCGTAAAGGTGAGCACGATGGTGCAAGTGCGGCATTGCAACTTATTAACGACAGTGACTGGGATTACGGCGTCGTATTGGATCGCTCTGAGCGGTATATCGGTATGGTATCGATGGATTCTGCCCGAACAGCATCTCGTGATCGTGCGAGTTTAATGTCGGCATTGGATCAAGATGTGAAAACACTCGATCCGGACACTGTTTTAAGTGATTTGTTGACAGATGTGGCCAGCCAATCTTATGCCGTTCCGGTTGTGAATGCACAAGGACAATTCTTTGGTGTGATTACCAAAGGCCGCCTGCTGAAAGCTTTGGATAGAGAGATTTAATACGATATGAGTACGACACAAAATCCGTGGGGGGCTGCTCCTGCTAATACCGATGCGAGTTGGCTGCATACGACACACCATGTTCAGGCATTTGATTGGTGGCATCCATTTCAACATAAATTGATTCCGTTTGCGCATTGGGTTGAAGCGTTTTTAAACTGGATTGTTGCAAACTTTCGTCCGGCTTTTCAGGCGATTAGTGTGCCAATTGATTTTATATTGTCATTATTTCAAATGGTATTTCAGCATCTGCCTGCGCCGGTTATGCTAATTTTAGTCTTGCTGATTGCTTGGCAAATCGCAGGATTTAAATTTGGAATTGGTGCTGTTATCTCTTTAGTTATTGTGGGTGCAGTTGGAGCCTGGAGTCAGGCTATGGTGACACTGGCGCTTGTGTTAACTGCTGTTTTATTCTGTTTAGTGATTGGTCTGCCACTTGGTATATGGTTGGCACGTAGCAAACGAGCCGGAAAGGTTATTCGACCGATACTGGATGCGATGCAAACAACCCCCGCGTTCGTCTACTTAGTTCCCATTGTCATGTTGTTTGGGATTGGGAATGTACCTGGGGTTGTTGTGACTATTATTTTTGCTTTACCACCGATTATCCGTCTGACGGTATTGGGGATAAGGCAGGTGCCAGAAGAGTTAATCGAAGCGGGTAACGCATTTGGTGCCAGCCCAAGGCAGCTTTTATATAAAGTTCAGCTGCCACTGGCTATGCCAACGATTATGGCTGGTGTGAATCAGACCCTGATGTTGTCTTTGTCGATGGTTGTTATCGCGTCCATGATTGCTGTTGGTGGATTGGGGCAAATGGTGCTCCGGGGAATCGGCCGACTGGATATGGGGTTGGCGGCTACAGGTGGATTAGGCATTGTTATTCTGGCTATTTTGCTTGATCGACTCACTCAGGCTATGGGTAAGGATGCTCGCTCAAAAGCCGTTCGGCATTGGTATCAGGCCGGTCCTGTTGGTTTGGTCAACCGTTTGTTAAAACGTGGTCGTTAAGCTAAAAATAAAATTTTCAAATTATTTAAAAACAATGATAACCGCTATCGATTGTCGTTATTATCAAAAGAAGGGCGGTTTCATTCGAATGATCAATCATCATGGAGTTATTATGAAATTATCTTGGAAAAGTACATCAGTAGCCGTATTGGTGACATGTACGACGTTTACTGCTTGTGCTGCAAATCTACCGGGTGCTGGTAAAACGGTGCAGCCTGTGCAGAGTACCATTCAAGAAGAGATGTTTCAGACCCTGATTGTTGATAAAGCGATGGAGAAGCTGGGATATACGGTTAGACCGATTAAACAGGTCGATTATAACGTGGCTTATACTGCAATTGCCCAGGGTGATGCGACTTATATGGCGGTGAACTGGCAACCATTGCATGATCAAAAATATAAAGCCGCTGGTGGCGATAAAGTTTTTTATCGTAAAGGCTACTATGTAACAGGCGCAGCTCAAGGCTATATGATCGATAAGAAAACGGCTGATAAATATCATATTACGAATATTGAGCAGCTTAAAAATCCGAAAATTGCCAAATTGTTTGATGCCAATGGGAATGGTAAAGCGGATATGACTGGCTGTAACCCTGGATGGGGTTGTGAAAATGTGACCAATTATCAGGTTAAGAAATTTGGCTTGAGTAATACCGTTGAAATTAATGAAGGAAACTATGCAGCCTTGATGGCAAATACTATCACCCGTTATAAGGAAGGAAAACCGATTCTTTTTTACACCTGGACGCCGTATTGGGTAAGTGGTGTATTGATTCCTGGAAGAGATGTAGTCTGGTTGCAAGTACCTTTTTCTGCGATACCCGGTGATCCTAATGCGAATACTCAATTGCCAAATGGTCAAAACTATGGGTTCAGAATGAACAGTATGCGCATTGTGGCTAATAAAAAATGGGCTGAGAAAAACCCTGCGGCAGCGAAACTGTTTTCAATGATGAAACTGAGCGTAAACGATATCAGTGCCGAGAACTTAATGATGCGTAAAGGGCAAAGTTCTCAGGCTGATATTGAGAACTTTGCAAATGGATGGATTAGTGCTCACCAGCAGGAGTTTAATCACTGGATTGAGGCGGCAAAAGCAGCAGCTAAATAGGCAACTCTCATATGCGGGCGCTGTTTAAATCAAACAATGCCTCTTGGGGTGATTTAAAGTTGGGCGATAAAGCCTCGCTTTTTAAAGGTTGAACTTTGGAAACTGGCTAAATCGTTTTATAAGATACTCGATAAAAACTCTGATTTTTGCAGGCTGATATCGATTAGGTGGATAAATTAACCATGCACTACCGGTATAACTGGTTATAAAATGCCATTTGGGAAGTACTTGTTGGAGCTCTCCTCGTTGTAGTGCTTCGTGAACTGTGAAGTAAGGAAGGCTCGCGATACCCAATCCTTTTTTTGCCGCATCAAGTCTGATTTGAGTATGATTTGCAGAATAACGACCAGAGACCTCAACCGTAATTTTTTGAGTATTGCGGTGGAATGTCCATTGACGGTCTTTGGGGTGTTCTCCGAGATATATACAGCTATGTCCCCTAAGTTGTCTGGGATGTTCAATAGGGTCGAATTGTCGAAGGTAGTCTGGATTTGCACAGATAACATGTTCAATTTCCAGAATTTTGCGGCCAATCATCCCTTGTGGGGGTTCATTTGTTATTCGAATAGCAATATCGACTCGATCATCAACCAGGTCAATGTAACGGTCTTCGAGTAACATTTCGACATCGACATTGGGATATTGCTGTAAAAAATCAGGCATTAAAGGGTGAATCAGAATGTGTCCGATTGCTTTAGGAACACTGATTCGTAATTCCCCTTGTGGTATGGGGGTTAATTGGTTGCTGATATCTAATACGGCATCAGCTGAACTACGCATATCTTTACAATGTTGGTAGACAGCTTGGCCGTGTTCATTAAGTCGTAAAGTACGGGTTGTCCTTTCGAGTAAACGGCAGTTTAGTTGTTCCTCTAATCGGTTGATGCTACGACTGACTGATGAAGGGGAGATACCAAGGATTCTGGCTGCGGCAGAAAATCCGTCAGCTTCGACAACGGTAGCAAAAACAGCCATTTCGTAAAGAAGATCAATTGATTCATTTTTACGTTTCATGCAATGGAGAATTCCTTTTTGGGAAATGACCCTATAAATAAGCTGTGTGATATTTTGTGGTTGAATATGGTTCAAGTCAAACGGGGATCCAGATACACTCTCAGAATATGTAGAATTTATTGATCTTAGGTGGTTCCATCATTGTTTAGATCGGGAATCTGTTGGATATTTATGGATTAAAACCGAGGTCGGTGGAAATGAGGGCGATTGCGCTTAGTATTTTAGGTGAATAGGTCTTGGTTTATTAAAACAAGATTTGGTCTGGATTCGTTGTGCTAACTGGATCATCAATCATATTTTATGTTGTTATTTTTTTGGTGTAAAAGACGTATAAGTGTTAGTTATCTGAATCATTGCTCTGGTTCATGCCATCAATTTCGAATGAGAACGGCAATATGATACCTAATTTACCTTTGTCTTTGAGATTATTGCAAGGTTTATAGATGGAAAGACATGAGGAAGTTCTGGTTGCTATTCGCCAGATTATCCGGGCAATTGATTTGCATTCCAGTCGATTGAGTAAAGAGGTTGGTCTGACAGGACCTCAGCTGATTTTAATGCGGGAAATCCGTGATTCTACAGCTGAAGAAACGATTCGTCAGATGGCAAAAAATACCAACATGAGTCAGGCGACAGCGACAACTATATTGGACCGACTTGAGCGACGGGGACTTGTTGTTCGATTACGCAGTCAATTAGATAAGCGAAAAGTTCATGCTCATTTAACCGATGCTGGTAAAGAGTTATTGA
Source organism: Candidatus Celerinatantimonas neptuna (assembly GCA_911810475.1). Lineage (NCBI taxonomy): Bacteria > Pseudomonadati > Pseudomonadota > Gammaproteobacteria > Celerinatantimonadaceae > Celerinatantimonas > Candidatus Celerinatantimonas neptuna. Next base: position 1,634,363 of record OU461276.1, read on the forward strand.
GTAAGGCTCCACTACCATTGCAAGACAGTTTTATATCCCGTTTCCAGAAGCTGGAAGACTGGGAGCAGCTGATGCTTTTATCAAGTGTCCAGCGCATTTCATCGATGATGAATGCAGAGCATCTGGATGCAGTGCCTATGTTAGTGACTGGTGAGACTAATGAGCATTTGGGATGATCGGTCGTAACTGATGTGAGATATATCTTACGTCGATGTCAGAAAAACAATCTATTTATATTGAGAATTATAAAAAAATACATTATTTTTCAAATGGATATAACATTCTGTCCTTGTTGGCGATATTTTGATTGTGTTATAAGTGGTCACATCGGAGTCTAAGGTGAGTAATATTTATCTCGAAGGGACGCAATGACTTCTTAGGGATTAAGGAGTTCTAGGAAGGAATAGGAAAGCCTTACAGGATGAAGGCAAAGGACACCTCCAGGAAGGAGAGAGCAGCGGTTAAGGATAAGCCGTTATGCCATAGAAGGTTAAAGGATTGCGCAACGGAGTTGTGAAACGGAAATAAACACGGATGTTGTAAACAGTCATATGGATTGCAGGGAGCAATACAGACCTAGGGATACAGGTCATTGACTATCAGGGGCGGTACGTATGTACCGCCCCGACTTTTTGAATTCATCATCAGAATCATTCGCGAGGGCGTTCAGAATTCTGTGTCAGCTAATTTTAAGTAGGTATCTAAGACATTATCCAAGCGCCCATCGAAGTGAATCGCCAGTTGAGACAATGTCATATTCCAGTTCTGGATTAGCATTATCCATTTCTTAGAGGCATTCAATATCCCAGCATAAAGCAGTTTTAGCAAGCTGTGTTCGTTCGGACCCACCTTGGGTCTTGGTCAGTTTACGGAACTGCCGGTGTACGGCCTCAATGGCATTTGTCGTGTAGATGGCTTTTCGAACGTACTCTGGATATTTGAAGTAGACGGATAGATTTTCCCACTTGTTTCGCCAAGAATGCAGCACGATCGGATACTGTTGGCCCCATTCCGACTCTAAGCGAGAGCCAGTGCCATCTCAGCCGCTTCTTTGCTTACAGCGCGGTAAGACTGGCTTCTGGTCGGACATAAACACCTTCTGGTGCTTGGAAGCCACGTACTTCAAGGAGTGGCGGATCTGGTGAATAACGCACTGCTGAACTTCAGTATCAGGGTAAATGGTCGTTATGGCTTCAGGGAAGCCTGTCAGGCCATCCACGTAGGCGATCAGGATGTCTTCAACCCCACGGTTATGCAGATCTGTTAGCACTGATGGCCAGTCGTTTGCACCCTCTGACTTGGATAGATACAGGCCAAGCAGTTCCTTCTTACCTTCGGCGTTTAAGCCCAAAATCGTGTACACCGCTTTGCTAACATAGCGGCCATCTTCCTTGATCTTGTAGTGAATAGCATCAAGCCAGACAAAGGGATAGAGCGGATCTAGCGGCCGCTGCTGCCACGCCTTCAGCTCTGGTATCAAACGGTCTGTAACGCTCGTGATAGTGGCCTCAGAAACATCAATACCATACATATCTTCGACATGGCTATGAATGTCACGATAGCTCATGCCGAGCGAGAACATGGATAAGATCTTACGATCGATTTCGTCAGTTAGCTTGGTCTGGTTCTTCTTAACTAGCTTTGGTTCAAACGAGCCTTGGCGATCACGTGGGGTATCCAGTTCGAAAGCGCCTACTGACGACTTAATGGTTTTCTTGCTAGAGCCATTTTTACGGTTCGGCTGGTCGTCATTGTCTAGGTGGTGTTCCAGTTCCGCCTTTAGGGCCGCTTCGAGAGGCGTTAAGAAACCATCTTTGCCTGTCAGATCTTGCTCTGACTGAAGAGCTTTAATGGCTTGTTCTAGGTCGAAGTCTTTGGTCATGTGTCATTCCTGTTTTGTATATTCTACTGAAATGACACAGATTTCTAAACACTACCTCATTCGCTTCAGTTCGATAACTGAATCGTTTTGACCTTTCTTAAGTAATCTTTGAATTATTCCGGCTTCTATCTTTGTCTGTGTATCGTATGTGGTTATTTTTTCCAGAGATGTGTTCGTTCATAGATTATCGAATTTTAGTTGGCCACTATAAATCGCCGTTCGAATCCAATATATAATATGTGCGAGATCTCTTCTAAATAGATCAGTTATTTTTTAATTAAAATAATGTAATTAATAATTATCTATTTATATATCAATGGGTTATATGATTTTGTGCCGATTTTATTTTTGGAGAGATTCGTTTTGAGGAAAAGTTTTTTCGAAGAATTGATTATACTTATTTTTACAGGGACGATGCAGCTGATAGGAGGTCGGGCTGGCCAGGTAAGGCAAATCGTTTGATGTAAGCTAATAAGGACTCCACTCAGGGAAGAAGAGGATACGTTTAACCGGTCTGTTGGACGTCTCGGAGGATAAAACAGGACATAACCAGGGATAAGCGTTAAGAGGAAAGAGAAAGGACTCGGGAGTATTCATGGATGATTGAAGATGTTTGACCTAATGGATAGGGTCTTGATGGCGAGGGCAACCTGATGGTTGCCCTTTGTTTTGATAGATTGTTGTATGGGTTTTAAGCGTTCTATCGGATGATGTTTAGTCTGAAGCATTGGTCTAAATGTTGGTTTACCTGTTCAGTCAGATGCTGTTTATTTCGGTGATGTTACTGTAAGTACTGCTTTGTGGATTTATATTGGGCTTTGCCCTGTATGTGTGCTTCATTGTCCGATATACACTTAAATGGCGTTTCATATGAACAAAAAATTAATCATCAGAGATACATAACTTTAGGTAAAATACATGTAATCCTAATAGATTTACTAGTCGTAACCGATGTATTTTACCGGTATGCTTTGAATTGTTAGGCTGTAATTTAATCAGTCTGCACCTGTTAATCTCTAGTACGATATTTATTTGGAAATGAATATCAGGTATTCATGGAGTTTGACGTTAAACTGTTAGTTACTTTTAGGGCCATTATTTCTCCCAAATAGTGGCCTTTTTTTCGGTTGATTTTGCTTTCTTAATTCCTTGAGTCAAGCTGGTATATTATTTGCTAATTATCTGTTGGTATGATCGTTAAGGATATAACCATGACTCAGGAAAAACTGAATTACTTACAGATGATTAAAAGTATGGAAGCCGAAGTTGAGCAGGGGTTGCTTGAAGTGATGTTGCCTGATGATTTACCTCAAATGGGCATTTATGGTGCAAACTGCATCAGGAAGCGGCGCGGTTCACGAGACATGACATATTCAATGTCGCCTAAACAATAATATTTTCATCTGAATTTTTATCGAACCCGAGCAAAGCCTCGGGTTTTTGCTTTTAATTATGCGTCATAAATGAAACTCATCTATCCTTGATAATAATTGAATAATGATAGAAGGGGCCAAGATGGCACCGATCATGATCAAACCCGGACGAAGTTATCCTCTTGGGGCCTGTGTTGAGTCGTCTGGTGTGAATTTTTGTCTTTACAGTAAATCAGCAACGCATGTTACGTTACTGCTCTTTCGTTCAATTAACAGTAAGAAACCTTATCAATGTATCCCTTTTGACCCCCAAACCAATAAGACAGATGCTTATTGGCATATTTTTGTTGAAGGTGTGAAGTCTGGTGCCTTATATGGGTATCGTGTTGATGGACCTTATGAACCTCACCGCGGAATGCGGTTTGATAAAAGTAAAGTATTAGTTGATCCATATGCGAGTGAAATTCGCTTTCCTAAGAATTATTCCCGTAATCGTTATAGTAACCTGAATTTTTCAACGGAGAATTGCGCTGTTAAATCAGTTGCACTGGAAAAAGATAACTTTGACTGGAAAGATTCAAATGCCATTCATCGTTCACTTGCGGATACGGTGATTTATGAGATGCATGTCGGGGGGTTTACTAAACACTCTAACTCTGGCGTTTCTAAAGAGAAGCGTGGGACTTATGCTGGAGTGATTGAGAAGATCCCTTACCTGACTCAATTAGGGATTACTGCAGTTGAGTTACTCCCGGTTGCACAATTTGACCTCCATGATGCGGCGCAAGGGAAAACCAATTATTGGGGATATTGTCCTGTTGGCTTTTTTGCGCCACATACAGGGTATAGCTCTGATCAGTCCGTGGGCGGGCCGGTTAAAGAGTTTAAAGAGATGGTCAGAGCCCTTCATAAAGCGAATATAGAAGTCATTATTGATGTCGTTTTCAATCATACGACTGAGGGGAATGAAAATGGGCCAACGCTGAATCTCAGAGGACTTGAAAACGACACATATTACATGCTTGATAATAATGATTATCAAAGCTACAGCAATTACAGTGGTTGTGGAAACACATGTAATACCAATAACTCTATTGTCCGTCGAATGATTCGTGATGCCTTGCATTATTGGGTAACTGAGATGCATGTTGATGGATTCCGGTTCGATTTGGCATCTGTGATGACCCGTAATTCTCAAGGGGAGGTGTTAAGTGATCCCCCATTATTATGGTCCATAGATTCTGATCCGATTTTAGCCGGTTCGAAGATTATTGCTGAAGCCTGGGATGCCGGTGGACTTTATCAGGTCGGTCAGTTTGTCGGAGACCGATGGAATGAATGGAACGGTTTGTTTCGTGACGATGTCAGGGCATTTATGCGGGGTGATGATGGTCGGGTTGAAGCTTTTACTCATCGCCTGCTTGGTAGCCCCGATTTGTATTATGATGAACATCATACGCCACAGCGTTCGATTAATTTTATTACCGCACACGATGGTTTTACTCTTAATGATTTAGTGAGTTATAACCAGAAACATAATTATAAAAATGGTGAATGTAATCGGGACGGTGATAACCATAATCTAAGCTATAACTTTGGTATTGAAGGGCCAACCGACAATCTAAAAATTAAAGAGCAACGTTTACGCCAAATGAAAAATTTTATGGTGATTACTCTGCTTTCATTAGGAACGCCGATGATTACCATGGGTGATGAAGTGGGACGCACACAATATGGTAATAATAATGCGTATTGTCAGGACAGTGATCTAAGTTGGTTTGACTGGCATTTGTTAGAAAAAAATAGTGAGTTATTACGGTTTGTTCAAAAACTCATTGATTTTCGGTTTCGTGAAGCAGCGCTAGAAAAACGAATTCACAAGACTTTAAGTGATGTTTTAAATGATAGCCGGATCGAATGGCATGGCGTTAAAGTGAATCAGCCTGATAAATCACACAGTTCTCACTCGATAGCACTTTCCTATGCGTTACCTTATAGCCATGAGCAGCTTTATTTTGCGATTAATGCATATTGGGAAGCGTTAACATTTGAGTTGCCAAAATTGTTGTCAGGACAACATTGGAGCCAGGTCATTGATACGGCTGCTAGGTATCCTGATGATATTTATGATCTTCGTTATGGTCGTCCACTAAAAGCATTAACGTTAGATGTTGAGCCCCGCTCTATTAGGGTGCTAGTGGCAGATCGGGATGTAAATAACCTCAACTCGGGATAAGAAAGCCTTTTCTGATAAGGATTAAAGTCGATTCCGGCGTTAAATCCGCTTGCCATAGAATGACTATGGCGGCTCATATTTGCCTTGAACTCGACTTTCAATCCTACATCAGAAAACAAGACTGACCCATCATGAATCAATTGTTATTTATTGTGACTTCTTATCCCGAGTTGAGGTTAGAAAAGCCCTATTTGAGCGCTGATGATATGGTCGAAATCTAGATTAATAAATGGGAGAAGTGAGTCCGCTACTGGTTTAAGTTGCTTATCGATATAATGTTGATAATCCGGTAAGGCATTTTGATATTCTAAAGTCTGGGGCCCGTTTCGAGTGATTAAATAACTAACCCATCCTTTATTCTGATAGCGTAACGCTTTGTCATTTTTCTTATTTTGCTCATCTGCCTCGCGAGCTGCTCTGACGTGTGGTGGAATATTCTTTTGGTATTCAGCGAGTTTTCTGCGAAGACGTTTACGATAGATTAACTGATGATCGCGTTTTCCTTGTCTGGTTTGTTCAACAATATCCTGGATCATTGAACTTGGGTCCTGATCGTCAAATACCAGTTGATAGAGTTCGCTTTGAAATTGTTTAGCGAGTTCTGTCCAGTCGCTTCGCACGGTTTCCAACCCTTTAAAGACAATCTTATGGTTAGAAAGTAATCCTGCATATCGCTTTTTGCTGCCGGCTTCAGAACCGCGGATAGTTGGCATATGAAACCGCTGATAATGTGTTTCAAATTCAAGCTCTAATGCGCACTCCAGATTGAAGCTCTCCTGTATAGTCCGTTGCCAATTTTGGTTAATCTGTTGCTCGAGATCTTTTCCTAATGCCGATGCTTGTTCAGTAGTATAACCTGGCCCTAACAGAACGAATGTTGAATCTGTGTCTCCATAGATCACTTCATATCCGGAATCTTGTATCCACTTCGCGGTTTGTTGCATAATTTCATGGCCGCGCATTGTGATTGAGCTGGCGAGTCTTTGATCGTAAAACCGGCATCCTCCAGACCCTAAGACACCATAAAAGCTATTCATCAGAATTTTAATGGCATGGGAGCGCGCACTATCTTTAGCTTGTTTGGCAATATCTCGTTGCTGCCATAATTGACGGATGATCTCTGGGAGAAAATTTTTGTCTCTGGAAAATTTTGCGCCAAGGAAGCCATCAATCGCATGATCTGGGTGGGCGATACCTTCGATTAATCCCATCGGATCGATTTTGAACGTGCGAATAATAGAAGGATACAGACTCTTGAAATCAAGAACCAGAACATTGTGATAAAGCCCTGGTTTAGAGTCCATGACGTATCCTCCCGGGCTTGCTAACCCCCCGCCGACAGGAAGATTAGGAGCGATATAGCCAGCTCTGTGAATTTTCGGGAGATAAACATTGGTAAAAGCCGCAACACTGCCACCGTTTCGATCTAAGTCTAGCCCTGTTAATTGACTGCGCAGACATAGAAAATCGATGATCTGTGTTTTCGCAAAAATATCCTCAACCAGTTGACAATCTTCCAGATTATAGGCAGCCAGCTGTGGTTTATTATGATGAAAATTATGCTCTATTTCTGCCAGTCGTTGCTCAGGAGCTTCGGTGAGCTTGCCTCGTCCTAATAATTGTTGGGCAACCTGTTCCAGGCTGAAGCTATCAAATTGGTAGGTTGCCGTTTTTAATGCATCGATGCCATCAATGACGACTCTGCCGGGGATGGTAATGAACCCTTGTCGGTTACCATTGGAATCTTTCCAGCGGGCTAGCGTTTTCCCCCGGCCAATACGAAGAGGAAGCTGGCAGGCTGCTGCTCGTTTGATTAATAGTTGGCAGTCAAATTGAATCACATTCCAACCGATGAGTAGGTCAGGGTCCAATTTGTTAATCCACATCATGAATTGTTGTAATAACATTTTTTCATGGGCGACCCATTCAATGTCCGTGTCTGCAGGTTGAGCGGTGCCGATCATCAATACTTTCTGGACGCCGCAACCACTTAAACCGATGCTATATAGATGACCATGACGTGAGCACTCAAGATCAAATGATAGTGTCTTGAGTGTGGGGGCATGGGCCTGACTATGGCGCAGTTTTACATGTTTAAATTCTGTATAACCATTATGCACAAAAGGTTGTCCATAGAATTCGATTGATCCATAGGCAAAACGCTCCATTAGGTAGCGTTCGTGTAACCTGATGTCACTTTCATAGTGATTGATCTGTCTGGCTGATAGCTGTTCTCTGGCACGATAGAAGTCATGGATGGTTTCGAAGTAAATAGCTTCAGCTGTTTTATGTTCAAATGTTTGATGGGTCAGTAACTTGGTAGAAAATGAAATGGTGAGTTCATTGAAAATCTGGATTACTTGTGATTCATCTTGCTGATGAATAAAAAGCAATGGTTTTTCATTGCTGATGAGTAGCTTTGCCGGACCTTGTTCTGTGGCAACCCAAAGTTCAATAATGGGGTTATGCTGCAGGTCATAGCTATTCCGGTTTAGTAGAAAGCCGTGTTGTAATTCCACAGTGTTCAGCCAGAGTTGAATGAGTCAATACAGGTATTATACCTGAGTCTATAAGTGAGTACGCGGGATGCATTTCTTCTTTAAAAGAAACATTATTATCAAAAGAGTGTGGCAAATATTAAAGAGAATTGTTTAAGTGTGTTTAAACTGATTGAGTTGTTCGATACTCATTGGTTGGCTGAAAAACCAGCCTTGTTGGCTGAAAACTCCGAGGTTTTTTAGGATTTTGGATTGTTCAATAGTTTCGACGCCTTCTGCAACGATATGAATTTTCAGTAATTTTCCAAGATGGATGATGCTTCTTAATACCGGCGGCCTAGCTGTTTCTGTTCCCATATCAGCGATAAACATCTGGTCGATTTTGATAATATCAATAGGAAAGCGTTGTAGATAACTTAAACTGGAATAGCCTGTTCCAAAGTCATCAATAGCGATTTGAACACCAGCTTGGCGCAGTATAAATAGATTCCTCTCTATTTCAGGGTGTTTTTCGATCATTTCTTGCTCTGTGAGTTCGATAACCAGTGTTCCTAAGTGTTGCTGAATGTTGATAAGTAGTCGGAGTATATGAGGTATGGTCAGTTGGTGGGCGAGAACATTTACGTTAATCTTTAATTTGGGCGATTTTTTAATGATTGTAGAAAGCTGAGTGGGCAGCTGTTTGAGCTGTACTTCGAGCAGTGCGTTGATCAGCCGGTAATGGATAATTTCGTGTAAAAAATGAATGGGTGTTACCAGGTCCCCTTCAGATGGTTGCCAGCGGACCAGCACTTCGATTCCCTCCAGGCAATTTTCCTGAGTGTTATAGATAGGCTGAAAATAGTTGATAAATTCATGATGTTTAAGAGCCCGCTTCAAGATATGTTTTCGGTTATTCAGATGGCGTTGTACATAATGGGTGCTCATAGCTCCTATGATGAAACATAGAATTGAGGAGCTAATCGATATGAGTCCTAAGTAGGATATGACAGATTTTGGCTCTAAATCCTGTGATATATAAAGGGTGATCTGCTTTAACGATGTGAGTGGGGCCGCGTAGTAAAAAAACTGGTGATCCAGATGTTCAGCTGTCCCTTGAACAGGGTGTCGGATTGGCAGAGGGTGGTGTGCCAGATCTGTTGTAGCTAAATGAATGTGATCTGTTTTTCCTTTCTGCTGGAGCAGAGGCGCTAATGTTTGGCTATTGAGTAATGCAATCTGAAGATGAGATGAAAGTATCTTTTTGAGTTGCTCTAAAGGGAGCCATGCATATAGTACATCGCGTTTTGATATTCCCCAGCTCAATAACATTACTTTTTTTTGCACGGTCATCAATGTCATGGGGCCATATATGGCCATCTCTTCGACTCGGTTATGTTGATAAGGGAATTGTCTGAGCCCTGAATAATGTCCCCAACTGGTACATTTTAATTGACCTTTTGAATTAGCAAGTCCGAATACGGCGATGTTGGAATTCTCAAACTGTAATTGTCTCAGGTGCAGAATATCTTGAGTATTACATGCTGTTGATAATCCTTTGGCCTGACGCATCAGGTTCCTCAAATCAGTGATTCGGGTGTCCAGATTTTGATAGAGCAGCTGGGCCTGTTGTCGCCATTTATTGAGAGTGTTTTGCTGAACATGGTGATGGTAGAGCAACAAAAAGCAGATGATAAATAAAATCGCAGTACAAAATCCAATCATTACAGGGGGTATAAAAAGCTTGATTAAGTTTTTGAATCGCACTTTAAAATCCCCGGTTGTTTTATGCTCACTAACATTAAGCATATCAGAAGGTCACGGGATTGGTTGTGGAACCATTGAAAAAGAAGCGATTTTTTAAGGAAAGTTTAGGGTGTGTTGACGATTGGTGATAATTCTTGCAGAGCTTTGCTGTTTATTTAACCTCAACTCGGGATAAGAAAGCCTTTTCTGATAGGGATTAAAGTTTAAATCTCACATCAAAAAACAAGACTGACATATCATGAATCAATCGTTATTCATTGTGACTTCTTATCTCGAGTTGAGGTTATTTAGACAAGGCAGTTCTGTGTCGTTTAACCATCTACACAATCAGGACTTGAGGATGAACAAAACTCAACTGCTAAACGTTAATACGCCCTAGAGATTTGTTATCGGGACCATATTTGCATCATCATACAGTTATGGCTCCGATTTTATGTGTCAGAACAAGCGGTAGAAAAGCCATCACCAAATATCCCTCAATCAGTGATTGTGGTTTTATGGTGATGGTTTAAACCTTGGTTGATTAACGCCATTTTTTAAATGTGTTAATCAACCCGTTTGTTGAGTCGTCATGGCTGGTGATTTCGATATTATTGCTTAATTCGGGTAAAATTTTGTTTGCGAGTTGTTTCCCTAATTCCACTCCCCACTGATCAAATGTGAAAATATTCCAAATAACGCCCTGAACAAAGATTTTATGTTCATATAAGGCAATTAATGCGCCTAAGCTACGTGGTGTTATTTTTTTCAGAAGGATCGAATTGGTTGGATGGTTGCCTTTAAAAACTTTAAAGGGAATGAGTTGAGCGACTTCTTCAGCTGATTTCCCCTGAGCTGCAAATTCAGCTTCAACCGTTTTTGCATCTTTACCAAATGCCAGTGCCTGCGTTTGTGCAAAGAAATTAGATAGCAATTTGCTGTGGTGATCAGAGAGTGGATTATGAGTCTGAGCCGGAGCGATGAAATCAGCCGGGATTAATTTTGTACCCTGATGAATCAGCTGATAGAAAGCATGTTGTCCGTTTGTACCCGGTTCTCCCCAAATAATTGGTCCGGTCTGATAATCGACAGGGTTACCATTGCGATCGACATATTTCCCATTTGATTCCATATCACCTTGTTGGAAATAAGCCGGGAAACGGTGCATATATTGATCGTAAGGAAGAATGGCAACTGTTTCAGAACCGAAGAAATTGTTGTACCAGATACCGATGAGGCCAAGTAATACCGGGAGATTATCTTTGAATGGTGTGTTGGCAAAGTGCTGATCCATTTCATGAGCACCACTTAACAGTTCTTCGAAGTTCTCAAAACCAATGCTCAATGCAATCGATAAACCAATAGCTGACCATGATGAATAACGACCGCCGACCCAGTCCCAGAACTCAAACATATTGTTGGTGTCGATGCCAAATTCAGCTACAGCTTTGCCATTGGTCGATAGTGCTGCGAAATGTTTTGCTACAAAGGCGTCATTTTTGGCTTTTGCGAGAAACCAGTCACGGGCACTGTGAGCATTGGTCATTGTTTCCTGAGTGGTAAATGTTTTCGAGGCAATCAGGAATAAGGTTGTTTCAGGATCCAGATGCTTTAATGTTTCAGCAATATGTGTTCCGTCGACATTAGATACAAAATAGCTGTCAATCTGTTCTTTTTTATACGGTTTAAGGGCTTCTGTGATCATTACCGGCCCTAAATCAGAACCACCTATTCCGATATTTACAATACTTTTAATTGTTTTGCCAGTGTAGCCTGTCCATTTGCCACTATGAATTTTTTCACAGAATTGGCGCATTTTATCCAGTACTGCGTTTACGTGAGGCATGACATCTTCGCCATCAACTGTAACTGGCGTATTGCTTCGGTTTCGCAATGCCGTATGTAAAACTGCTCGACCTTCTGTTTTGTTGATTTTTTCACCGCTATACATAGCGTTAATAGCTTCGGATAGTTTGCATTGGTCAGCGAGATCAAGAAGTTTTTCTATAGTTTCTTCGGTGATGATATTTTTTGAGTAGTCAAGTAGTATCTGATCGCCGAAATAGGCAGTAAATTTATCAAAACGGTTTGGGTCGGCTGAAAATAGCTCTTTTAGATGAGTTTTGCTCATTTGTTGAAAATGGGCTTGAAGTGCATTCCATGCCGGAGTTGTCTTCGGGTTGATGTTTTCTAGCATATGTATAATCCAGATACTGATGGTAAGTTTAGCCGCGCAGTAATCGAGTTTCTGCGGCGAATTTACTTTGCTGGTTGACTATTATGACATTTTTCAGAGTGTTTAGTGTACATATTCTGTGTAATTACGTTAGAGGATGATATATCTGGGGAGCTATCCTGAATAGAATCTGGCTTGTTTGAATGAGCTCTAAATTGGTGTGAGACTTGCTATAACAGAGAATATAGCTTTTTTATATTGATCTTAGAGTCAATTTTAGGTGTCGTAGGTTAAACGCTAAATGCATGATGAGTGTTGTGCATATAATTTATTGTTTTTGGTAACATTGGCTTTTCATTTTTGGTTAAATATATCTATCCTGTATCAGGAAATAACTGTTAGTGACTGGTGAATTTTTATGATATTTTGCGAAAGGTTGCTGCTTATTTAATCTGAGTATTTCATCAGAATGAAATACAAGAATGACTGGTGTGGTTTAATCTCATTCGAAAAGATTGTGTTGTGAGCAAAATACTGAGCGTGTTGCTTTAGAGTTTTATCATGTATCAATGGTCTATGAATTCAATAAGAAAATGCCTTTTGAAAGCCCCTTGAAATTAGAGAATATTGAGTTTGCAAACCTTCTTATGTGTTGAGCTGTGTATTTGTTTAAGGTGACAAATTTGTGAGCTGCTTGGCATTTAAATATGTGTTCGATATGGATGAAGTCTTTAACATAAAGCAACGGTTTTTGTGTCCATTCCATTATCTCTTAGGCTCAGAGTAAACTATTTTGGTACAAGATAATCTTCTGGTTCGTCAAGAATTAGCTCGTTACTTAGTGCATAGTAGCCCGGCGGGACTTTGGGTTTGCTTTGTGTATGGCGTATTGTGGGCATTGTTTTTAATTCTTAAAGAAGGAATTATTGGCGGTTGCGTCTGGTTGCTGGGGTTTCTGATTTTAATATTGGGTATAAGAGCCTGGCTTTTTTTTCAAAAGAAGAATTTCCGATGGGAACATCCCAAACAGATTAATCTGGTTATGTTTCGGGTCTTATTGATTGGGGGCATTTACCACAGTATTTCTTTACTCTATTTTTACCCCCGATTGACCCCGCTTGGTCAGATCATCAGTTTGCTGTTTATCTTGGCGATGATTCCTATCATGTCCCTTGCTTTACTGAGTCATCGGACGGGGTTTAATGGTTATTGGTGTCCGATCTTTTTGTCATTACTGGTTTGTCTGAATTACCATGATGCTGTTCAGCTGATTATTTATAGTATTTTAATTTTATCGTTAATTGGGGTGAATATTACACAGCGCCATTTATCAAGGTTGTTGCTGGAGTTGTTTTCCCGTCATGCAGATAGCCAGATTTTAGTGGAAGAATTGCGCCAAAGTAACAAGTTGATGCGTGACCGAAGCGAGCGTGATGAGTTGACGCACCTGAACAATCGGGCAGTGTTTAATCAGTTAATGGAGCGGTGGTGGAATTTATCGTCGCGTAGCGGCATTTACCTGTGTTTATTGATTATCGATGTTGATTATTTCAAGGCCTATAATGATCATTATGGGCATCTGGCCGGAGATGAATGCCTTAAAGATGTTGCTACAGCTTTAGCGCGTTCATTACTACGGGAGGACGATGTTGTAGCTAGGTTTGGAGGCGAAGAATTTGTCGTGCTTTTGCCGAATACGACCTTAAATAATGGAGTTCAGGTGGCTAAACGGATTCAAACAGAGTTGACTCAATTGGCAAGGCCTCATGAGTATTCTTCTGTATCTAGATTTGTGACCTGTAGTATTGGAATTTGTGCGATGGTAGCAAGGCATGAGAAATCTTCCTTACTGTTATTGAAAAAAGCGGATGAAGCACTCTATCAGGCAAAACATGATGGCCGTAATTGTTATCGGATGGCCCCGCGAAGTGACTAAGGTGTTGTCGTGGGGTATTAAGAGTCATCGAATCTTAAAACCATATTATTTATGGTATATTTAAAAGATATGTAAAAGGAGGCAGATGATGCAATGCCATCGAATTGAAGAATTAATTGAACTTTTGGAACCTGTCTGGCTTGGAAACCAGCAACTGAATCTTGTTGAGATGCTAGACGTATTAGCTAAAGAATCTGGTTTTTCAGGTAAGTTAACGGATTTGACAGATGATACTTTAATTTATCATCTCAAGATGAAACAAACAGAGAAAGATGAAGTAATTCCCGGGTTGGCAAAAGATTACGAAGATGATTTTAAGACCGCTATTCTTAAAGCCCGTGGAATCATTAAGTAGTCGGTTTTTTGAGTATCGGTTCTTATTTGATTTATGACGCAAGGGTATAAAAAGCATTTATTCAGAGATTGTCAGTGTTATGATCGTTTTATAACTTGACGGCCTGTTTGATGAATGACTGATTTCAGCTTTTCAACCTTAACACCTGAGCGTCTTCTTGATGCTTTGTCATCTATTGCTATTTATCCTGAGAGCGGTTTATTAGCTCTCAACAGTTATGAAAACCGGGTCTATCAATTTCTTAGTGATGATGGCAATCGATATGTCGTGAAGTTTTATCGTTCCGGGCGATGGAATGATGACCAAATTCTCGAGGAACATCAATTTTGCCTGGAACTTGCCGGGGCCGAAGTGCCGGTGATTGCGCCCATTTCGATTCAAAATAAAACATTGCATCACTGGGAAGATGTACGATTTGCGCTGTTTCCCAGTGTTGGTGGGCGAAGTTTTGAAGTCGATAGCCTTGATCAACTGGCTCAACTTGGGCGCTATCTGGGACGATTACACCAAATTGCCGGGAAAATCCCTTTTTCTCATCGCCTTCAATTGAGTATTGAAAGTTATATTGATGAGCCTTTAGTCGAATTAGAGAATTGGTTACCTGAAAGTTTACACGAATCTTTTTTTACAATAGCCCGACAAGTTGCTGACGAAGTGCGTGAGCAATATTGTGTGGTTCCGGATCAGTTGATTCGTTTACACGGTGATTGTCATCCAGGTAATATTTTGTGGCGCGAAGGCCCTCAGCTGGTGGATCTTGATGACGCCCGAATGGGGCCTGCTGTTCAGGATCTCTGGATGTTACTCAACGGTGAGCGACAAGAACGTCTGCTGCAACTGGATCTGTTGTTGGAAGGTTATGAAGATTTTTGCTCATTTCAAAGTGCACAGCTTTGTCTTATTGAACCGTTAAGGGCTATGCGAATGATCCATTATATGGGATGGTTGGCTAAGCGTTGGCAAGATCCGGCATTTCAGCAGGCTTTCCCCTGGTTCAATAGCCAACAATATTGGCAAAATCAGATTTTATCCCTTAAAGAACAATTAGCTTCGTTGCGTGAACCGCCTCTTACACTGTTTCTTGGATAAAACGCTTACTGATTTTATTGTAATTTGACAATTGTGATTTTAGAGTGTTAAAAATAAGTGAGAAAAATTGATCTATGTACGATAACCTCGTAAGCTTAACTCGCCTTTAATGACTGGGATCTTTGGTACTATGAAAAAACTGCTTGTGATTGTTTTGGCTCTATTTATTGTCGTGCCATTTGCGAATGCCGAAGCGTTTCAAGAAGGGGTAAATTATAAAGTTGTTCGTCAGGAAGCAACGGCAAAGCCCCAGATCATGGAGTTTTTCTCTTATTTTTGTCCTCACTGTTTTGCTTTTGAACCTATATTTGATGGGCTTGAGTCAGATTTGCCTAATGTTCAGTTTAAGCGAGTTCATGTTGCTTTCTTAGGTGGCGCGATGGGTGAAGAAATGGTTCGGGCCTATGCTGTTGCTGAAGTACTTCAGGTCACCAAGAAAATGACTCCGGTTCTTTTTGATGCTATTCATATTCAGCATATTTCCTTGGCTAGTCGTGCTGATATTAGAAAACTATTTGTTGAACATGGTGTCTCTGGTGCGGATTTTGACAATGCTGTGAATAGTTTTGTTGTGAATGGTTTGGTTGCCGAAATGAATAAGACTGTTAAAGAGTATCATGTCATGGGGGTTCCAACCATTATCGTTAATGGTAAATATCAGGTGCTCCCCGGATCGGTTCAAACTGTGAATCAATACGTTAAACTGATTAAATACCTAGTCCACAAAAAGAATTAATATATCTTCGAAATGTGCTTCATTCACATGAAGCGCAGTATTTTACTTAATGATATCGCTTCTTTTTGCGATATCATTAAGCCTGCCGTTTTAATCATCTAAATGCTGCAATGCTTCTTTGGACATCTGAATTTTCTTCCACCAAAGCTCATCTGCGATGATCTCTCCATCTGTATTAATATCTGGTGTCGGGAGTCCTTTTTTGTGACAGATTTTCGCCAACACCGGGTGACCCCCTTCAAAGAGAATACGAGTCTGCTCTTCTGGTGAAAGTTTACAAGGTCCCTGATACATATTGGCATCCTGGCGTTGGCGTTGGGCTTCATACATGATGAGTGCATTGGCAACCGATACGTTGAGCGATTGGACCATTCCCACCATTGGGATGATGATATCCTGATCGGCCAGTGCTAAAGCATGTTCACTGATACCGGTTTTTTCGCGCCCGAGTAAAATAGCTGTTGGTTTTGTATAGTCAATTTCCCGAAAATCGATAGCCTTATCGGATAAGTGAGTTGCTAAAATTTGCATTCCCTGTGTTTTTAACGTGCTTACTGCCTGATCAATAGTGTTGTGTGACTGAACTTGCACCCAATTTTGACTTCCCATTGCGGTATCTGAGCGCAGCTCTTCACTTTGGTCTTTCCAGACGGCATGAACTTGATGAACGCCGACAGCATCACATGTTCTGACAATTGCTGAAAGGTTATGTGGTTTATGAACATTTTCAATACAGACGGTCAAATCTGGTTGACGAAGTGTCAATAATTGACGAATTCTATGATTGCGCTCAGGAGTCATAATTTCAGTTTTTTGATTAAAAAGCCGTTGATTATAACGATATTTAACGGCTTTTACAGAGAGTTCAGCCATCATTCTGTGAATGTGCTATTTACTCCGAAATTTTTAAAAATAGTATCTAATATTTGGTGCTGGTTATTGCTGATATTCTGGAACTTCATATGATATTGGTAGCGGTTGTTCGCTCCCCGGTTTGAGCCAACCAAATGACATTCTAGAGCAAGCGACTTATCTTTTTCATAATGTAGCTTGATATGAATAGGCTGTTGGGGATTAAATTTTAGCTCATCTGTTGTAATAATCTGGGTTCCGCCAAGGCTTAGGTCCTCAGTCAGGCCTTCAAGTCTCATCTGGCCCTGCGAAAGTTCACAGTGGATGCCGGTTTTCATTCGTGGATGTTGGCGTTTTTCTAGTGATGCTTTTCCGATGTCCCGTTTGATAACGCCTAATTCAAACCGCTCAAGGTTATGATTGATTGATTGAGATATTTCAGAAAGTTTATCAGCTATGATTGATGATGCATGGGATTTTTGACGGCTGTCATCCAGCGTTTCATAGAGCTGCGTTTGTCTTTGTCTGAGCTCATTGAGTTGATCATGCTGAATCGTTGCCTGTTCACTAATTTGTTCCTGTGACTCAGTCACCTTGATAATTAATTGCCGGACGGCATCAATACTTGCCTCAGTATGGTTTGATTTTTCACGGCTTAATGTGACTTTCTCAGCGACATTTTTCATGCTCTGAACGGCATTGTTGACACCATCTGTCAGTTCCCCGATAAGTTTTCCAATTTCATTAGTTGATGTTCCTGTTCTAGCGGCCAGTGTTCTAACTTCATCTGCGACCACTGCAAATCCCCGGCCCTGTTCGCCGGCCCGGGCAGCTTCGATTGCTGCATTTAATGCTAATAAATTGGTTTGTTCGGAAATGGTCTTAATCGCATCAACGATTCCGTAGACACTTTCTGCCGTACTGCTTAACGCTTGAATAACATCCGATGCACGCTCTGTTTCATAGGTTGTCGCCTGCATGGTTTCAATGTTTTCTGCGACTGTATCACTGGCTATCTGGGACTGTTCGGTACATTGCGTCACAATTTGTGCTGTTTCTTGTGCTATATCACCAAAACGCCTTGATGCATCGGTGAGACCGTCAGAGCTATCGATCATCATTCGAAACTGATGTTGTTCTTCAGCATTAACGTTACTGATTTCGCTCGATAGTTTTGAAACCTGATCAGCTGACATATGCACTTGATAGGAGGAACTTTGCATGTCGGCCAGAGAGTGTTGCAGCTTGGCCCGCATTTGTTCCAGATAAAGTGCAATCGAGCCAGTTTCACTGCTGTTGATTAGCTCATTCAGGTTTTTATTGGGTTCCAGTTGGCCGGTACTAATGTTTTTGGATATCCGTATCAGACGATCCATAGGCTTTGAAATACTCAGAATGACCCACCAGGAGCAGGCGATACAGATAATGAGCATCACCAGTGCCAGTAGCTCAATTTCTGCAATAAGATTGGTCGTTTCATCATTGGTATGTAGGGTATACATCCCTACGGCCTTATTCATGGCCGCCATAGCTTGATGATTGAGTTGTAAGAAACGGTTAACGTTATCCTGAAAGTCAGCTTGCCCTTTTGATTGCTGCATCTTTTGGGCTGCCTGAATTTGAGACTGCCAGTTTTGTTTGACTTGCTTCAATTGCTTCAGATAATTGAGTGCACTTTTATATTCGGGTAACGTGATTGGCTTGGTCATGCCCAGATCGGTATATGTTTGACCGCCATGTTGTAAAGCATTCAGTGAAATGGTGTAGAGCTTCTCTGTTTTGTTGAGCAGGAGTTTTTGTGCTGTGACCTGATCACGGGGTTGCATAGCCTGATAGAGCTGCTCGGTTGCAAATTTTTTGGTTAACATCCTCTGTCTGCCCGCGACATTAATAATTTCTGCGCTGGCAGTGTTATGTTGTAAGGATACCCATACAAGTATGGCAACGCCTAGTATGGATAAGGTGAGTAAGCACGCGAGCAAAATTATTTTGCCGCGAATACTGAAAACTTGTTTGACTTGCATCTGCACCTCCTTGCTCGCTCTTTAATCAGTATAGAAGTGAGGGCAGTATTTGTGTGGTTAATTTCGATTGCGTACGATTCGGAGCACTTCAGGGATAGCTTTGATTTTACGCATTATACCGGCAAGGTGTACGCGGCTTTTTGTGGTAATGATTAAATCTATCGTGTAAACACGACCTTCTTTTTCTTCTGTGACAATATTGTGGATATTCGCACCTGTTGAAGCGACGACATTTGTCAGGTTGGCAAGAATTCCTTGATGGTTCACAACGTCGATCCGTAATTCAGTCCGGTACTCTGAAATCTGATCGGCATCATCTGTCCAGCGTAGCGTAATGTAACGATCTGGCTCTTTCTGATATCCGTAGATATTCCGGCACGATTCCATATGAACGACCAACCCTTTACCCGGACTGATATGACCGACGATTGGGTCGCCGGGAATCGGATGGCAGCATTTTGCATAGGTCACCATCACGCCCTCTGCACCACGAATCGGCATCGAGCCATGTCGGTGTGTCAACATAGCTTTATCTTCCCCGAGTAGGCGACGGGCAACAACCAGGCTCATTGCATTACCTGAACCGATTTCTGTGAGAAGTGCGTCCAGATTGACACATTTTGTATCGATGAGGACTTGTTGTAGATTTTCCTCATTGATTTCATCAATGCTGTGTTCTCCGAGTGCATGATTGAGTAGACGTTTACCAAGTGCAATCGAATCTTGCGCTTCCTGCGTTTTTAAGAATTGGCGAATTTTCCCCCGGGCTTTACCCGTGACGACGAAATTTAACCAGGCTGCATTAGGCCTTGCTCCCGGTGCTGTAATAATCTCAACTGTTTGTCCGTTGGTTAATGCTCTGCTTAATGGATAAGGCTGACGATTAACTCTGGCGCCAACGCAAGCATTTCCTATATCGGTATGAACGGCGTAGGCGAAGTCGACGGGGGTCGCTCCGGCGGCCATCTCGATGATTCTTCCTTCAGGTGTAAACACATATATTTCGTCAGGAAACAAATCAGTTTTAACATTTTCAATGAATTCAAAGGAGCTGCCGGCACTTTGCTGGAGTTCAAGCAAACTTTGCATCCACCTTTGTGCCCTGATTTGAGCGGTACTGCCCGTTGGTTCATGGGTTTTATAAGACCAGTGAGCCGCTACACCTTTATCGGCCATTTGGTCCATATGTTCCGTGCGGATCTGTATTTCAACAGGGACACCGTGCGGGCCGACAAGACTGGTATGAAGTGATTGATACCCATTCGCTTTGGGGATTGCAATGTAATCTTTAAAACGTCCGGGCCGGGGTTTAAAAAGACTGTGCATTTGCCCGACAACCCGATAACAAGTATCCAGCGTATCGACGATAATGCGAAATGCATACAGATCCATAACTTCATGAAACTGCAATTCTTTTTTGACCATTTTTGTGTAGATACTATAAAGATTTTTTTCACGTCCAAAGACGCGGGCTTCTATATGGGCCTCTTTAAGTCGATCCGTGATTTCATCGAGAATACTGAGGATTAATTCTTTGCGGTTGCCCCTGGCATTTTTAACGGCGCTTTTAAGAACTCTGGAGCGCATCGGGTAAAGGGCTTCAAAACCCAGCTCTTCTAACTCGGTTTTAATCGAGTGAATCCCTAAGCGGTTTGCAATAGGGCTATAGATTTCGAGAGTTTCCCGGGCAATGCGTCGCCTTTTATCTGGTCTTAGAGCCCCTAAAGTTCGCATATTATGAGTACGATCGGTCAATTTGATCAGAATCACCCGAATATCCTGAACCATTGCCATCATCATTTTACGAAAATTTTCAGCCTGGGCTTCTTTTTTGTCCCGGAATTTAAGTTTATCGAGTTTGCTGACGCCTTCGACCAGATCGGCAATATTTTTGCCGAATTGGGCTTCAAGTACCTCATAACTGATTTCGGTATCTTCGATGACGTCATGCAAAAGGGCCGCTGCGAGAGTTTCATAATCCATTCGCATTTCAGCCAGGAGTTTTGAGACAGCAAGCGGGTGAGTAATGTAAGGTTCTCCGCTTGAGCGGAATTGTCCTTCATGAGCGTCCCGGGCGACAATATAAGCTTGCGTGAGTAGCTCTATTTGCTGCTCATCGAGATACTGGCTTGCGACCTCTTTAAGGCTTTCGAACAAATACAATCCGCCACCCCTTGGCACATCAATGATTAACGATTGGCAATCTGCATTAGAAATAATTATGAAAAGTTTATTGCGCCGAGTAAACCCGACGCGTCATTAATCTGTAGGAAGGACCACTACAAATAGAGCATTAGTTATGTTTATCAGCAATGGCTGCAACTGCTGCTAATTCGGCTGCTTCTCGTTCCTGACGTTCCTGACGATCCTGAGCGTCCATAACTTCGCCGTCGATAAGGCCGCCTTCGATCTCTCTTAGCGCAATAACTGTCGGTTTATCATTATCTTCTTGAACTAGAGGTTCTTTGCCTTCAGCGAGTTGCCGAGCGCGTCGCGCTGCCATTAAAATCAGATCAAAGCGGTTGCCGATTTTTTTGACCGCATCTTCAACTGTAACCCGTGCCATGTGTAACTCCGTTGTTCAAAAATGACCCAAAATATTAATCGATCTCAGACTGTTTTGCCAGTAATTCTGTAATCAGAGTCTGGTATTTTATGGACTGTGCGCTCTGATGCAAGCGTTGGCTCTGTAAAATAGCCTGTAATTGATTGACTGCCTCGTCGAAAACATTGTTAATAATGAGATAATCGTACTCATTATAGTGACTCATTTCACTGCGTGCTTCATTCATTCGGGCTTCAATAACGGAGCTGCTATCCTGTCCCCGCATCTTTAGCCTATGCTTTAATTCATCGCGACTGGGGGGCAGAATAAAAACAGAGACAGCTTCAGGCATTTGTTCGCGAACCTGTCTTGCGCCTTGCCAGTCAATATCAAGGAACACGTCAATCCCTTGCAGGAGCATTTGTTCGATAGCTAGCCGGGACGTGCCGTAATAATTGCCAAATACATGGGCATATTCAAAAAAAGCATTTCGGGCTATCAATGCTTCGAATTCATTGACAGAGACAAAGTGATAATGGGTTCCATTCTCTTCACCAGGGCGAATGGAACGCGTGGTATGAGAGATGGAAACTTGAATAGGCCAGGTGGGATTTCGATTGATTAAAGCGCTAATCATCGATGATTTTCCTGCTCCGCTTGGAGCGGAAACGATATAAAGAGTGCCTTTAGCTTCCATAATGACTGGTTTTTACGGTGAATAATATAAAGGCATCTGAGGGTAACCATTTTAGAGATGAAATTAAAGGGATCAACCGGACCATTTTTTTATTTTATTGATCGAGTATGGGATCTTCAGTAGGGGTCAGTTGATTCGGTTTACAGATCAGCAGAAAATGGCACCTTTATACATTGGATCTGTCAGGGTGTGCTTTGTTGTTGTTTTGTGGCCACATACCCTGATTTATGGGAGTTTCAGGATGAAGTTACATATCTATGAGCATTGTCCGTTCTGCGTTAAAGCACAAATGATATTTGGGTTAAAAGGATTACCTGTTACATTTAATGTGCTGTTAAACGATGATGTTAATATGCCTGTTAAGATGATAGGTCAGAAAATGGTACCTATTCTGGAAAAAGATGATGGTCACTGTATTCCTGAAAGCATGGATATTGTCCATTTTGTAGATTCGTTGGATGGGCAACCGTGGGTGAAGAGACGGGCTGATAAAGAATTAGAACAATGGATGAGTGAACATCAGGCCCTGGTTTATAAATTAGTTATTCCCCGCAATGTTCAGTTGCCATTTGGTGAATTTAAAACTCAATCGGCTCGGAATTATTATATTCAGGCGAAAACACAAATCATAGGTGATTTTACAGAGCATCTTAATCACAGTGCTGATTATCTGGCTCAACTGAACCCTTCTCTTCGTCAATTAGCACCTATGATTGAAAGTGAACGGGCTGTGAATGGTGAATTATCAGAAGATGACTTTCATCTGTTTGCCATGTTGAGAGGATTATCTGCCGTTAAAGGAATTGAATTGCCGCCAAGGGTGGACGCATACCGACTTCGGATGGCAGAACTAACCGGAGTGGAGTTGCTAGATGAAGCTGCCATTTAATCCATAGCTAAAAACAATTGTTTTAATATGGATAATTGCTTTGATAAAAAAGTTAACCTGGGTTAACTTTAATGACGTCAACGAAAGATTATTAATTCTAAAGGAGAAAACCTATGAATCGCATTGGTTTAGATGAACAGACAGCCATTAAATTGATTGAAGGTCTGGATGAACTTTTGGCTAATTATCAGGTGTTATATCAAAACGTCCGTGGTTATCACTGGAATATTCGCGGTGATAAATTCTTTGAGTTACACGCAAAATTCGAACTGACTTATAATGATTTGATTACTAAAATTGATGAAGTTGCGGAACGTATTTTGACTTTAGGTGGTACACCATCACATAGCTACAGCAGTTATCTGAAAAACAGTGGTATTAAGGAACACACAGGTGTGCATGACGGTAATGCTTGCGTGAGTGGTTTGCTTGATGGATATCAGTCTTTGTTGAAACAGCAAAGAAGCCTGCTATCAAAAGCGGCTGAAGCTGGCGATGAAGGTACTGTTACTTTATTAAGTGATTATATTGCAGCGCAGGAAAAAGAAGTTTGGATGCTGTCAGCTTATATTGCCTAATGATTTGACCTCAACTCGGGAGAGAAAAATCTTTAGGACAAGGAATTAAGCCTGATTTTTGCGTTAAATGTTTGCCATAGAATCACTATGGCAGAATGAGTTACCTTGAATTTAAGCTTAATTTCTATATCTGAAAAGATGTTCTTTCACAATATGAGCCAATTGCGGTCGATTGTGATTGTCTATCCGGAGCTGAGGTTCATTTGCCTATTCTTTCTATTCAGGTTGATTCTGAATAATGCCTTAACCCCATCTTAGAAATTGCCCGATACTGACATTTATGCGTAAAGCGACTAGTTGTGACTTCTTATCCCGAGTTGAGGTTATTCAAAAAGATTGCGTCAGGTTACTTTTCATTTTTCGAATCGTTTCGATGAAATCATGTGTTGCCTGTTCTGATAAATTCCCCAAAGCCGTTTTATTGACTTTTTGGATGGCCTGATGGATATCATCAAGCTCAGTATTAGCTTTAGATGTGAGGTAAAGAAGATAGGCTCGTCGGTCATTGGGAGCCACACGGCGTTCGATAAGTCCCTGTTGTTGCAGTTGATCTAATACCCTGGCCAGAGTAATTGGCTGAATATCCAGTCGCTCTGCAAGTTCAATCTGCCTTGCTCCTTCTGATTGAGCGATATGAATGAGAACTTTCGCCTGGTTAAAAGTGAGCTTTGAGAATTTTACATGCGATTGATAGGATTTCTTCATCGCACGCAGTAAATCTCCAAATAGAAAACCAATATTTACAGAGTCATCATGTGGCATTAGGGTCAGCAGGTAATTATAAGTAAATAATATTATAAGTATTGCTTACTATTTAAAACAAGCAATTCGGTGCAAAATTGTTATTTCTGATACAGATCTGAGTCGATTTTAAAGGAGTTGGTTGTGATATTTATAAATAAGCCAATACCTGTAGAATCAGATATTGGCCGGAATGGTTATGTAATTATCTTTGGTTGAGGTGATTAGTTACTGTGACTAAAGTGTTTTCCTAAGAGCGCATGGTAAAAATCTTTATCATTGAGCACCCCGATAAGTTTTTTATCGTTGCACAGCATGATTGGTTGGCCGCTGCGGTAACGTAATTCCAATGCGTCACGCATATTGATATCCGGATCGGTAACCACAACCTGATCAAAGCTAATTGCATCAAATCCGTCAGATTCTTGCCATGTCACCATTTCAAGTGCTTCATTTTTACGCCAGACCGAGTCGATACTTCCATCATCAGCAAGTTTCAGGCGAGTTTCTTCATGGGGCTTGATAACAATCTGGTTGTTTTCCTGAGGTAGTTGGGTTAGCGATGTCATCAGAGATAAACCACGCAGTACATTAAGTGGATTAGTATGAGCAACAAACTCTTCGACATAATCATCTGTTGGTTTGAGAACAATCTCTTCAGGTTCGCCATATTGGATGATTTTACCTGATTCCATAATGGCGATTTTATTTCCGAGTTTGAGGGCTTCATCTAAGTCATGGCTAACGAAAATAATGGTTTTATTTAATTTTCGTTGTAGTGCTAATAACTCATCCTGAAGCTGGGTACGAATGAGTGGATCGAGTGCTGAAAAAGGCTCATCCATGAGCAGAATGTCACTGTCCATAGCAAATGCCCTAGCTAGTCCGACCCTTTGTTGCATTCCACCGGATAATTCATGAGGATATTGGTTACTCCATTCGGATAATCCGACCATTTCCAGCTGTTCTAAAGCCTTTTGTTCTCTTTGTTGCTTACTCATTCCTTTAAGCTCGAGACCAAATGCAACATTTTCCAAGACAGTTAACCAGGGCATTAAAGCAAATTTCTGGAAGACCATTGAGACCCGATTGGTTCGTAAATGACGCAATGTTGCCCCATTGCAGTGAGCCAAATCGATCATCTGATCATTGTCTCTGATTTTGACACTTCCCCGCGAGATGGAGTTTAAGCCATTAACAGCTCGGAGTAAGCTGGATTTACCTGAACCGGATAACCCCATTAAAACGCAAATCTGTCCTTGTTTGACCTGAAGAGAGGCGCTATTAACAGCAACGACATCCCCTAATTCATCAATGATCTGTTGGCGGCTATAGCCTTGATCGAGTTTTTTAGTTGTTCGTCTAATATTGGAGCCAAATATGACGTCTAACTGATTAATATCGACAGCGGTTTTCATGACTCATCCCTCTGTTGATTATCTGATTTTTTACAGAGACGATCTAAAATCATGGCGACCAGAACGATACATAGACCGGCTTCAAATCCCTGAGAAATATTTACGGTATTTAGTGCCTGAACAACAGGTTTCCCGAGTCCATCAGCCCCGACTAAGGCTGAGATAACCACCATTGAAAGTGATAGCATGATACATTGGGTAATTCCGGCCATAATGTTTGGCATAGCGGCCGGTAGCTCAACTTTGAAAAGCAGCTTCATTGGCGTTGCCCCAAAAGCTTTACCTGCTTCAATCAACTCTTCTGGCACTTTACGTATACCTAAATAAGTCAGACGGATAGGCGATGCGATTGAAAATATAATGGTTGAAATAAGCCCTGGTACAACACCCAATCCAAACAGTACGAGTGTTGGAATCAGATAGACAAATGTCGGTACAGTTTGCATTAAATCGAGCACCGGGCGTAAATAGGTATAAACCCGGGGTTTATGGGCTGCAAAAATTCCGATAGGAATTGCAATGATAACGGATAGAAATGTTGCGATAAAAACTAACACAAATGTTTCTATCATTGCTTCCCAATAACCTAAATTTAAAATCAATAGTAAAGCTAAAATGACAAAAATAACTAAAGACCAGCGGCGATGCAGTGCATAAGCAATGGCTGCGGTGAAAATAATGATAACAATTGGAGGAAACCACTCCATAGTGTTGATGCAAGATGTAATAACCGCCCCTAAGCCGGTGGAGATTGCATCGAAAAAACCTGCTGCATGCAGACTGAGCCAGTCAAAAAAGAGTTCCATCCAGTGACCGAATGGAATTTTGTATTCTGTAATCCAATTCATGAGAATCCTCATTGAATATTTGATTAAAAGATAATTGGATCTCTTTTAATCTTACTTCAGCCCCAATGAGGCTCTAACTGTAGGTAAGCCAGGTTTACCGCTTTTAGTCCTGACACCACGTAGCCAGATCGGTAAAACGTTCGGATGTTTTTGTAACCATGCTTTTGCAGCTTTTTGTGGCTGCATGCCACCATTAATAATTCCATCCATAATCTGATTTTCCATTTTTAAGGTAAATTTCAGATTTTTTAAGAATTGGCCGACATTCGGGCACTCTTTCAGATAGTCGTGGCGGACATTGGTATAGACTTTGGCACCGCCATAGTTAGGGCCGAAATAATCATCACCGCCTGAAAGATATTTAATTTTGAAGTTGGTGTTCATCGGGTGGGGTTCCCAGCCTAAGAATACGATCCACTGGTGGCGTCTGATGGCCCGTTTCAATTGAGAAATCATGCCTGCTTCACTGGATTCGACTAAATCAAAGCGCTTAAGACCAAATGCATTTTCATTAATCATTTTCTGAATGAGTCGGTTACCATCATTTCCCGGTTCGATGCCATAAATCTTACTATGAAACTTATCAGAAAATTTTTGAAGATCAGCAAAACTATGAATACCTGCATTGTAAACATATTGAGGTACTGCTAGGGTGTATTTAGCACCGGTCAGATTCGCCCGAACGGTATCGACGGTCCCATTCTTTTTATATTTGGCGATATCAGCTGCCATTGAAGGCATCCAGTTTCCTAAAAATACATCAATATCTTTATTGGCAAGTGATCGATAGGTGACGGGGACAGATAGCATCTGTGTTGTTGTCTGGTAGCCTAATCCTTTTAAGATGATGCTGGCAGAGGCAGTCGCTGCTGCAATATCTGTCCAACCTACATTTGAGAAGCGAACTGTTTGGCAGTTGCTATGAGCATACGCAGCAGAGGATAGGCTTAAGGCTGCTAGCAGGACGCAGCAAATTTTAAGATGCTTATTGTGATTCGGGATTGTCTTCATGACAAAAACCTCTTTGGTTTATTGATTGTACTCATCTGTTATCCAAGATGAGTGATGTTGGTAGAAAGATGACATTAGCGTCAAGGAGTGAGTGACCCGTTACCTTGAATAAGGCGTTGGCGTGTTTGCCAATTCGGATCAAGCCAGATGGGAACGCTGGCTGGAGGGAGAATGGATTTATTGAGTATATGATCAGCTGCTTTTTCAGCGACCATGATGGTTGGCGCATTTAAATTTCCGTTGGTAATGGTTGGAAATATCGAGGAATCGACGACACGAAGATTTTTGATTCCAAAGACTCTGCATTGTGAATCAACAACGGCATTTGGATCATCTGCGCTGCCCATTTTACAACTGCATGATGGGTGATAGGCACTTTCAACATTTTGCTTGACCCATGCATCGATTTGTTCATCACTTTGAATATCTACACTTGGAGCAATGGCTTCGCCACGAAAATTCGATAAGGCCGGTTGATGGAGAATTTCCCGGGTTAACCGGACAACGGATCGCCAGTCTTCGACGTCGCGTTCGGTACTTAAATAATTAAATTGGATGGCTGGAGCATCGGCGACATTACGACTGGTGATCCGAACAGAGCCCCTGCTGGTTGGTTTATTTGGGCCGACATGGACCTGAAAGCCGTGACCTTTTACGGCTGCTTTACCGTCATAGCGCATTGCTGCAGGTAGGAAGTGATATTGAATATCTGGCCATTTTACACCGGCGCGCGAGCGAATAAATGCACATGATTCAAAATGATTGGTTGCCCCTAAACCCGATTTGAATAGCAGCCAACGTGCGCCGATAAGGCCCATGCTGAACAGGTTTAATTTGCTGTTCAGTGTAATGGATTGGTGGCACTCGTATTGGAAGTAAACTTCCAGATGATCTTGTAGGTTTTGACCGACACCGGGGAGGTCGACAATTGGTGTGACGCCTGCTTGTTTAAGAACCTCTTTGGGACCGATGCCTGACAGTTGAAGAAGTTGTGGTGAACCAATCGAGCCACTACTAAGAATAACTTCCCGTTTTGCTTTAACCTGATGGATGTGATTTTTTTCTTTGAACTCAATGCCATAAGCTGTTGTACCATTGAGTAAAATCTGGGTTACCAAAACGTGTTTTTTGATGGTTAGATTGGCGCGGTGTTTGGCTCGGGTTAAATAAGCTTTGGCTGTCGAAGCCCGAACACCTTTGTCAACCGTCATTTGCATCGGGCCAAAGCCTTCTTGTTGGAAACCGTTATAATCTTTGGTGTGGGGGTATCCGGCCTCTTTCCCTGCTTCGATAAAAGCCTGATAAAGTGGATTAAGGCGCATGTCATTGCCCGCACAGGTCCCCAGAGGTCCTTGTCCCCCGCGATAATTATCCGGGCCCGAAATCCATGTCTCGGCCCGTTTAAAGTAGGGGAGACAATCCTGGTAGTTCCAACCCTGAGCGCCGTTTTGTTCCCACTCATTAAAGTCTTCGGCATGTCCCCGGACATAGACCATGCCATTGATAGACGAACTACCGCCTAAGACTTTGCCCCGGGGGCAATGCATCCTGCGTTCGTTCAGGCCGTGTTCAGGCTGAGATTCGAATTGCCAGGCATATTTTTCCGTATTCATTGGGTAAGAGAGAGCGGTCGGCATTTTAATAAAAATGCTGTGATCACTGCCGCCTGCCTCAAGCAGCAATACGTTATATTGACCGTCTTCGGTTAATCGGTCTGCCAGCACACAACCCGCAGAGCCGGCACCAACAATGATGTAATCGAACTGAGTGTTATTCATGGTATTCTCTATTCTGGTTACATATGACGGAAGCGTTCAGGGTTATTCATATGGGCTTTCAAATTGGCCAAGCTCAATATAGACACTTTTCGTCTGGGTATAATGTTTGAGTGTCTCGATTCCGTTTTCCCGGCCAATTCCTGACTGCTTATAGCCTCCGACAGGCATTGGTGCCGGAGAATCACCCCATGTATTAATCCAGCAAATTCCAGCCTGCATTTGGGCAATCACCCGATGAGCCCGGCTTAGATCCCGGGTAAACAAACCGGCTGCTAATCCATAACGAGTCTGGTTCGCGCGTTCTATGACTTCGCTTTCACCATCGAATGGTAAAATCGACATAACTGGACCAAAAATTTCATTTTTGACATGGGGCATGTCATCCTGGCAATCGGTAAAGATTGTTGGTTCGACAAAAAAGCCATTGGCAAGGGACCCGTCTGGACGTTTCCCTCCACATAATAAGGTTGCTCCGGACGCTTTTCCGGCATCAATGTATTCGAGTACTTTATTTAAATGGTTTTCACTAATTAGAGCCCCGACCTGGGTTGTTGGGTCAAGTGGATCACCAACTTTAAGCTTAGCGGTCCGTTGGCTGATTTGCTGAATAAATTGCTTATAAATACCGCTTTGCACAAAGACCCGAGTACCATTGGTGCAGACTTCGCCCTGTGTATAGAAGTTAGCAACCATAGCACCTGAAACTGCTGTATCAAGGTCAGCATCATCAAACACGATAAGGGGGGACTTACCACCAAGTTCCATGGTAATTTCTTTTAATGTCTGGGCTGCATCGGTCATCACTTTCTTTCCGGTACCGACTTCACCTGTAAATGAAACTTTTGCAATATGAGGGTGGCGTGAGAGCATTTGACCAACCCGGTAATCGCCCTGAACGACATTAAATACGCCGTCGGGAACACCAGCCTGGGTGAAGATTTCAGCAAGTTTTAGTGCAGTAAGTGGCGTTTCTTCGGAAGGTTTAAAGACCATAGCATTCCCTGCTGCAAGTGCTGGGGCTGATTTCCACATGGCGATTTGAATCGGATAATTCCAGGCACCTATTCCGGCACAAACACCTAATGGTTCGCGGCAGGTATAGAAGAAGCTGGTTTCACTTAATGGTTGTTGTTCTCCCTGAATTGCGGGAATGAGGCCTGCGTAATATTCGATGACATCCGCACCGGTTGTAATATCGACGCAATTGGCTTCCTGAATGGGTTTGCCGGTATCTAACACTTCTAACCGGGCCAGATCATCGTTTTGTTCACGTAATAATGCGACAGCCTTAAGTAGAATCCGTGAACGCTCGACCGCTGACATTTTTGACCAGATGGCAAATCCCTGTTCAGCAGAGGCTACTGCTTTATCAACGTCTTTCTGGCTGGCCTGATCGATCTCTGCTAGCTGCTCACCGGTGGCTGGGTTGACAGAAAAGAATGTTTCGCCAGAGGTTGCCTGTTGGTATTGGCCATGAATATAGAGTAATTCGTGTTTCATTTGTTGTTCCTGTTTGCTTTGATTCGCAGAGCTCAAATGCTAAAAATCTAATTGGGCAGTTCTTTGGCTAAATAATCATTGACCAATGTAATGGCTTGTTGTTGGTCGATGCCATTTGGTGTCAAAGCTCCACGGATCCAGATACCATCAATGAGTGCCGCAATCCCATGAGCTACGAATCGGGCCCGGGGTTTTGGTAATATCTTTTTCAGTTCTAATTGTAGATGAGATATCAATCTTTGAGCGTTCACCCGTTGCAACCGGTGGAGTTTTGGGTCATGTACGGACTGGGCCCAGAATGCCAGCCATGTATGAACAACTTTGCTTTGCAGTTGATGTGAGGTGAAGTTTCCTTCAATAATGGCTTGAATCCGTTCGATGGCTGCTTGCTGAGGAACAGCATTCAACCGGTCTCTGATTCCTGTAGCCAGTTGATCTAATATGGAGCGTATTGTAGCCTCTAACAAACCATGTTTGCCGCTAAAATAGTGATTAATGATTCCTGTCGAGACTCCTGCTTTTCGACTGATTAAAGCAATACTGGTGGCTGATAATCCAACTTCATCAATGACTTCCATGGTGGCATTGATCAATTGTGGTCGCCGGATTTCAGGCATCCCTACCTTAGGCATAAAATATATTTAATTAATCATTCAATAAAAAACAGGATGTCAGAAATATAGTTAGATGTCAAAATGTTAATGGTTATCTAGAAATTTGTTCGATACAATTCGGAACATTGTGTTATTTATTAAATAAATGTTAAATATCATTAATGGTTTTATTTTTTTTATTTTAAAATCATAATATTAGTGGTGTTTAGAAAAATTTCATCTATAAATAAAAGGAATTATTTAAAAAATTTTTAATATAAATAGTAACAATATATTGATAAATCTTTATCATCTAATCGTTTTTTAACGTATAGATTGATAGAGGGCTAACCTTTTGGGAAAGAAGTGGCTTGATGCCACTTCTGGGAAGAGTTATGAAAAGGTCCTGACCTTAGATTCTTCCGATGAAACTTGATAAAAGCCTGCTTCAGATGGAGTTAATGGTGTGTTATTTAAGATAAGATCAGCTGCTTTTTCAGCGATCATCATCGTTGGGGCATAAATATTGCCATTTGTAACTGCCGGAAAAACTGATGCATCAACGACTCGTAAGTTTCGACAACCATGTACACGTAGTTGGTCATCGACAACGGCCATATCGTCATGACCCATTTTGCAGGTACAGCTTGGATGATATGCACTTTCCCCTTCGCGTGCGACGAAGTCGAGAATTTCTTCATCGGTTTGGCATTTTTGACCTGGTGATAATTCTTCACCACGGTATTCATCGAAAGCAGGCTGCTCCATGATTTTACGGGTACAACGAATTGCTTCAACCCATTCGCGTCGTTCCTGTTCTGTTGACAGGTAATTAAAGCAAATTGCAGGATGCATAAATGGATCAGCGCTTTTTAACTTGACACTGCCCCGGACATCAGAATTCATCGGTCCGACATGACATTGATAGCCATGGCCCTTCTGAGGTGATGATCCATCATAACGGATCGCTATGGGTAAAAAGTGATATTGAATATTTGGGTATTTGACCTGGTTATTGCTGCGGATGAATCCACCTGCTTCAAAGTGGTTTGTTGCGGCAAGACCTGTTCCTTTAGTTAGCCATTCCCAGCCGATGGCAGGCTGGTTATACCATTTGAGTGCTGGGTACATGCTCACAGGTTCCTTACAGCTATACTGTACATAAAGCTCAAGGTGATCTTGCAAGTTTTCACCAACGCCTGGGAGGTCTGTAACAGGTGAAATGCCTAAGGTGGTTAATTCTTCGGCATTACCAATCCCTGAGAGCTGCAATAACTGGGGTGAGTTGATAGCCCCGCCACAACAAATAATTTCGTGTCCGAAAATTTTCTGTAGTCGTCCATTTTTGCGAAATTCGACGCCAATAGCCTGGTTACCATCAAACAGTATTTTACTGGCATGTGCTTTACAGATTGTGGTGAGATTTTTCCGGCTTTTAACGGGATGAACATAGGCCCTTGCTGCATTGAGGCGACGACCATTAAAGGTGGTTCGTTCAAATTTACCAAAACCTTCCTGACGATAGCCATTGACGTTGGGCGTTAGCGGATATCCTGCTTCCTGAACGGCTTTAAAGAAAGCATCGAATAGAGGACTTTCGTTACATTCTGGTTCTGTGAGCAGTAATTTACCGTTTGAACCTTTGTATGCATCATCGGCTCCACTTAAGCTATTTTCAAGACGCTGGAAATAAGGCAGACAATGCGCATAATCCCAGTTTTCCAGGCCAGGGTTGGATGCCCATCTTTGATAGTCCATGGCATTACCGCGGATGTAGATCATTCCGTTAATGCAGCTTGAGCCTCCAAGAACTTTTCCTCGAGGTTGGTAGATCCGACGATTATGCATGTAAGGTTCTGGTTCGGATTCATACCACCAGTTATACATCTTACTTTGCAATGGATACGTTAGTGCGGCCGGCATATGAATCCGAAAATCTGCTTTATAGTCGGGATGTCCGGCTTCGAGAACTAAGACTCTATGTTTAGGGTTTGTGCTGAGTCGATTGGCAAGTACACTGCCGGCTGAGCCACCACCAATAATAATAAAATCAAAAGTTTCGTGATTCATGATTTTTCCCTTTTGTTGTAGTGATCGATGCTGCTCCTTGAACAGAACGTGATAAGTGGAATCAGACGTTGAGTTTTTGGTTTAGTCGTGCGTTTGTACGCATTCACTGAGAAGTAAATAGTGCTTACTTATGTAGGCGTGGGTTTTATGTAGATCACCGGTAGCTAAAGCACCTGCTGTATGTGTCCAGTTGATGGCTGTCTGTAACCGAAAATCGGCATTCTCATATAATTTATAATCTTGTGAGCTGAACCCCATTTGCATGGCTTGGGTCATCCATTCAAATACTGGGTTATGGCTCATATGGGAAAAAGTGATATTGAGTTGACGGTCTTGCTCTCCAAGCTGATGTTGGGTGCTGTCCGAGCTTTGTGCCAGTGTTAGAAATTGCTTAGCCATTGTAAGTAGTTGGTCTTTCTCTGTTTTTGATGCTTCGATTAGAGCGATGGTGGCAATGCAATGGTCAACACTTTCACGGTAACGGATAATATGTTTGGGTTCGATGTGGTTTTGACGCAAAAATAAGGCTAATGATTCGCTGACCTGAGCGACTTCGATTTGTTTGATATAAGTTCCGCCATGTGCGCCTTTACGGACCTCGACCATTCCTTTTTGGCGCAGGGTCTGCAGAGCTTCTCGCACTACGCCGCGACCCGTATTAAATGTATGTTGTAATTCCCGCTCACTAGGCAGGCTTTCTCCGGCCTTTAAATGCCCGGCCATCACAGCAGCTTCTATCTGTAGCGCAATTTCTTCACTGGCACGCCCTGAGTGAACAGGTTTAAAAAGATTGGGGTGGGAATTCATCGTTCTGGCGCTAAAATGATTTAATGGTCCTACCATTATGGTTTATAGATGATTAATATCCAGTCGAAATCACTTTGTGTAGATGTTTTTTGGTCTATATCAATTCTAATGGTCGGACCGTTAGCCGTGACCCTGTTCTGTGAGTCGAAAAAATGGGGGGAGTGAACCATATAATAATAAATGGATATCAATTTATGTAGTTCAGTGAAATTAAAGCAATAAAAAAAGCGCCAAATGACGCCTTTATGATATTAAATCTGAAAAAAAATCAGGATCGTTCTGTAATCTCGATTTACGAGAAAATCATGTGTAACCATGGAAGACCAAGGCCTAACCAAACGATGAGGTATAGTCCACCGAATATAGCTCCGAGTTTCCACCAGGTTTTGCCTGGAATAAATCCACTACCATAGTAAACAGGGCTAGGGCCAGTGCCATAAGGTGTCAGAATACCCATCAGACCTAACATTGGAACGAGTACAAAGACAAACATCTGCATATTGATACCAGGAATACCTGAAGCTGCTGCAAGAATGACAGGCAACAAGGCTGTGGTATGAGCTGTGACACTGGCGAACAGATAATGGAGCAGGAAGAAGATGAGAGCCAGAATGACCATTGCTGTCATTGGGCTCATCCCATCTAGATTATTACCTACCATTTGTCCGAACCAGCTCACAAAACCAACTTTACTCAGACCACCGGCTAAGGCGACTAAAGTTGCGAACCAAACCAGTGTATTCCAGGCTGCTTTGTTGCTGAGAATGTCATTCCAGGTCAGAATTTTAAAGATCAGCATCAAAGAGATGACTAACAGTCCAACTAATGCGCCAGAAATATAGTGGCCGGCAAAGATCCACAGAACCAGAGCCATTACAACGAAACAAAGTAACAGAATTTCGTTTTTGGTGAGTTTACCCATTTCGGCTAATTCTTTTTTCGCCCAGTCTTGAACGGCAGAACCAGATTTAACTTCAGGAGGGCAGAGCCAGTAGCTCAGCAGAGGGACGATTAAAAGAAGTAAGATACAAACCGGTGCAGCAGCTTCAAACCACTGTCCCCAGCTGATTTCAATACCTGTAGATGCATGGGTCAGCGCAACGGCTAAAAGGTTTGGAGCAAGGGCTGTTAAGAATAGTGAACTGGTAACGCAAGTGGAGGCAATGGCTGTCCACATCAGATAAGTCCCGATACGTTTGCGGCTCTCATCTTCCGGATTGGAATTATAAAGAGGTGGCAGGTTACGTAATACCGGGAAGATGGTACCACCGCTACGTGCTGTATTAGATGGTGTGAATGGTGCCAGAATAGTATCGGCGATCATAATTGCATAACCTAAGGTAAGGCTTCTTTTGCCCATGGTCTTCACAAGCCATAGTGCAATACGGCGCCCCAATCCGGTCTTTTCATAGCCGAGTGCGAACATAAAGGCACCGAAGATTAGCCAAACGGTTCCATTAGTGAAGCCTGAAACGGCCCAGGAAAATGCTGCTTTAGCTGCTTTAAAATGTGGTGCAGCCAGCTGCTCAGGCGAGAACAATGCCCAGTGATTGAGCAAAGCCACGGCAACGACACCGAACAGACCGATTACAGCACCTGGTAGTGGTTCGAGAATCAAACCGACGACACAACCTATGAATATTGCGAAGTAGCGCCAAGCGTATGCATCTAAACCGGCGGGAGCCGGTATCAATGCGATCAATATTGCCACCCATAAGGGTGCAAAAGTCTTTATTAGTTTCATCGTGCATTGTTCCTATTCTTGACTGTTTCTTGTCATTATTAATTTCTAACTCTGCCACTATTAAGTAGCAGTACCATGGCCATCTAACAGATACTTTATATATATTCATTATTGTTTGATGGAAGAACTTGGGATGTCTTGATGGTCATCAAATAGCAGGCGGAAAAATTCAAAGCTTTTTTTGAAAATTGGATGAATATCAAGGATATCTTAGTTCATAAATTTAGATGAATTAAGGAGAATAACGGCGTTGAAGGCTAGGGTCTTTTTCTGTGAAAATATCTTTAGCCTGCTTTTGCGCTACAGTGTGTATTTTGATCGGTTGTATCATTGTAGCCATTGCGTTTTTGCCAGATCGAACACTTGGGTCGAGGATGGTTCAGATTTATTCCGGGCCAGTCCCTGACTGATATCCCCGATTAAAAAGGCTGGGTCGCATCCAGCTCTGACAAGATCAGTTCCATCAGGTAAGACAATGGCACTTTGCCCTGTATATATTAAACCGTTTTCTTCTCCACAAAGATTGGCATATACGGTTACTAAGCCATTTTCTAAAGCCCTTGCTCGGACTAATGATAATGGAACCTGAGTATAGGGGTACATATTGGCAGTCGGATTAAAGAGTACCGATGCTCCAGACTGGGCCATATGGCGGGCCACTTCTGGAAATTCGATGTCGTAACAGATTGAAAGTCCACAACGCTTGCCGGCCAGTTCAAACGTTTTAAATTCATGGCCCGGGGTAAACAGCACTTTTTCTTCGTCACCAAATAAAAAAACTTTATGGTGGCAGTGGGCAATTTCTCCTTTTTTATCAATAGCAACGGCACTGTTAAAAACAAATTCATCAACTTTTTCGGGAAATCCACAGATAATGGCTGTTTGATGTCGCCTGGCTATCTGGCGAATTCGGGTGATACCTGGCCCGTCAATTGGTTCGGCAAGCTGGCGTAGCTGGCCTTTGAGATTATATCCTGTTAAAAACAATTCGGGGAAAATCAGTACATTGACATCAAATGCCTTTGCTCCTGCGGCCAGGTGCTCGATGGTCGCCAGATTTGCAACTTTATCGGCGTATGTCGCTGCTTGTTGGCAGAGCATTATTTTCATGATGGATCCTGTTATCTCAGCAAATGAAGTAATTTTGTAGCGATGCGTATTGCACCTAAGCCATCAATCATGGTTTGTGCATGTTTCCGGAAAAGATTACGATGGCTTTCTAAAGATTTCAATGCGCTGTCTAATTGCTCCGGTTGTGATAAATCATCTAAAGAGAGAAGTTCAGCCAGCTGATAGCGACGAATCACTGCTTCATTAAACACCTGATTATCCACAATAGGAATGGCAAGTGTCGGAATTCCGATGCAGCATCTTTCCCAGGTCATCCCTCCGGCAGCACCTATCGTAAAGTCACATTGTGCAAGTAATCGGGGCATATTGGATTCATGGCGTTTGATGTGAATTGCGAGTGAACTGAATTGGACAAGTTCCAGCAAATCCGGCCAATCAGGATTGGCAGCCCCAGCGATAATGTGCCACTGGATGGATTTGGCCCTTTCAAGTTTTAGTAGCGCTTCTAATGTGGTTTTGGTCGCATGGACCGGGTCTGCGCCGCCAAAACAGATGAGCCCCTGACGAAATGGGCCACAGTTTGATCGCCGGTACGAGTGAAACTCTGGTGCAATCAGTGCGAACCGGCTTCCTAACCAAAACTGACACCCCTGATTAACTGATGTGTAGTCGGTGCTCTGTCGAAGTGGGCCTTGATCCAATAACCAGTTACACTGATGGGAGCGGTTGGCCAAATCATCGATCACTAATAATGGTATTTTCCCATAGAGTTGGTTTTCCCAGTTGGCATCTAAACCGTAATGATCGACAATCACGACGTCAGATTGCCAGTCCAAAATGGGATCAATTTTGCTTTGAAGCTGGGCAGCTTCAAGATATATGTGACCTCGTTTGACGACCCATTCTGCTAACGCGGGGGGTAACTGGTGGCAGTAAAAACAACACGTTAAGGTTTGATTATTGTCCTTCGCATGTTGGGATAAAGCATCGGCCAAAGTCAGACAACGCATGAGATGGCCTGTGCCAATCTGGCTATTGGCATCTAATCGAAACAGAATCTTAATCATTGGGCATGGAGCGCCTGATAAAGGAGTTCGGCAAGCTGCCAGTCTTCGGGTGTATCAATATCAACGACTCGATAACGCGGTAAAATTAATGCTTGGCCGCTACCGCTAAAGGTGCCAACGCCGGATAACCAAGCTTCACGGGTTCCCCAATAAAATTGTCCTGCATCTTGAAATGCCGGCTCAAGATCCTGGCTTCTCTGGCCGATATATTCAGGATAGAAAGGCCGCATAAAGCCTTGTTGGTCTCGTTTTAATGCGCGTTGAATCGGAAATGGAAACTCAGCGGCAGAGAAGACATAATCAGCACCGCTTTGGGTTAGTAGCGAAAGTCCCTTGGCCAGTGTTTTTGCATCTAATAAAGGGGTGGTTGCATAGATACAGCAATAGATTTTATCGCGAAGCTGACATTCGCGATCTAAACGCTGAATCGTGTCAATGACAACTGGGGTTGTGCCGACAAAATCATCGGCAAGTGTCGGGTCCCGTAAAAAAGGAACATCAGCTCCCAGACTTTGAGCAACTTCGGCGATTTGTGGGTCGTCGGTGGAGACAACGACAGAAGAAAAGCAACCACTCTCAAGAGCTGAATTAACGGCATAACTGATCATTGGCTGGCCGCAAAAGGATTTTAAGTTTTTATGTGGGATCCGTTTACTGCCGCCCCGTGCCGGTATAATGGCGATGGCCATAGCTGTCCCTTTGTTGATCAAAGATGATAGTCAAGAGTAAGGTATTATGGAAAAGATCACCAATAAAGTAACTCGTTATTGTGTAAAGATGAGTCGATATAAGGAGTTTTTTTGAATCAGGAACCCGCTGCCCGAATAAGTGCCTATGGCGTCATGTTAAGGCCAGTATGCCCTGCGGATCTTCCATCGTTACGACGTTGGCGAAATAGTGAACCGGTTCGTTGTCAGATGCTCAGTCAGCAGATCATTTCCGCTCGTCAGCAGCGATGCTGGTTTGAGAGAATGTATGATGAACCCTCGCGGCGGCATTGGTGTGTAGAGGTAAATGGTTTGCGGACCGGTTATGCAAATCTGAAAGGATCTGCTTCAGGTAATTTGGCGCACCAGGCCTGTGCTGATAGCGGATTATACCTCGGTGATACGCCGGTTCGTCATGGGTTGCTGGCAACAGCGGTTGCATTGTGTCAACTAGATGCTGCATTTGAATTATTACATATTAAAATGATTAAGACGCAGGTGAAATGTGATAATTCGGCGGCTTTAAGGCTCAATAGCATGTTGGGATATCAACGTGGTATGCAAGAGCATGAATTTATAACTTTGACGTTGGTTGCCAAAGATTACTTCGCAGCCCGTCAGTCATTAATGAGATTTTTCCGCCATGTCTGAATTGAAACCTTTAGCTGATGTTTTTGCCGAGGCGCTTGCTGTTGATGTTGCCCTGATCCAGGGCGATTTGCAATATCAGGGGATCCCACAATGGGATTCGGTCGCACATATGCAGCTGATTGCTGCAATTGAAGATAGTTACGATGTCATGCTCGATACTGATGACATTATTGATATGAGTTCATTCTCCAAGGCCCGAGACATATTGGCTAAATATGGCGTTAGTGTGTCATGACCGGTATGCTGGATGGTCGACATGTTTTGATTACTGGGGCTTCCCGGGGGATCGGTCGGGCGATTGCTCAGGTTTTTGCCCGTGAACAGGCGACTTTGTATCTCAACGGCCGGGATAAAGACAGCTTAGTTGCTCTTGCGGATGAATTGTCTGCACATTATGAGGTGGATTGCTCGGTATTAGCATTTGATGTGGCTGATAGTGATGCGGTTAAAGCGGGTTTTCGAGAATTATTTACACAAACGAAAACGCTGGATGTGCTCATCAACAATGCGGGTCTGCGCGATGAAGCACTGCTTGCTATGGTGACTCCCGAGAGCCTTGAACAGACCTTTGCCGTCAATAGTTTCGGCGCGTTTTACTGTGCCCAGTATGCGGCCCGAATGATGCGTCGCAATGGTGGTGGCAGTATCGTGAATATGGCATCGGCGATGGCATTGGGTGGTTGTCCGGGGCAAAGTGTATATGCGGCCAGTAAGGCGGCTCTGGTGGGAATGACCCGCTCGCTGGCGAAAGAGTTGGCTGGCGATAAGATTCGGGTGAATGCCATTGCACCGGGCTTAATTGAAACGGATTTGGTGGCTGATTTAACCCCGGCTCAGCGTGATGTGCATATCAGGCAGATTACCTTGGGGCGAATTGGTCAAGCAGAAGAAGTGGCTCGCTGCGCACTGTTTTTAAGTTGTGACTGGTCAGGCTATATGACCGGCGAGCTGTTACATGTAGATGGAGGGATGGCGCTTTGAATTTACTCAGGCAGATGGAACAGTATCAGGGCGAAGCGATTTGGTATCAGGGCGCTTCAATCACCTATCCACAGCTTCTTGAACAAGCTGAGATGATGGTAAAGATGTGGGGGGGAGAGCGACAGCTAATTGCATTAAAGGCTCACCATCACCCGGATACCATTGTGATCTATCTGGCTGCTTTACTGGGGCGACATCCTCTGATTCTGATTAACCCGAAATTAGATGAACAGAGTCAGCAGGCGATTATTGAATCGTATCAGCCAAACTGGGGGTATTTTGAACGTGGCCAGAGCGGGGTTTCGCTTCACACTAAGCCTCATAATCTGGATCCTGAACTGGCATTATTACTGACGACATCCGGCTCCACTGGGGGCGTGAAACTGGTGCAGCTCAGCCTCGCTAACCTTTCGGCGAATGCAGCTTCAATTGCGGACTATTTGCAGATGGATTGCCACTCCCGGGTCATCAGTGCATTACCGCTTGCCTATTCATATGGATTATCGTTACTTAATAGTCATCTTTGGTGCGGTGGTTCGATGGTTCTGACCGAACCCGACCCTATGCGCCGGGACTTCTGGCAATTGCTCAAAGAACAAGGTGTCACACAGCTTGCCGGTGTCCCTTATAGTTATCAAATGTATGAACAGTTGCGAATTCGCCGCAATGACTGGCCTGACCTGCAAGTTCTGACACAAGCCGGAGGACATCTTGATCGAAAACTGGCCCAGACGTTTGCGCAATGGGCATCCGCGCAGGGGAAAGATTTTTGCGTGATGTACGGGCAGACTGAAGCCACCGCCCGAATCGCCTATGTGCCGGCAGGTGAAGTGCTTTCCCGCCCCGATAGTATTGGGGTTGCAATTCCCGGCGGTGAATTAATGATTGTTGATGAACAGGGCCAACCATTACTGGATGACAATCAGGAAGGGGAGCTGGTTTATCGGGGAGCAAATGTCATGTTAGGCTATGCCCAGACGCTCTCTGATCTGGCAAAACCGTCACGACCGGGCGTACTCAAAACAGGTGATTTAGGTTACCGGGATGCCGATGGCTTTTTCTATGTTACCGGGCGCTTAAAACGCATGATTAAACTGGCTGGGACCAGAACTGCGTTAGATGCGCTGGAGCGGACGTTATCAACACCCGAATTACCGGTGGTTTGTTGTGGCCATGATGATGCTCTGCGCATCGCGGTGACTTCAACAGAACACGTTCTCGACGTGGAAAAGCATCTGCGGGAGCAGTTGGGGCTGCATCCTCGTTTATTTGCTGTAGCCTGTATTGAGTCACTGCCTCATACCGCCAATGGCAAGTTGGATTATCCCCGTTTAGCGCAGTGGATTGAACATGATGGCTCTTGATGCGCTGTTAAATGCGCCGGTTTATGGTTTGCCTCAGGTGGAAAAACAAGCCTTGTTGCTGGCCCGGCTAAATGAGCTGACGGATCATCATGCACGTTGCTGTCAACCGTATGACCGGTTATTACAAGCGGGGAATTTTCCCCGGTTTGCGACGCGTGAAGATGAATTGATGCCGTTGGCTATTCGTCTGTTTAAACATTTGAAATTAAAAAGTATCGATGATGCCGATGTCTTCAAAACACTGACATCCTCAGGCACAAGTGGTGCAAAATCGCAAATTTTTTTGGATCGGAATGCTTCAGCACTGCAAAGTAAGGTTTTGGTCAAAATCTTGCAAAATTGGGTCGGTCGACAACGGTTGCCCATGCTGCTGGTTGAGCAGCCGGCACTGCTTTCCAGCCGACAAGGGTTTTCTGCACGGGGTGCCGGGGCGCTTGGCCTTTCTTTTTTAGGGCGTGATCACAGCTATGCTCTGGATGAACAGATGCAACCCGACTGGGCTTTAATTGAACGCTTTTGTGAGCGTTACCATAATCAACCCGTGATCATCTTCGGCTTTACGTTCATGCTCTGGCAGTGTCTGTTAGAGCCGCTGGCGAAAAGAGGGCTCAAATTACCACTTAATCAAGCCATTATATTCCACAGTGGCGGCTGGAAAAAATTAGAGCATCTGGCAGTTAGTCATCAGGCTTTCAATGATCGCTGCCATGATTGGATAGGGAGCGAAACAGTCCATAATTTTTATGGGATGGCCGAGCAGACAGGGAGTATTTTTGTCAGTTGTGAACAAGGGCATCTACACACCCCGGTTTTTTCAGACATTTTAATTCGCCATCCAAAGAGCATGGCGGTGCAACCCCGGGGTGAGGCTGGTCTCATTCAGGTTGTCTCCGGGCTGCCTGAAAGTTACCCGGGCCATAGCTTACTGACGGAAGATTTAGGGATCTGGCTGGGGGATGATGATTGTCCTTGTGGACGCAAAGGTCGCTATTTCAAAGTGCTCGGACGAGAGCAAACAGCAGAGGTGCGTGGATGCAGCGATACATTCAGTTAACGACCGAACAGTACCAGCAGATTGATGTGTTATGCCCGGCAGATGAGGGGCTTCTTTCGTTTAACCGGATGCCACTCCCATGTTATGCGCCGCTTCTTCTTGAGTTTATTCGCGTTTTTAGCCATGAACTGTCTTTACTTGAGACCGTCCCCAGTGCCAGAGCTCTGGGGTTTTTCTTAAGGGAGCGTGTGTTGCACCATCAAATTGAACAACGCCTGGCTCAGGGAAAACGAGCCCCGCTGGGTGTTAGTTTTCATTTAGTGCCAGCTAATGTTCCAATGGTTGCGTTTCATTCGGCGATTGCTTC
This sequence comes from Candidatus Celerinatantimonas neptuna, assembly GCA_911810475.1. Classification (NCBI taxonomy): domain Bacteria; kingdom Pseudomonadati; phylum Pseudomonadota; class Gammaproteobacteria; family Celerinatantimonadaceae; genus Celerinatantimonas; species Candidatus Celerinatantimonas neptuna. The sequence continues at coordinate 1,677,666 of OU461276.1, forward strand.
TTTATTGCAGGGAAATCCAACACTCGTGCGTTTATCGAGCCGGGAACTGCCTGATCAACAGGCGGTGATCAAGGTTTTAAACCGTTTACTGGCTCAGCCACGCTGGCAGATGGTTGCTGAGCGGCTTCGGATCATTCGCTATCCTCATGATGAGGGCCTGACACAATCTCTGAGTGATTATTGTGCCAGCCGGGTGATTTGGGGCGGGGATCAAAGCATTGCCGCCATTCGTCGTTTACCTTTGCCCGCCGGGGCGAAAGAGCTGACATTTGCCGATCGCCAGTCACTGGCTTTATTTGACGAAGTGGCATTACGCGAACTGCCTGCACGGGCAATTCAGTTGCAACTACAGCAACTGGCTGTCGATATTGGTCAGTTTGATCAGCAGTCCTGTTCATCTCCGGGACTTTTGTTGTGGATTGGCCGTGATACAACGATGCGCCAGCGGGTTTTTCGTCAGTTGGCCCGTTTTATACCCGATGAACTCAAACGGGCCAGCGAGCAATTGTTGCAACTCCAACAGGCGGCGATTGATGGGGACATCAGCCATTATCAACAAGCAGATAGGATTGGTTGGGGCGAATTATCATGGGGAGAGTCATTGCCGATACGCCGTGGCGGCACACTTTATTGGCAGCAGGTGGAACAGCTTGAAACCTGGCTTGAGACGATGGCAAATTATCAGACCTGTGTCATGGTCGGTGGCTCCCGCCAGAGCCTGCGCGATCAGCTGCTGGAATACCCCTCTCTTCGGGTGGATCGGGTCGTGGCACCGGGGCAGGCTTTAGCCTTCGACTGGTACTGGGATGGCGTCGATCTACTCAGTGAACTGTCCCGGGCACAGCGGTAAATCCGTGCTTGCCATAGAATGGCAATGGCGGCCCAGATTTACCTTGGATTTGACCTGAGTCCCATATCAGAAAACAAGCCTGACACATCACGGAACTAATCGCGATGCATTGTGACTTCTTATCCCAAGTTGGGGTGATTAAACTCAGTCATCAAAACTGCTCTGTGTGATGTGCTCACGTAAAGGTTATTTGGTTCATCATAAAATTGAGCCGATACTCTGATTACCAATAATTGAAATAGATGTATTTGGATATTTCGGTTCTTTTGTGAAGCTCTTTAACCGTTAGCTCAGTTTTTATGGGAAGGTGCCCTGCCTGAATCTGTTTCCATATCGCTTGCTTATTTGGGATGGTCAGTTTACAACTAGAAATGCCGATAAAAATCAGGGGATGCCATTGTCCATCAGTTAATATGATATGATGAATTCCCAGCCGATTGAGATCGTTAATTGAATAGTACCAGCCCTGATCGCCGCCTCTCTGACAGGAAAATTGTCGTTGTTGACCCAGTGTTGGCAGATTTGGGTTGACTCCGATTTCATGATAGAAAGCCGTTTCTGCTTTTCGCCACTTGTTAATGAATTTTGGTAAATGCTGATGAGGATTATCGTCAGCATTGGTTCGCTGATAAGCACCGCCATGCCATCCTAAAATATCATTTTTAGCTAGATATTTATGGTTTCCGGCTGGGAAAATGTAATTAGCGCATGAAGATGTACAATAGTTAACAACTTTCACATTCAGATGATGTTGAAAGATCCAGCGACCAAATTTGATCGAAGACATGACTTCCCCACCAAGACTTTCAATCATAACTTCATGAATGGTGTGGCCTTTAGCTAAGGCAATGGCACGATTGACTCGTTTGGGCGTTAAGTCTCCCTGATAAATAAGTTGATGCTGCTTAATATAGATAGCTTGAGGTAGAAATGTATCTTGCTTTAATGCTGAACAGCCTGTTAAACAGGTGAAAAAAGTAAGCATGAATAATATATATGAAGTTTTCATTAATAAGCCTGAAGGATTTTAAATCTGCGAAGTTAATTAAAAGTGAATTCGTTGTTTGTATATTAGGGTTAAATTGGTTTTCTTGTTATTCCTGTTTTTATTTTATTTTTTATAAATTGTCTGTGGAATATTGAATAAATAGAATTGTGTATATTAATTGAGACATATATTGAGGGTTTTCCTTTATATAATTTAGGTAATTATACGTTATATAAATGAATTAAAATAAACTAAAAATATAATGTGATTAGTTATCTGAGATGAAGGGATGTCTTTTTAAAATTATGAGTGTTTGATGAAAGACGTTTAATATTAATTTTCCCATAAATCATGTTAACTATCTAACTGAAGATAGTATCATCCTTTTAAATTGACAACAGTTAATAAACCAAATGATCTATTCACTTAATTAATTGTATACTATCCTTATGTGTTTTTTTGTCAATTAGATTATTTACAATATTAACATAGTCTTTAATTTTTTATTAAAAACTGGCCTGATTTTTGAATATGATTACGAATCATGTAACAATTTTGACGTTTCCTCATCGGGAAGAGATTATGAAACTATCAGTGATTGTTCCGGCCTATAATCTGGAAGACTATATTGGGCCGTGCCTTGGGAGCTTGCTTGGTCAGGTGTGCCATTTTGAATATGAGGTGATTGTTTGTAATGACACCTCAACGGATGGCACTGCTTTAGCCATTGAGAAGGTTAAAGACTGCTATCCTGGGCTTTTTGTGATGACCAATCCAGTGAATCTGGGGTTAGTGGCAACAATGGCCCGGTTACTTGAGGCGGCCAGTGGGGATTATATTGCGTATCTGGATGGCGATGATCTTGCTTTGCCGGGTAAGTTGCAGGTGTTGGTCGATTATCTTGACGCTCACCCTGATTGTGCGATTGCTTATCATGAAGCAGAAGTATTTGATAGTGATACGGGCCAGACTCTTAAGCATTATAGCTGTGATTTTTATAATGCCTGCTATATCCCTAAACAGGCGGGTATCGAGCATTTGATTCGTTACGGTACTTTTTTACAGGCCAGTAGTATTGCTTTTCGTCGCCATCATTCATTAATTAGAGCACTAGAGCATGATTGCTCGATTATTTGTGATTATCCCTGGCATATTATGAATGCAGGATTTTTACAGGGTTCGATTGATCGTATTGATACAGTGTTAGGGCGCTATCGTGTCCATTCTAATAGTTTTGGTGCGCAGACGGCCCGTGATACCCGCCGGCGTTTAAAAGTGACCGATGAGTTGGAAAAGGCCTGTCGTTTAGGTGAGCGCTTTGGTGTGGAGCAAGCAATTGTTGATGCCGGTGTGGCTCATGTGCGTTTTGCTGCAGCGCTTTATTTTCTTCGTCAGGGAGAAGATGCATTATTTAGCGATATGATTCAGGCTTCAGCTAATGGTGATTTATTTTTTGACGACAGGCATCGCCATGCCGTCGATTTACGCCGTAATCCTCAGGCTGTCCGGCAGATGCTGGGGTGGAATATCGCATGATGCAGGTTCGCTCGATAGGTTTTGATGATCTGGACGGGCAGCCTTATCAGATCTTAGGAACAGGTGGTTTTACTCTCGAGTTACTTTCTCAGTTAAAAGCCCATCATCAACCGTTACCCATATCCATCTTAAATCCGCATGATGGTGGTGTGACAGATATGGAGGGGATTGCGGTTGTCGGGTTGGCACAGATCCAACCTGATTTGCCGATTGTTCTTGGATCGGATGTTTTTCAGCCTCAGCTAATCGGTCATTTGCAGCGAGTTGGTATTTTGCAGGCTACACTTTGGGATCTTAGTGATATCGTTCAGTGTGTTCGTCAGCACCAGCCTCAGGTTGCACTGTCCCGGGAGAATATGACATCTCGCTATATGGTGATGTTTACGGTTGGCGCAAGTGTTCCTATAAGTGCCTGGATGGGAAATTTCAGGGCATGGCTCAACGGGCGGGGTATCGAGCTGATTGCCCGGCATCCACTGGATCTGGCGGATGATCATTTTTTGAAGAATGCGCAGGGATTGCTAGCCTGGAATGGCAGCAGTCCATTGTTTGATCCTCTTAAAACCCAATTACAGCGTCTTGGGTTATCTTTAACCTATGCCGAATGTGGATTTTTCCCACAGAAAGAGCATTTTTATTTTGATAGGGCTGGCGTTAATCTGGCTTCACAGCTTTGGATCGATGATCTGAGTTGGTTGGAAAAACGCCACGAAATGCTGTGTTGTGAGCGTCGCAATGCATTATTTGGCGATCTTACTCTTGTGGATAAGGGCTACTTATTTGTGCCTTTACAGATTGAATCGGACAGTAATATTCAACTTTATTCGCGTTTTAAGCAGGGTATGCAAGAATATATTGACTGGATTGCCATTCAGGAGCCGGATCTTCCGATTTTATTTAAACCCCATCCGAAAGATCCCAATCCAGAGCGTTATCAAATGCCAGCTAATGGAACACTGACATCAGACGATACGTTGATGCTGATTGCACAAAGTTCGCGGGTAAGGGGAATTACCTCATCCGTTCTGTTTGAAGCTGCGTTGCTTGGAAAAGAAGTCAGCTGTGATGGACAAAGTTTGTTAAACCATCCATATGGTACGCCATTACAGGTTGTGACCGCATTAATTTCCCGTCAGTACCACCGGGAAGAAACTGAATTTTTGGACGAACGATTTGAACGTTTTACCCATTTTGCCTTCAAGGAGTGATTATGAGCAAATTGGAGCTGCAATACTGTCAGGATGCGACAGTACTGCAGCAATTGGAGCAATGGGATGCTCCGCGGTGTAGTTTAGCCTGGGAATTGGATCCCTGTTGTGTCGGGTTATCAGAGATTACCAGTCATGACCATCTGCAATATCTAACCAATATGGAAGCTGATAGCTGCCTGCATGCGATGTTTAACGCATTGGTGGTTGGCGGCCATCTGTCACTCAGTGTACCTGATTTAGATGCCTTAGCCAGGCAATGGCTCAAAGCAGACTGGAATGAATCAACCCTTCGTGATGCAACCTCAGATGCTCAACAGGCGTTCCAGGGGATTTTTGGTCCCCAGGAGGGGACGAATCCGATGTGGCCGGACTATCAGGCCCGGCATCGGGCCAGGCATCTGAGTGGTTACAATAGTCGGCGGTTGAAGTTTTTGCTGGAACGGGCTGGTTTTATTGATGTCGATGTGCAAGCGCGCCAGGGCACTCTTTATGCCGATGCGACTAAATCGATGAATCAGGGGGAGCGGCAGATTGCGACAAACTATACTCAAATCCGCGTGGATCATTTATCCCGTTATCGCTTTGCCGTTGAGCAGTTTTCAGGTGAAGAAAGGTTGAAGCTTCTCGATCTGGCATGTGGAATCGGTTATGGCTCGAAGTTGTTGGCAGAGCAGTTAAAGGCGCATGTAAATGGCGTTGATATTGACCGTGGAGCCATTGATTATGCGAAACACTACTATGCTCATCCCCAAGTTCACTATATCTGTCAAGATGCCAGGGAGCTTGCTATTGAGCATGATTCTTTAGATGGTATTATTTCGTTTGAAACGATTGAACATATTGATTTTGCTAAAACGTTACTGGCCCATTTTTATCAGTGGTTAAGACCGGGTGGGCGATTGATTGCTTCAACGCCAAATCAGGCCATGCTTCCATATGATGAAAAACGTTTCCCATTTCATCTGCGTCATTACCATGTGGATCAGATGCAGGCTTTACTTGAAGATGCAGGGTTTGAAATTGAACAAATTCAGTTTCAAAGTGACCAGTATAGCGAGCAAATCAGCAAACAACCGGGTGAGTTTACTATAATGGTGGCAATGAAAGGATGACAGAAACATCAAGGTTGTTTTCAGGCATGATTGTCATATAAAAAGTAATTTAGAAGTCGTCTGAACAGCCTTAAACCTAAGGACGGGGTACATTGAAAGCGGTATATGTGGGGTGCGGTTCGGATCGCCGCAAAGGATTTATTCATTGTGATCTTCGGGCGTTGCAGGGGATAGATATTGTCTGTTCGGCATGGCATTTGTCTGATTATATCGGGGGGGTGTCACTGATTTATTCCCGGCATATGCTCGAACATCTTACCTGTATGGAAGCGGATGCGGCGCTGGCAGACTGGTTTCGGGCGTTAGAGCCCGGTGGACACATTGAAATCTGGGTTCCGAATATGGATTATCATATTCGTCAGTGGCAGAACGCCATATGGGATGATGGCCATTTAGCGGATCCCCATTCAGATGCCCGGCACTCACTGGCTGGTTTTTGGGGATGGCAACGTCAGTGCCGTCCCGGGCGTGATGACTATGAGACCAGTTACTGGGATGTTCATAAGTCAGGATATAACAAACCCCGAATACAGTTTTTATTGCAACGACAGGGGTTTATGAATATCGAGACCGAAATCGTTGATGATGTGCATCTTCGAGCATGTGCGCAGCGGCTGGAGTGACGTCAGTTCGAAGGCCGTTTAACGAGCTAGAACTTCGTTTTTATCGATGCCTAAACGTTTCATACGTGAGAGCAATGTGGTGCGTTTTAGCCCCAGTTTTTGAGCGGCTCCCCGTGGCCCGGAGACAATGCCATTGGTTTCCAGTAACACATTGATAATTTGCTGATATTCCTCTTCCAATGAAGGTTTTTTAGGCGGTATCGGTTTGGCATGAATCGTTGATGGTGAGCTCAATGAAGGAGGATTAAGCTCTGGCGGAAGTTGCAGCACTTTGCCCTGTGAAAGTAATACCGCACGTTCGATAACATTTTGCAGCTCCCTCACATTACCCGGCCATTCCATCCGCTGAAGCGTATCGATGATTTTAGCTGGAATACTGTCGATAGAACGTCCTAATTGCTGGCAAGCTTTGAAGACAAAAAATTTCACCAGACTGGGGATATCTTCCAGTCGCTCGCGAAGTGGTGGTAGCCGGATAGGGAAGACATTGAGCCGGTAAAACAGATCCCCCCGGAAGGCTTTTTCAGTCACCATTTGTTTGAGATCGCGGTTCGTTGCCGCAACCAGACGAACATCGACGTGGATGAGTTTATTGCCTCCGACTTTTTCAAACTCCTGTTCCTGGAGTACACGCAACAGTTTCGGTTGGAGTTCCAGTGGCATATCGCCGACTTCATCTAAAAAAAGTGTACTTTGATGGGCCAGTTCAAAACGGCCCATTCGATCTTTCGATGCGCCGGTAAATGCGCCTTTTTCATGGCCGAACAGGTCACTTTCCAGTAATCCTGCTGGCATGGCTGCACAATTCATTTTAATCATGCGGTTTTCATTGCGGGGACTCAGACGATGAATTGCCCGGGCGAAAAGTTCTTTACCTGTACCTGTTTCACCTAACAGAAGAACACTACAATTTGTTTTGGCAACAATTTCTATTTGTTCTAAAACATGGCTGATGGCCTGACTGCGACCGACAATTTCGTCAAACTGGCGGTGATCCAGGGTTTCTATTTGTTCGCTCAAGTAGCGATTTTCATGAACCAGATTATCTTTCAGTCGCTTAATTTCCCGATAAGCTCTGGCATTATCGACGGCGATGGCTGTTCTTTCTGCAATCTGTCCTAATAATTTGAGTTTAGCCGGAGTCAGGCTTTCAGGAGCGGCTTGGGCCAGTTTTAAAACCCCACGGATTTGGCCGGCAAATTTAAGTGGAATCAAACACACTGAGTGGAAACTTTGTGGCCAGAGTTTAAATAAAGCAGCTTCACCTTTGGCAAAGGGGGTGTTCTGATGGATCTCACATAAGCGCATTTCGCCGCTTTCGAGTACCTTTTGACAGATACTTTGAGCCGCTTCGATACGTCGGTGGAGATAAGTTGGTTTTTCCAGTTGATGAAAAAACAGATTATAGAGGTTCAGATATTCCGAATCATGGTCGGGAAGGGCAATACTAACGGCACTGATATTGAAATAACGATGAATTTCCCGGGCGATTTTACCGACGAGTCCTTCAATATCTAACTGGGCTAGAACAGCATTGGTCACATTGACCAGTACGTGGAAATTATCGCGTTCTTCACAAAGCTGGCATTGCTCGATACGTAGCGCTTGACGGGCTTTAAGATGTTCTAATGCAATGCCAAGCGATTCACAGATAAGCTCCAGGTAGGCTATTTCTTCTTGTGCAAAAAGGGTCTGATCATTTCGGGTAATGGAACAGATCCCAAGCAGTTGCTGGTGGTTTAAAATCGGTAACGCCAGATAATGAGAAAATGCCTGGAAGCGGTATTGCTGATTTAATGCCTGATAACGGCTTCTGAATTCGTCTGCTGTTAATAAAAGTGGCTGGAGCGTTGCCTGAATCAGTCGATAGGGTCCATTTTCAAGTGGGGTGTCGTCCGTTTCTACTGTAGGTGCTGTCTTTCCTTGATTTTGAAAAAGTGTCAGTCCGTCATAGGGTAGATCGATGACTAACGACAATTGATAGGCTAATTCGCATTCCTCAAAATGTTGTTTTAATGCCTGTAGTATTCCATCAATATGGGGTTGATCGAGCAGCATGTGGGTTAAACGTAAACAGCTTTTCTGTTCGGTTAGGTAACGGAGCCGATTCACCATAGAGTTTCTCTTGAGCTTGAGGATGCAAAAAGTTGTGGGCGAGCTGCAAGATAAACAGCTCAATGTGTCGTCCTTAGAACACCAGCTAACACCTCCATGTGTCACTGTTTCATTGAGTTAATATACATCTTTCAGATGGTAGGTTAGTCCAACTGGATCAACAAATACGGGGTAATTGCTCATAGTGAGGTAGCGTAAGTGTGCGCTCTATCCCAAATTGTCCCTGAATGGTAATCCGGTTGCGGTCGTTTACATGACCAATGATACTGGCATCTTGACCTAATGGATGTGCGTGGAGCTTGTCCAATACGTCAGCGGCGCATTGTTCTTTGACACACAGAATGAGTTTTCCTTCGTTGGCCAGGTTGAGAGGATCCAGACCGAGTAGCTCGCACATGCCCTGAACGGGAGCCGATAGGGGCAACGAAGTTTCGCTGACTTGCATACCGAACCCGGATGTCTGGGCAAATTCATGCAAGATGGCATTCACTCCACCCCGGGTTGCATCACGTAGTGCGTGAACGCCGTCGATATCTAATAGGGGTTCGATCATTGGCCACAAGACGGCACAGTCACTCAGCAGTGCTGATTCCAGCCCCAGATTTTCCCGGGCATTGAGAATGGCAGCGCCATGATCGCCTAGTGTTCCTGTCGTGATAATCACATCACCATCGCAGATGCGATCCATACCCCATTTTGCGCGATGATCGATTGTTCCTATTCCCGCAGTGTTAATAAAGATCTTATCGGCACAGCCGTGTCCGACGACTTTTGTGTCTCCAGTGACAATTTTGATTCCGGCCGCTTTAGATGTTTGAGCCATGCTGATGACAATATTTTCTAAAGTGGCCATGGCTAAACCTTCTTCTAAAATGAAGCTACAGGTCAGGTAGCGTGGGCGAGCACCACCGACAGCCAGATCATTAGCTGTTCCGCAAATTGCGAGTTTACCAATGTCACCTCCGGGAAATTCGATAGGATCAATCACAAAACTGTCGGTTGTGAAGGCTAGTGTTTTTCCATTTTGGCTCAGTTTGGCTAACGGAATACGGGCTTGGTCTTCACCTTGTTTCAGATAGGAATTGTCGAATTTTTCGACCATCAATTTCTGAATCAAATTCTGCATGGCCTGGCTACCACTGCCATGTGCGAGTGTAATGATATCGGATGACATCCGTTCTCCTTAATTTTGCCGATACTGATAACAGGCTGCACAAGCTCCTTCAGATGAAACCATTAGAGCGCCTGTCGGCGATTGAGGTGTGCATTGTGATGCGAATAATGGGCACTCATGTGGTTTGCATCGTCCGGTCAGCACTTCAGAACAACGTGCCTGAGGTTGCTCTTCGGGGTGATATTGTGCCGGGTTGAAATGCTGCTCTGCATCGAAACCGGCAAAAGCCTGAGTAAATTGCATGCCGGAATAAGCGATCTCACCTAAACCTCGCCATTCGCTGTTTTTCTTGAGTCTGAATACTTCGGTGATAGCGGCTAAGGCCTGAGGATTCCCTTCCTGGCGCACAACTCGGGCATACTGATTTTCTACTTCACAACGCTCTTCTTTTATTTGTCTGACAATCATCAGGATGCTTTGCAACATATCAACCGGTTCAAATCCACTGATCACCAGCGGTTTGTGATATTTATGACACAATGGTTCGTAAGGTTTTGCACCGATCACCATGCTCACGTGGCCCGGACCAAGCAAAGCATCAATTTGTTGATCCGGGGCACTGAGAAGTCCTTCCAGAGCCGGAATAATGGTAATGTGCTGACAAAATCCAAAGAGATTGGTTAGCCCCATGTCCTTAGCCCGGATGAATGTCATTGCGGTGGCCGGCATGGTTGTTTCAAAACCCAAAGCAAAAAAGACTATTCTTTTATTAGGATGTTCTGTTGCAATGGTTAGAGCATCCAGTGGGGAGTAAACCATCCGGATATCCGCTCCCTCCCGTTTTGCGTCAAGGAATGAGCCAAATTGTCCGGGGACGCGCATAGCGTCGCCAAATGTCAGAAAAACTACGTCGTTATGTTTAGCGATTTCGATACAGCTGTCGATTCGACCCGATGGCAAAACACAAACCGGGCAGCCCGGGCCATGAATAAAATCGATGCTATCAGGAAGGAGTTTATCCAATCCGAAACGAAAGATAGCATGGGTGTGACCACCGCAGACTTCCATAACTTGCAAAGGATGTTTTGCGCTGAAATCAAGTGCATTCATTTCATGTTTGATGGCAGTTAACAGTTCGCTGACCTGTTCCTGTGTGCGATATTCATCAATGAATTTCACGAGCTCCCCCACCGGTATTTAAAAAATGGCCGACATCAGGCTCGACTTCTTCCATAGCTGCCAGGGCATCCAGGGTCTTTTGGGCTTCATCGGCATCGATAAGGCTCATTGCAAAACCGACATGGACTATGACCCATTGACCAATTCGCAGATTCCCCTGTTCATCATGACTGCCGATTAAGCTCAGATCGACTTCACGCATAATGCCGGCAATTGCTGCTTTGGCTAAATTTGGGCAGGTCTCGTCTTGCGCTATGATTTGAGCCGGAGTGCCTATGCACATTGTTGAGCCTCCAGCCACTGCAACCATTCATTCATCCCTTCCCCGGTTGTGGCACTGATTGGAATAATTGTAAGTTCAGGATTGACCTGATGGGCATATTGCATACAACGGGTTAAATCAAAATCCAGATGTTCTAACAGATCAATTTTATTAATTAACAGTAGTGACGATGCAGCGAACATATGTGGGTATTTGAGAGGTTTATCTTCACCTTCGGTGACGGATAAAACGGCGACTTTATGTTTTTCCCCAAGATCAAAACTGGCAGGGCAAACCAGATTGCCGACATTTTCGATAAACAGGTAACTGCCCTGAACTGCATCGAGCTGATGCATTGCATCATGGACCATTTTGGCATCCAGATGACATCCTTTACCGGTATTGATTTGAATGGCTGGTGCGCCGGTTGCGTCAATTCGTTTTGCATCGTTCTGAGTTTGTTGGTCACCTTCGATGACCTGGCAATGATGCTCAGGCAGGATGCGTTTAAGTGTTTCACATAAGAGCGTTGTTTTGCCAGACCCCGGGCTTGAAACAAAATTTAATGCGGTGATATTGGCTTCTTTGAAATGGTGGCGGTTATGTGCAGCTATTTCATTGTTTTTAGCCAGAACATCTTCTTCAATATCGATGATTCGTTTAACCGGTTGTGCAGGTGTTAAATGTGCATCTTCTGTTTCTGGCAGAGCACTTACATGGTAGTGAATGTGATGATGTACATCGCCCTGATGATAATAATGGTGATGGACGATCACCGGGGAAGCATTCATGTTTTCATGATGATGGGCATGTCCATGATCGTGATGATGTTCGTGGTCATGATGGTGGTGTGCAGGTGTGATGGTGACATCACCCTCGCTGCATCCGCAAGTACTACACATAACAATTATCCTTAAGGCATGATGCCTTGATTCATTTGTAATTTGTTAAAGGAACAAGCATTTGTTCCTGTTATCTCCTAACCTGGAATAAGAACACCTGTTTATACAAACAAAATTAATTTTTGTATTAAGGCGTACCTTCTTATTGATATCAGGAGGCATCGTCTGAGTTGTTCCCGGAAGCGATTAGATAATTTCAATTCGTTTAATGGTCAGCCCGTCGTCGGCATCGATTTTTAAATCATGGCTACCACAATTAGGGCAAATTTTAACCTTACTGGACAGAAGTTCTATTGATTTGTGGCAATGACGACAGAAACAGAGTGCCGATTGAATGGCTAAATGAAGTTGACACCCTTGAGCAAGTGTTTCTCGACAAACCAACTCGAAACAAAATTCCATAGCTGAAGGCTCAACACAGGAAAATGCTCCGACCTCAACCCATACATCCGTAATTTGCTTTGCGCCGTTTCGACGAGCGTGGGATTCGATGGTTTCCAGTGTTCGCTGACATAAGGTTATTTCGTGCACGAAGCTGTGCCTTTTTAAATTATATATTGAATACAGCATAAGCAAAACCAATGCCAGAGCATAAAAATGGGGGGAATTGACTGCCTCAGATAGACATAACTGTCGAAAATTTCAAATTTTATTTTTGTTGGAATGGGATCTTTTATCTGGTTGTTATCATAACCATTTGATTATAAATAAGTTATTTGTTTTACGCGTTATCTGGTATGGAAAATGCTGAATTCATAGCCTCATTCGTATTCGTTTATGAGTTATCAAAAATAACGGCTGGGTTCTCCGGACAAATCTGAGTTAGATGATTGAATCATTTTCTGCTTTTCCGGCTAGAAGCCCCGTCATTTGGGAAGTCACCCCGAATTTCGTCTGTTTTTTTTAAATCTCGACAAAACTGTCAAAGATAGTGGTGTCGTCAAAAGTGACGAAAACAGTCGACGTCGGGATTAAGTGCTTAGAGAGAGTGTATGAACCGTTTTGTCATTGCCGATCCCAGTTTATGTATCGGTTGCAATACCTGTATGGCCGCGTGTTCGCAAGCTCATCAACAGCAAGGTTTGCAAAGTGAGCCAAGGTTGGTAGTGATGCGAAGTGCCGATGAATCGGCGCCGCAGATGTGTCATCAGTGTGAAGACGCACCGTGTGCCACGGTCTGTCCGGTCGGAGCTATTCGACATGAAAACGATGCCATCGTATTAAATGAAAGTTTATGTATTGGCTGTAAGTTATGTGCAATTGCTTGTCCTTTCGGCGCAATTACTATGAGTGGCTCTAAGCCATTGGATATACCTGAGGGCGTCAATACACCGTTGGCGGCGCCAGCACCAAGAGAACCCAGACCCATCAGCCCATTACTGGACTGGCGGCCGGGTATTCGCTCGGTTGCTGTGAAATGCGACCTTTGCAGTTTTCGTGAGCAGGGGCCTGCCTGTGAACAAGCGTGCCCAACCGATGCGATCATTCAGGTAAGCGATGAAGCATTGGAACATGCGAATCAACGTAAACGCCGTCAGGCATCACTGCCAAAACCAGATGAGTGGTCAACATCTTCATCTACGGCATTTAAAGGGGAGCGGAATCTATGATGACGCCATTATCGTGGTTGGGCTGGTCTTTAGTCCTTTATCTGGTTGGCGCTTTGGCTTCTCTTGTGTTCTGTCGCCAAGAGTCATCAGCAATTCGCTTCAGTGGGGTTTTGACCTTATTGGGCGGATGCTGCGGGGTTATTTCAGCCATTCCTGTTTTGCTGGGTGGGCCAACGGTTAGTGCGGTTTTTGCCGGACCATTTGATGCATTTGCTCATTTGACGCTGCGAATTGATATGTTGGCGGCATTTATGGTTCTGGTTATTTCTCTGTTGGTTGTTGTGACCTCTATTTATTCTTTTGCATATGTGCAGGAATATCGTGGACGAGGAGCCTGGGCGATTGGATTCTTTATGAATCTGTTTATAGCCTCTATGGTTTCTCTGGTTGTCGTCGACAATGCTTTCTACTTCATTGTGTTATTTGAAGCAATGTCCCTGACCTCTTATTTTTTGGTGATAGCAGAACAAGACAAAGAAGCGGTGAATGCTGGATTGTTGTATTTCTTCATTGCTCATGCTGGTTCTGTGTTGATCATGATTGCGTTTTTCATGCTTTATCGTCAGACCGGTAGTCTTGATTTCTCATCATTTCGTCATGCTTCTCTGCCTGCCTGGCAGTCTTCCGTTGTCTTCCTGTTGGCCTTTTTCGGTTTTGGTGCCAAAGCCGGCATGTTACCACTACATGGCTGGCTTCCGCGGGCTCACCCGGCTGCGCCTTCCCATGCATCAGCTTTAATGTCGGGCGTAATGGTTAAAATCGGGATTTTCGGGATTATTAAAGTCGGTATTGATTTATTAGGCGCTAACCAACTCTGGTGGGGTGTCGTTGTTCTGGTATTTGGCGCTGTATCCTCGGTATTGGGCGTACTCTATGCGTTGGCAGAGCATGATATCAAACGGTTGTTGGCTTACCATACTGTCGAAAATATCGGCATTATTTTAATGGGTGTCGGTGTGGGCATGATTGGTATTGCGACGCATCATCCGCTTTTGGCTGTTTTAGGGTTGCTGGGCGGTTTGTATCACCTGCTTAACCATGCTGTATTTAAAGGGCTATTGTTCTTGGGCGCCGGGGCAGTTATTTATCGTTTGCATACCAAAGATATGGAGCAGATGGGCGGTCTGGCTCGTTTGATGCCTCGTACGGCGATGGCTTTTCTAATTGGTTGTATGGCCATTTCAGCATTGCCACCTTTAAATGGTTTTGTCAGTGAATGGTTTACCTATCAGTCTTTATTCACACTGAGTCATCATGGAAGTATCGGGCTGCGATTGGTGGGCCCTATCGCTATTGTTATGCTGGCTATTACCGGTGCACTGGCAGCTATGTGTTTCGTGAAAGTATATGGTGTCAGTTTCTGCGGGGCGCCACGCAGTGAAAAAGCCGCTAATGCCAGAGAAGTTCCCTGGTCTATGACAACAGCGATGTTACTGCTTGCTCTGCTATGTATTTTACTTGGGCTCGGTGCGAGTGTGATTGCGCCAGTGATTACTCATATTGCAGTTTCTCTGATACATACTCATGCGGTTCCTGTTGCTGGTAATTTATATGTTTTCCCTGGAAATGCGGCTCAAACCCGTTTGAATACACCGCTTGTCTTTATTTTATTGTTGGCGTTGCCTTTATTGCCGTTAATTTTGTACAGCATGTTTAAAGGTCAACGGCTTGGCTTCCGGCGCAAAGTCAATGACACCCCCTGGGCTTGTGGCTACGGCTATGAACAGGCGATGTCTGTTTCTGCCGGTAGCTTCACTCAACCGCTGCGAGCCATGTTTGCCCCGCTTTATCAAATGCGTAAGACACTTGATCCTGCTCCGGCGATGCATTGTACGTTGCAGTGGGCTACTCGCGGCGCAGCCTGGGTCGAACCCGTTTGGGATGACTATATCGTGATGCCTATTGTGCGGGGGATAAATCGGATTAGCCGTGTTGTCCAGTGGATCCAGTATGGTGATTTCCGGGCTTATTGCTTGTATGTGGTCGCTGCTCTGGTGATTCTGTTATTGGTCACCATGAGTTAAGGAGAAAGGATCATGACTCAACCTTCTATGTATACACTGGCGGCCTGTGCATTGATTCAAGCTGTCGTTTTAATGGCTCTATCGCCTTTATTCAGCGGTTTTTCCCGTGTGATGCGGGCTAAAATGCAATCGCGTCAGGGACCGGGGATTCTTCAGGATTATCGGGATATTTTTAAACTGCTGCGCAGGCAAGACGTTGCTCCTGAGCACAGTGGTGGTGTCTTTCGGTGTATGCCATTTGTTTTGCTCGCGACCATGCTGGTGGTTGCGATGGCTTTGCCAATGATTACTGATTTCTCCCCGTTTGGTGGGGGCGGTGACATTATCACGTTGCTTTATTTGTTTGCTGTATTCCGCTTCTTTTTCTGCTTAGCCGGATTAGATTCGGGGAGCCCATTTGCTGGTATTGGTGCCAGTCGTGAGCTGACTCTGGGGATTTTGGTTGAACCGACATTGTTTCTGGCTTTACTGGTCGTTGCGCTGATTGCAGGTTCAACCAATATCGGCAACATCAGCATTGATCTGGCCAATGGTCACTGGGCATTTCCAACGGCAACGGCTTTGGCTTTAGTCGCTTGTGCTTTTGCTACATTTGTTGAAATGGGCAAGATTCCATTTGATGTCGCTGAAGCTGAGCAGGAACTTCAGGAAGGACCATTGACTGAGTATTCCGGTGCAGGGCTTGCTCTGGTGAAATGGGGAATCAGTCTCAAGCAAGTCGTGGTGGCGGCTCTGTTTTTATCTATCTTTATTCCGTTTGGTAAGGCAACTTCATTTTCGGCGTTAGGACTGCTTTGGGGCAGTGTTGCTCTGTTCATCAAATTAGTTGTGGTGTTTTTCCTGGCTGGTTTGGTTGAAAACAGTTTAGCCCGGGGTCGTTTCTTGCTGACCGGACGAGTCACCTGGTTGGGCTTCGGCGTTGCGGCGCTGGCGTTCGTCTTCTATCTGACCGGTCTATAAGGGGTTAGCATTTATCATGGAAAATATTGCTCTTGCGACCTTGCTTCTACCATTTCTTGGTGCTTTGCTGATCGCCTTTTCGCCGCGTCGGTTTGCTAAAGGCCTGTGTGTGTTCTTTTCGCTGATTGCCACATTAGGTATGGGGGCATTGGCTTACGTTTATTACTGTCATGGCAAAACCGATGTAACGATAGTTCTTTATCACTATGGACCGGTTGAATTATTCGGCTTCATTATGGATAGAGTGAGCCTGTTGATAGGCTTCGCTGTCGTTTCTCTGGGGCTGTTGGTCAGCCTTTACTCTTGTGGCTACATGTCCAAAGGTAACCGCGAACATCCCCAGGAAGGTGATAATCGTTATTTTGCTTTTTTGCTGATTTTTATCGGTGCGATGGCAGGTTTAACCCTTTCATCGACGATTCTCGGACAGTTGTTGTTCTTTGAAATCACCGGTGCCTGTTCATGGGCGTTGATCGGCTATTATCAGAAAGCGAAGTCACTGCGTTCTGCATTAAAAGCGTTACTGGTAACTCACATCGCTTCTATCGGGTTATATCTGGCGGCCGCCTGGTTGTTCGCTTGTACCGGAACATTCGCGTTAAGTGCTATGTCTCAACTGACCATGACCAGCAAATTAGTCGTTTTCGGCGGTATTCTGTTTGCTGCCTGGGGTAAATCGGCGCAGTTACCATTGCATGTCTGGCTACCGGACGCGATGGAAGCACCGACACCTGTGAGTGCTTATTTACATGCGGCATCGATGGTGAAAGTCGGGGTTTACATTTTTGCCCGGGCCATCTTAAGTGCGGGTGAAGTTCCTCATGTGATTGGTGTGGTCGGTGTCATTATGGCCATGATTACTTTGATCTATGGTTTCATGATGTATCTGCCGCAAAAAGACATGAAACGCTTACTGGCTTATTCAACCATCACTCAACTTTCATACATTTTCTTAGCCTTATCTCTTTCGATCTTTGGCTCTCATATGGCCTTTGATGCTGGGGTTGCGTATATATTCAACCATGCTTATGCGAAAAGCCTGTTCTTCTTAGTTGCCGGTGCGTTGAGCTTCAGTTGTGGAACCCGGATGTTGCCTAAATTACGAGGGATGTTGAAGCGGTTGCCGTTATTAGGTATTGGCTTTTGTGTCGCAGCTCTGGCGATCGCCGGGGTGCCGCCATTTAACGGTTTCTTCAGTAAGTTTCCGTTGTTTGCTGCCGGATTCGCTCTTTCTCGTGAATATAGCTGGATGACGCCATTATTGGTGATTGCCTTGATTGAATCGGTGGCAACATTCGCCTGGTTCCTTTGGTGGTTTGGCCGGACAGTTCCCGGGGAACCATCGGATGAAGTCGCAAGTGCATCTGCTGTACCGGTATCGATGAAAGTGGTTGTGGTGGTCTTAATTATCATGTCGCTGTGTTCGAGCGTGATTGCATCGTATTGGCTTAAATAAGGAACGAATATGACTGGAACTCTTCTTGTCAATAATTTGGCCGCACTTCTGATTGTCACCTCAATGTTGGTGATCGCGGTCAGAAAACCAACCCTGTCGGCTTTGCTGTATGCGGTGCAATCGTTGGTGTTGGTGCTGACGTTTATCGCATTAGGTAAGTTGCTTGGTTCACACGAACTTTATCTGTGGTCGATGAGTGCTTTTGTAACCAAAGTTGTTTTGGTGCCATCGATTATGTTTTTTGCATTTCGCAAAATGTCTGATCCAAAAGCCGATAAAGGCGTGATTAGTACGCCCATACTGATTTTGATTGCGGCCATTATTGTGATGGTGAGCTTTGTGGCGGTTTCGCCAGTTCATCTACCGATGATGGACGATTTAAAACCTGTTCTGGCGGTTTCTCTGGGACATTTTTTGATTGGTATTCTCTGCATTGTCAGTCAACGGAATATTCTTAAACAGATTTTCGGCTACTGCCTGATGGAAAACGGTGCACATTTGACGCTGGCATTGCTGGCTCATGGTGCCCCTGAGCTGGTTGAAATTGGTATTGCTACCGATTCGATTTTTGCTGTGATCATCATGGTGTTATTGGCCCGCCAAATCTATCGTAAGTTGAACACGCTAGATGTTCGACAGTTAACTTCTTTGAAAGGGTGATCGATATGACAACATTGGAGCTTTTTCTCACCCTGTTGGCGGTACCGCTGGTGGCTGCACTTTTGTCTTTCGCCTGTCGGTTTACCGGGTCAGGGGCTCGGGCACTGGTAAGCCTGATTCACCTGATTGGTATTGTTTTATTACTGATTGTTTCATTGTCTGCTGTTTGGGCCGTTTATCAGCATGGGTCTTTGACCAGTGCAGATGAATGGCTGCATTTGGACGGTTTAAGTGCGCTATTCCTGGCTATTTTGGGGATTATCGGTTTTATCTGCGGCCTTCATTCCATGGGCTATATGCGTCATGAACTGGAATCGCATGATATTAACGTGGCAACGCTTTGTAACTACTATGGTTTTTACCATCTGTTTTTGTTCACCATGCTATTGGTGATTACCAGTAATAACCTGATCCTGATGTGGGCTGCTATTGAAGCCACAACGCTAAGCTCAGCATTTTTGGTGGGTGTTTATGGTAAACGGACGTCACTTGAAGCCGCCTGGAAGTACATCATCATCTGTACTGTCGGCGTTGCATTTGGGTTATACGGTACGATTTTAGTGTACTCCAATGCAGCCAGTGTGATGGCGGATCCGAGTCAGGCAATTTTCTGGACTCAGGTGGTCAAACATGCCGGACTACTGGACCCGACGCTGATGCATCTGGCGTTTATTTTTATCTTAATCGGATTTGGTACCAAAACCGGGTTGTTTCCGATGCATGCCTGGTTACCTGATGCGCATAGTGAAGCCGCCAGTCCAACCAGTGCATTGTTGTCTGCGGTTTTGCTGAACTGTGCGTTGCTGGTGATCATTCGTTATAGCATTTTAGTGAGTGCCGCCATTGGTCCGCAGTTCCCGCATCTTCTGTTATTGATCTTCGGATTACTGTCCGTCGGTGTGGCAGCCTTCCTGATTTTGGTTCAGCGTGATATGAAACGACTGTTGGCCTATTCCAGTATGGAAAACATGGGATTGATTGCTGTAGGGCTTGGTATTGGTGGCCCGTTAGGTGTTTTAGCGGCCATGTTACATACCTTGAACCACAGTTTGGCAAAAACTTTATTGTTCTGTGGTTCCGGGAATGTGCTTTTAAAATACGGTTCTCGTGATATGAACGTTGTCAAAGGCATGCTGCGGGTAATGCCTCTGAGTGCGACATTATTAGCGGGTGGTGCATTAGCTTTAGGGGGGGTACCGCCGTTTAATGTGTTCCTGAGTGAATTTATGACCGTGACAGCCGGTATCCATGCCGGACATATTTGGGTTGTATTACTCCTGCTTGCCTTGTTAACCATTGTTCTTGCCGGACTGGTCCGGATGGTTGTGATGTCAGTTCTTGGTAAGCCGCCTGAAAATATGAAACGCGGTGAGCTGGGTTGGCTGACGACTGTCCCGATGGTGATCCTGATGGTGATGATGGTGACTATGGGAACCTGTATTCCTAAGTCGGTGACTCATTTACTTGAACAGGCTTCAACCGTTGTGCTGAATCAACCGCAAGATTATCAACAATTACCGAAGACATTAGGGTGGTCATCAGTGGGCAATCATGCAACCGACGGGTTGACAGCAGCTCAGAGCTCACCTTTAACCCCTTCCCATTAGGAGATGTATCGTGATGAATCAAACTAACCATTTGGGCTCGGGTTACGTGGCCAAGGTTCGGGAACAATTTCCGAACGCGATCTTAGAAGAAGAGCGTCAAACCAAAGACCAGCTGACGATTACTGTGAAATTGCAGTCATTGCCTGATGTCGTGAAGTATTTATATTATGACCTGGGCGGTTGGTTACCCGTTTTGTTCGGTAACGATGAGCGTTCTTTAAACGGTCATTATGCCGTGTATTACGTCTTGTCGATGGAGCAGGGCGAAAAATGCTGGATTACTGTTAAAGGTCTGGTGAATCCAACCGTTCCTGAATTTCCATCGGTGACCCCTTATGTCCCTGCTGCGGTATGGGGTGAACGTGAATTACGGGATATGTATGGTTTAATCCCTGTTGGCTTGCCCGATGAACGGCGTCTGGTTTTGCCTGATGACTGGCCTGAAAATCTGTATCCACTGCGTAAAGACAGTATGGATTACCGGCAGCGTCCGGCACCGACCACCGATCAGGAAACTTACCCATTTGTGAATGAACTGGGTGATGATAGCAACCGGGTTGTACCGATTGGTCCATTGCATGTGACATCCGATGAACCGGGCCATTTCCGCTTGTTTGTGGATGGTGAACGGATTATCGATGCCGATTATCGTTTGTTTTATGTGCATCGTGGCATGGAAAAACTCGCTGAAACCCGAATGGGTTATAACGAAGTGACTTTCCTTTCTGATCGGGTATGCGGCATTTGTGGTTTTGCTCATAGTACGGCGTATACCACATCAGTTGAAAATGCACTTGGAATCGAGATCCCGCAACGGGCTCAGATGATTCGGGCTATTTTGCTTGAAGTCGAACGACTGCATAGTCATCTGCTGAACTTGGGGCTGGCCTGTCACTTTACCGGCTTCGATTCTGGCTTTATGCAGTTTTTCCGGGTTCGTGAAAAATCGATGAAGATGGCAGAGATCCTGACCGGTGCGCGTAAAACATATGGCCTGAATCTTATCGGCGGGATCCGTCGAGATATGCTTAAAGATGACATGGTTGCGACCCGTAAACTCGCCCAGGAAATGAGAAAAGAAGTCCAGGAGCTGGTTGATGTGCTTCTGAGTACGCCGAATATCGAGCAACGTACCGTAGGGGTCGGGATTCTGGATCCGCAAATTGCCCGTGATTTCAGTAATGTTGGGCCAATGGTGCGAGCCAGTGGACATGCCCGTGATGCTCGTTATGACCACCCGTTCGTCGGATATGGCTTGCTGCCGATGGAAGTTCATTCAGAAAATGGCTGTGATGTTTTATCCCGTCTAAAAGTTCGAATCAACGAAGTATATACCAGCCTGAATATGATCGACTTTGGTCTGGATAACCTGCCTTCAGGGCCACTGGCTGTAGAGGGTTTCACTTATCAGCCCCATAAATTTGCATTGGGCTTTACTGAAGCCCCCAGGGGAGATGATATTCACTGGAGTATGACCGGAGATAACCAGAAGCTGTTCCGCTGGCGCTGCCGTGCGGCAACTTATGCCAATTGGCCGACTTTACGCTATATGCTAAGAGGCAATACAGTCTCTGATGCGCCTCTGATTATCGGTAGTCTCGACCCTTGTTATTCCTGTACCGACCGGGTGACCTTTATCGATATTAACAAACGTAGTAGCAAAACAGTGCCGTACAAAGAAGTGGAGCGCTATGGTATTGAGCGCACTAATTCGCCACTGAAGTAGCGCATCAAGGAGCTTATCATGCTGAAATTTTTGAAAAAAGCGATGCAAACTGGTGTGGTGACCGGCACAGATCCGTTAACCCCACCAGAGGTGGATAAAAACTTTAGAGGCAAGCCGGAGCACGATCCGTCTCAATGTATTGCCTGTTCTGCTTGTATCAATGTGTGTCCTGCAAATGCACTGACGGTTGAAACCAATCGTAAGACCGGTATGCAGGAGTGGTCGTTGTTTCTTGGCCGCTGCATTTTTTGCGGTCGGTGTGAAGAAGTCTGCCCGACAGCGGCTATTAAACTAACTTCGGAAGTTCAGTTAGCGGCCTGGAGTAAAGAGGATCTTTATCAACGCTCTGATTTTCCAATTCAGAACTGTGTGGAATGCGGTAAGCCATTTGCTGTTGAAAAAGAGCTGGATTATGCCGAACAGTTATTACTGAAAACCGGACAATATCAGGATAAAGATGCTTTACATAAACAGCTGTGTACCTGTCCCCAGTGTAAACGTCGGGAAAACATTACCGAGTCTCACCGAATTGCCATCAGTCGCTTGTTACGGGAGCAATTGTCATGAGTGATATGATTATCGGACCACGTGATGAACAGGGCATGCCTGTCCCTGTTAGTGTTGATGAGAGTGTTGCTCGCATGAAGCAATCACTTTTGAAAAATATCGGGCGTTCAGCTTATGTTTACCGTGTCGATTGTGGTGGTTGTAATGGCTGTGAAATTGAAATCTTTGCCAGTATTTCACCTTTGTTCGATGCAGAGCGGTTTGGAATTAAAGTGGTTCCATCGCCCCGGCATGCTGATATTTTATTGTATACCGGAGCGGTAACCCGTTCCATGCGTGTTCCTGCCATAAGGGCTTATGAGTCAGCCCCTGATCCGAAAATTGTGGTTTCTTATGGTGCCTGTGGCAATAGCGGTGGGATCTTCCATGATCTCTACTGTGTCTGGGGAGGAACCGATAAGATCGTCCCTGTTGATGTCTATATTCCCGGATGTCCTCCGACTCCGGCTGCGACACTTTATGGCTTTGCTATGGCTCTGGGATTATTAGAACAGAAAATTCAGGCGCGGGTGCCATCTGACCGTGATACTCAGCACGCTCAGTTACGTCATCCCGAAGTCGCCCCACAGCTGCGTGTTGCGATTGAACGTAAGGCACGCCAGTTAGCCGGATATCGCTATGGTTATCAGATTGCAGATAAGTATCTGGATCTTTTGATCCAGCCTCATTCACCGCAAGTGATCAAGCAATATCTGGCACAAGCGGATGATCCACGTTTAACTGAAATTGTTGGTCAATTGCAACAACTGACCCAAGAGATGCGTGTATGAAAGAGACGGTGACCTTTTTTATTCTGAATCGAAAATTCGTTGATGAGAAAGATGCAGATCCACAGGCGAAGCAACTGGTGTATTACGGATTAGCCATTGGCCACCATCTGGGAGTGATCGACTGCTTTAAGCCGGCTTTAGAATGTCCTTATGACCGTTATATCGAATGGCTTGACTTGATCCCGGGTGAAAAAGCCCGCCATAAACTGGCAGGTATTCCCCGTTACGGCGAAATTGTCATTGATAGCTCTCATGTGACAATGCTGGCAAAAGCTCTGGCGGCGATGACTGATGATGTTGAATTGGAATTTTTAGGTTGGCGTGATGAATTAATGAAAATGCTGGCAATGATTCAAGAAGAACCAGCTATTCATCTGGTTGTCAGGAGGCTCAATGACTGAACAGACTAAAGCGTTGTTGTGTGTTGGCAATAGCATGATGGGTGATGATGGTGCTGGCCCTTTGCTTGCTGAGCGGTTACAAAAATCTCCTGTTGCAGGCTGGCAGGTTTTTGATGGGGGCAGCGCTCCTGAAACGGAAACTGTGCGTGTTCGTGAGTTACATCCTCAGTTACTTGTCATTATTGATGCTACAGAAATGGGGCTTAACCCGGGCGAAATTCGCCAGGTGGACCCAGATACCATTGCTGAAATGATGCTGATGAATACACATAGCATGCCGCTTAACTTTTTAATTGATGATCTAAGAGATGATGTCGGTGAAATTATCATGCTGGGTATTCAACCCGATATTGTTGGATTTTGTTATCCGATGACTGAAGCAGTGAATCAGGCTGTTGAGCAGATTTATCAGGCCATTGAAGCGGGCAATTTATCTGAATCATTTGCGCCACTGGATATTCCGACCGTGGAATCGTGAATTTCGACAGTTTTGACGAAGTGACGAATATGGTGATGTCGAGAAATGATGTGAATTCGTCACTTTATTAATAACTATATGAAAAATATACTAAAAATAGTTGGCTTGGAATATGTATAGCTATAAAAAACGCTACTTTTTGTAAGCTTATAAAAACCGGAGTGTTCTATGAATCGTTTTATTTTGGCTGATGCCAACAAGTGCATAGGCTGTCGAACCTGTGAGGTCGCTTGTGCGGTTGCGCATAGACCGGATGGGGATGTGGCTGCTTTGAATCCGGCTAATTTCACACCTCGTATCCATGTCATTATTGGTGAAAATGTGAGTACAGCAACTCAGTGTCGCCAGTGTGAAGATGCGCCTTGCGCGAACGTCTGCCCTAATGGCGCGATTCGCCGTGAAAATGGTTTTGTTCATGTTTTGCAGGACCGCTGTATTGGTTGTAAAACCTGTGTTGTTGCGTGTCCTTATGGTGCGATGGAAGTGGTTACTCATCCTGTTGTCCGTGACACTGGTGCGTCAGTGAATGTGCTGGTTGATAAAGCTGAGGCGAATAAATGTGACCTTTGCTTTGATCGGGAAGGTGGTCCTGCTTGTGTCGAAGTTTGCCCGACTAAAGCACTGAAATGTGTCGATCGTAGTGATTTGGCGGCGATGAACGCCGAAAAACGTCGTCGTGCAGCGCTCGATGCGAGTGCTTCGCTTCTTTAAAGAATTTCCAGGGTAGAGAAAAGATGAAAAAAGTAACGACTGTGTGTCCCTATTGTGGGGCTGGTTGCAAATTAAATCTGGTAGTTGATAACGGTAAAATTATCCGTGCCGAAGGTGCTGACGGTGCAACCAACCAGGGTGAACTTTGTTTAAAAGGATACTACGGCTGGGATTTTCTAAATGATACCAAGCTGTTGACACCTCGTTTGACCCAACCGATGATTCGCCGGAAAAAAGGTGGACGTTTTGAAGCGGTATCCTGGGATGAAGCAATTAGCTATACAGCAAAACGTTTGTCTGAAATTAAAGAAAAATATGGTCCCCGTTCGATCATGACGACAGGTTCTTCTCGTGGTACCGGGAATGAAACCAATTTCGTGATGCAAAAATTTGCACGTGCCGTTATTGGTAGCAATAACGTTGACTGCTGTGCCAGGGTTTGTCATGGCCCATCTGTTGCCGGGTTGCGTGAAACTCTGGGCAACGGTGCTATGAGTTTATCCATTGAAGACCTTGAAAAATCAAAATGCCTGTTTGTCTTTGGTTACAACTGTGCTGATTCTCACCCAATTGTGGCCCGTCGGGTTGTCAAAGCGCGTGAGAATGGTGCAAAAATCATTGTTTGTGATCCTCGTAAAATTGAAACCGCTCGTATTGCGGATCAGCATTTGCAGTTACGTAATGGCTGCAATATGGCGCTGGTTAATTCGTTCATCCATACGTTGATTGAAGAAAATCTGTACGATAAAGAATATGTTGCCAAATATACAGAAGGCTTCGACAAATTGTGGGATGTTGTTAAAGATTACGCACCAGAAAAAGTTGAAGAAGTGACTGGTTTGACTGCCAACCAGATCCGCCAGGCAATGCGCACTTATGCTGCGGCTCCAACCGCAGTTATCATGTGGGGTATGGGAGTGACTCAATTCGGTCAGGGTACCGAAGTGGTTAAAGGCCTGGCAACGATTGCTGAATTGACCGGTAACTTAGGTCGTGAAGGTGCGGGTGTTGCGCCTGTTCGTGGTCAGAATAACGTACAGGGCGGCTGTGACATGGGCGTTCTGCCTGACTTGTTCCCGGGGTATCAGAAAGTTACTGATGCGAAAGTTCGTGAGAAATTTGCCAAAGCCTGGGGTATCGATCCTGAAAAAATGGATGAAGAAGAAGGCGTTCGCATCACTCAGGTTCCTCATCTGGCACTGGAAGGTAAAATTAAAGCCTACTACATCATGGGTGAAGATCCTCTGCAAACTGAAGCGGATTTAAGTCTGGTTCGTAAAGGGATTGAAGCGCTTGATTTTCTGGTCGTTCAGGATATCTTTATGACGAAAACCGCTGAACAGGCGGATGTTATTCTGCCAGCGACTTCATGGGGTGAACATGGTGGTGTCTTCACCTGCGCAGACCGTGGTTTCCAACGTTTTGAAAAAGCAATTGAACCTCAGTATAACGTCAAACGTGACTGGGATATTATTTCACAGATTGCAACCAAAATGGGTTATCCGATGCATTATGAAGATAACAAGCAAATCTGGGATGAGTTGCGCGAACTTTGCCCTCTGTACTATGGTGCGACCTATGAAAAAATGGAAGGCCTGGGACATGTTCAATGGCCTTGTACAACACTTGATGATCCAGGTACACAGTATCTTTATAAAGATAATGTGTTTGCGACTCCAAGTGGTAAAGGTCAATTGTTTGCAACAGCTTGGCGTGCCCCTGCGGAAAAACCAGATGGTGATTATCCATTAGTGCTGTGTACGGTTCGTGAAGTTGGCCATTATTCTTGCCGTTCAATGACCGGTAACTGCGCAGCATTAAAAACGCTGGCTGATGAACCAGGATTTGTTCAGATTAATCCAAAAGATGCTAAAGAATTGGGTATCGGCGATCAGGATCTGGTTTGGGTTGAATCACGTCGGGGTAAAGTGATTACCCGTGCCAACTATAATGAACGGATCAATCAGGGCGCTGTTTATATGACTTATCAGTGGTGGATTGGTGCTTGTAACGAGTTGACTCAGGATAATCTGGACCCAACGTCTAAAACACCAGAAACTAAATACTGTGCTGTGAAAGTTTCGGCTATTGATGATCAGAATTGGGCTGAAAATCATACGGCTCAAGTTTATAGCGAACTTAAAGCTCGCCTACGTGATGCGGTCGAAAATACTGAAACCAGTGCTTAAAATATGATGTCTTAATTCATCATTTGAATAAAACGGCGATTTTTATATCGCCGTTTTGTATTGAAATAGAAAAGTCTGCCTGTTTCAGGGAATTAAGATGCGTTTAACAGCAGAGAATCGGCCCTGTGTAATGAATTGCTCATGTTATGATGACCTGCGAAGTCGATTGCTGTTCCTGTTTTATTTCATCATCTATTGAGGGATGTTATGAACCGTTCATGGTTTTCTAGTCGTCAGCGTGCTTATGCATTAATCGGTACTCTGGTGATTGCTAATGTGTTGGCCTGGATTTGGGCTTTTTTAGCTTTTCATGGTCATACGGCATTAATTAGTACAGCATTGCTGGCGTGGACATATGGATTACGCCATGCAGTGGATGCAGATCATATTGCTGCCATTGACAATGTGACCCGTAAATTGATGCAGCAGAAGAAAAAACCGGTTGCTGTTGGTGCTTTTTTCTCATTAGGGCATTCGACTATTGTCGTACTGGCATCGGTGGGAATAGCTATTGCAACCAGTAAAATGACGGCTGACTGGCAGTGGTTTCACAATGTGGGCGGAGTCATTGGAACCAGTGTTTCGGCGTTATTCTTATTTATTCTGGCTGTGGTTAACCTGAATATTCTACGCGAAGTCTGGCGCCGGTTTAATGCTGTGAAACGAGGCGAAGCGCAAACTCAGTTTAATTTGGAACAAACGATCCCAGGTGGTGTGATGAGTCGTTTGTACCGCCACTTGTTTAAGTTGATTAATCATAGCTGGCAAATGTATTTGGTGGGTTTTTTGTTTGGACTCGGGTTTGATACAGCAACGGAAGTGGGCTTGTTAGGCATTTCTGCAGCAGGTTCTTCCAGTGGTTTATCCGTATGGTCCATCATGGTGTTTCCTGCTTTGTTTACCGCCGGGATGGCATTGATTGATTCGCTTGATAATCTGGTGATGGTCAGGGCCTATGGCTGGGCATTTGAAAAACCATTACGTAAGCTTTATTACAATATTACGATTACAGCGACGTCTGTTGTTGTCGCTGTATTTATCGGTGGTTTGGAAGCATTAGGGTTGATGGCTGATCAACTTCATTTAACCGGGAACTTTTGGAATAGAGTCGGCATGATCAACGATCATTTAGGGAATGCTGGTTTCGTTGTCATTGCTATTATGGTGGCTTGCTGGTTGATTTCTCTGCTGAATTATCGTCTGCGTGGTTACGATAAAATTGCTATTTCGTAGGTATTATTCTTTACATTCTGGTGAATTGATTCATCAAAAAAAATGATTTAAGTCAAAGCCGTTGTTCCCGATTTGTATTGCCTGAAACAACGGCTTTTTATGATGCCATCTTTGCTTTACGGATGTTGTCTCCAGCATCGGACGGAAGTCGCAGTAGGTTCAACCAGGCGATTGTTGTGATACCCGCTAAAATATAGATGATCATCGAAAACAGCGATGTCTGTTGAGTCAGAGCTGATTTTATCTGAGGCAGCCATTGCAACAATAGACCACAAATTGCGATGCCCAGAGCCATACTCATTTGCCTTAAAACAGAACTTAATGTTGTTGCATCTTTGAGATGATGTTTGGGTATGTCAGCAAAACTTAGCGTGGTTAATGCGGTGTATTGCATCGAGCGGGTCATACCACAGAAAAGCAGCAGTAATGCTATCCAAATCATAGCTGTGTGAGCGGTTAGCTGCGCGCAGGCCAACATACCTAAGATGACAAGTAATCCATTGATATGCAATATATTTCTAAAGCCAAATTGTTGCAGTAGCCAGGTTGTCATGGTTTTCATCAATAAATTCCCGGCAAATAACCACAATAGCATGGCACCGGCTTGTACTGGCGTTTGTCCGAATCCCAACTGAAACATCAGAGGAAGAATAAATGGCATGCTGCTGATGGTCAGACGGAATAGGGAGCCGGTAAGATTGCTGGCACGGAATGTTGTAATCGAAAGGGATGATAGCCGAAATAAAGGCGCCGGTTTGTGGCATAAATGGTAAACTGCCCAGCCTAATAAGCTAAGTGAAACAGCCAATAAAATTTCCCAGCTGATGAGACTGAGCTGCTCTGCCAGCTCAATACAGCCCATAAATAAGCCGATACCACCTGTCACAATTAAAAAGCCCAAGACATCGAAAGGCTGATGCTTTTGGGGCAGACGTTCCATAAAAAAGAAAACACTCACGAGTAGGATAATCCCCAGAGGGATATTGATCAGGAAGATCCACGGCCAGCTCCAGTGAGTGCAAATCCAGCCACCGATTAACGGACCGAGTACCGGAGCAATCAGGCCTGGCCAGGTGAGTGTCGCGATGGCGGAAATCGTGTCTGTTTTCGGTGTTTGTTGCAAAACGATGATCCGGCCGACCGGAACCATCATGGCACCTGATAATCCCTGAAAGATACGCATCAGAATAAAAATATCAGCAGTATGGCTCATTGCGCAACCAACCGATGACAGAGTGAAAAGGGCAATCGCAACGGAGAAAACCCGCTTGGCTCCCAACCGCTCTGCAGCCCAGCCTGCCAATGGAATAAATAGCGTCATCGCGACCAGATATGAGGCAATCGCGATAGATAATGCCGCTGTTGTTGTCATTAAGTCATGAGCAATCGTAGGCAGTGCTGTCGTAATGACTGTTGCATCCAGATTTTCCATAAAAAATGCGGCAGCGACTAATATGGCACTGATTTTATAGTGGTGATTTTGCATTGATAAAACGCATGAACAGAACATCGTATTCTGTTCATGATAACTGAGTAGATGGATAAAAACAGCCAAATGTTAACATGCCCTTGATAACTCAATGCCGCTGTTGCACCACTAATAAAAAGTGCGTAACTATTTAAAGCGGAGAACACGAATGTGGTGAGAATAGAGACAATTGCTGAAATAAGTAATGCCTGGATTGCTATTCGGTTGATACCGTTTTGATACCAATAACGATCAGTAGGTAATTCGCTATAGAGTGCTGAAATATCGATCTGTTGGTTTTTAATCTTAAAATAATCAACCAGAATGATGCCATATAATGGGCCGATGAGTGCGGCTAGAAAGTCGACAGTATAGTGAATCATGTCCGGGTTATTGAATAAATTCCAGGGCGTTATCAGTAGTGAGCCAAAGGCAGCAATGAATCCACCTCTCTTAAAGCTGATTTTTTGGGGAGCGACATTGGAAAAATCGGATGCCGGAGAGACAAAGTTAGCGACAATATTGATACCGATTGTCGCAAATATAAATGGGGTAGAACCCATTTTGAATTCTGCCGTATGAACGGCACGCTTTGTCCTGTTACTCAAGTTTACCTCGCTAGGTGATTGTAATTCACTTAGCTCGGTGTCCAAAGCTATTGGATCAGAGCATAGAGAGTGATTTTCATATTTCGAAAAATACATATGATATAAGAGGGATATCTCCCATTGATGAAATTTCTTCGAAAATATATCTTTAGGGAATCATAGGGATTATTGATAATAATCAAGGATGATAATTGTCATGGTTAGATTACGCATTTGAGGTAATCTATGTGTGGATATAAAAAGTAATGTCATCATCTGATCACCGAGATGTCATTGAATTGTCATTGCCGCTGACTACCTTGTGCACATGTATAGATAAGCGTGTTTTGAGATGTCATGCGAATAGTCCAATTGAGCGATATGCACTTTTGTGCAGCCGGGGAGCGGCTATATGAAAGTATTGATATCAATGCACGCAATGCCGATATCATTCATCAACTGAATTCGTTTCCTGATCCTATCGATGCGGTGGTGATTACGGGGGATATTGCAGATGAAGGGTCTTCTGCTCAATATCAACAGGTCGAGCGGGTTCTCTCTTATTTACAGGCTCCTGTTTATATTATTAATGGCAATCATGATCATCGTGAGAATTTTA
Organism: Candidatus Celerinatantimonas neptuna; assembly: GCA_911810475.1. Taxonomy (NCBI): domain Bacteria; kingdom Pseudomonadati; phylum Pseudomonadota; class Gammaproteobacteria; family Celerinatantimonadaceae; genus Celerinatantimonas; species Candidatus Celerinatantimonas neptuna. The sequence continues at coordinate 1,708,624 of OU461276.1, forward strand.
TTGAAGGGCTTTGTGGAGTTTGTCCTTTATTAAAGCAAGATGAGCCGGTTCGATATGCTGTAGATACTCATTCAAGTCGAATGCTTTTTATTGATTCCTCAGTGGCGGGTGAAACATGGGGACGAGTGAGTACTGATCAGATTGACTGGCTGGAAAGTCAGATGGCGACAACGGACAAAACAGTGGTCGTCTTCTTGCATCATCCGCCACTATCGATGAATTCGGCACATATGGACCCGATTAGCTGTAAAAATGGCGATATGCTATTGGCATTAGCGGATCGTTATTCTCATTTTACAGGGGTCTATTGCGGTCATAATCACTGTTTATCAATTACGCAGTATCGTCAGCTTGTCATTGCTGTTGCGCCAGCCTGTTCTGTTCAGATCCCGGTATATCAGAATAACGCTACCCCGCTTTATCGGTTTAGCGAACCGGCCTGTTTGATTCATTCGGTCACTGATGATGGCCGCTGGGTGAGTTATCAGCATAGTTTCGATATTCATTATGGTGAGCGTCAGTTCCCCTGGGTTCGTCGGGGGAGTTGCTGATGAGTCGGGTCGTTTTAGATAAAATCAAAAAGAATTTTGGTGATACAACCGTTCTTAAAGAGCTGACTTTACGTATCGAAGATGGTGAGTTTTTAGTCCTTGTCGGCGCATCTGGCTGCGGGAAATCAACATTATTGCGGATTGTTGCCGGGCTGGAAAAAGCATCTGAAGGTGAGCTGATTTGTGATGATGAAGTCATTACAGATAGTTCTCCCAGAGAGCGTAACTTTTCGATGATTTTTCAAAGTTATGCCCTATTTCCGCATATGTCGGTCGAGCAGAATATTACTTTTGGTATGCGCGTGCGCGGTGAAAATTTGCGTCAGAATCGTGAGTTAGTGGCTCAAACGGTTGAAATGTTGCAGCTTGAATCATTATTGAAGCGGCGGCCTAAAGCTTTGTCTGGTGGGCAAAGGCAACGGGTGGCAATGGCCAGGGCAATTGTTCGTAATCCCAGACTATTTTTGATGGATGAGCCTCTTTCAAATCTGGATGCTAAGTTACGCCATGATGTCCGTAATGGGATTATGGCGCTCCATCAACGACTGAAAACAACAACGATTTATGTGACGCACGATCAGATCGAAGCAATGACGATGGCGGATCGGATTGTGGTGCTTGATCAGGGGCAAATTCAGCAGATTGGCACACCTGAACAATTGTATCGCCAGCCAGATAATCTATTTGTGGCTCGTTTTATCGGTTCACCCAGTATGAATTTATGGCATCGGGAACTTATTGCAGAGCAACTTCATTTCGCTGGCTGGCATCAGTCATTTCGCTCTCATTGTATTCCTGATTCGGTATGGATTGGGATTCGTCCTGAGCATATAAAGCTAGGTGCGGGGAATGATTCGCGATGCCAATTGACCGGTAGGCTCGAACGATGTGAGCTACTTGGGCATGTCCAGTTACTGCATCTGGAAACGTCTTTAGGATCGTTACAGATGTTTTGTGAAAATGAAGCGACGTTACCTGAATTGGGTGACACGTTAATCTGTCACTTTTTGCCAGAACGGATTCATCTGTTTTCTGGTGCTACTGAACAACGGATATCCGACAAGGACCTTTTATGAAAATGCATGCTTTAATTGCTGCGGTTATCGCGGCCGGCTCTGTGTCGTCTGCATTTGCGGCGACGCATATTGATATGATGTTTCCTGCGCCGGTTGATGGGAAGCTGACGGTTGAGATGAACAAAATTATTCGTCATTTCAACCGTGACCATAAAGATATTAAAGTTCGGCCAATTTTTACTGGAAGTTATGATACAACCAAACAGAAGGCAGAAGCCGCAGCTAAAGCAGGACATCCACCGGCATTGGTGATTATGTCTGCAAACTATACAGTTGATTTAGCCATTAATGGTGAAATTTTGCCGATGAAAGCGTTGTTTAAATATGGTCCTGACAAAAATGCGACCCGCTTTTTGAAAACAAATTTCTGGAAGGCGGTTCAGAAGAATGCGATGTACCAGGGCAAGGCGTATGCCATGCCGTTTCATAACTCGACCCCGGTTCTTTACTACAACAAAGACTTGTTTAAGAAAGCCGGAATTTCGCATCCCCCTCAGACATGGCAAGAGCTCCGTGAAGATGCGCGTAAATTGACCGATCATGACCACGGACGATGGGGAATTATGCTGCCATCGACCAATAATGACTATGGTGGTTGGGTGCTCTCTTCTTTTGTACATGCCAACGGTGGGTATTTTAACAATCCGGATTACCCAGGTGAAGTTTACTATAATTCGGTTACGACGATTGGGGCTTTATCCTTGTATAAGAATTTGATTTTCAAAGATAAAACGATGCCCAAAGGGGTGCTTGATGCCAAGCAGATCGATGCTCAGTTCCTGTCAGGGCGCCTTGGTATGACCGTTATGTCGACCGGTTCACTCGGATTTATTCGCTCTCACGCTAAGTCATTTCATTTAGGTGTTGCGATGCTGCCCAAAAACGTACGTCGGGGCGTTATTATTGGCGGTGCATCATTGGTCTCATTTAAAGGAATTAGCGATGCCCAGAAAAAAGCGGCGTATACATTGCTTCGCTATTTGATTAGTCCGAAGATTAATGGCCAATGGTCTCGTTTTACCGGTTATTTTTCACCACGTAAAGCGGCTTATGATACTCCGGAAATGAAGTCGTATCTGGCGAAACATCCACATGCTTTGGTTGCTTTCCATCAGCTCAAATATGCATATCCCTGGTATTCAACCTATGAAACGGTGGCTGTTCGCCAGGCGATGGAAAATCAGTTAGCAGCGGTGATCTCAAGTGCCAACGTTACGCCAAAACAGGCGGCTGAAACAGCGCAGAAAACCGCTGATCGCATTTTAGCACCCTATCAAAAACAGACTGCTCTGAATCAGCAGTAATTAAAACAGGCCCTTTTCAGGGGCTGTTTTCTTTGGTGGGTTTTGTTTGGCTGCAATGAAAAAGGTTCAAATGAAAATATCACTAAAGTTAAATAGACCCTGCGGGCTTTTTGAGGAGAGCTCATGGGTTCGCGTGTTCGTCCATATCTGTTAATGCTGCCGACATTGATTTTTTTAGGGTTATTTACTTACCTGCCATTGGTACGTTCGATTTTTGATAGCCTGTACGATACCCGGTTGACCGAACATACCGTGTTTTCCGGGTGGGGAAACTATCAACGGTTATTTACCGATCCGGTTTTCTGGACAGCCTGTTATAACAATGTGCTTTATATTTTGATGACGTTGATCCCTAGTTTGTTATTGGCATTAGGGCTTGCTTTGATTCTGACCCGGAATAATCGTTTTAACCAATTTCTGCGGGCTGTGATTTTTATGCCGATGGTGCTGCCTTTGGTGAGTGTTGCGACACTGTTCCTTTTTGTTTATTTACCGTCTATCGGTTTGCTTGATTACTACTTAAGTCAGATATTTGGGTGGATGAATAATAACTATCTGGGACTTAAGAGCAGTGCGCTTATTTCATTAGCGGTGTTAGGTGTCTGGAAATTTACCGGTTATTACATGCTTTTTTTCCTGGCGGGATTACAGGCGATTCCTGATGATGTGAAAGAAGCCGCCCGGATGGAAGGTGCCAATTGCTTTCAGGTGTTCTGGCATGTCACTTTGCCACTGCTGCGCCCGACGATTAACTTTGTGGTAACCATTGCCTTTATTTACGCTGTGACCCAGATTGATCATGTGGCTGTGATGACTCAGGGGGGGCCGGATCAGGCAACTAATACACTCCTGTATTACATTACCCAATTAGCGACTCAAACCAATGATTATGGTAAAGCATCTGCTGCAACGTTAGTGATGCTTGTGGTGCTGTTAGGCGTGACGGTGGTTAATTTACGGTTGCTGGAGAAAGGGACTCATTATGCGCATCATTAAAGCAATACCTGTTGGAGTCTGGCTTGGCATTTTACTTTTAAGTTGCCTGGCAATTTTGTGGCTATCCCCGATATTGTGGATGGTTAAATCTTCTTTTGGCGAAACCCTTTTTAATGGGCAGATGGCATCATTGATTCCAAATACGCCGTTTACACTGAGCCATTTTAAGGAGGCATGGGAGAGTGCTGACTGGATCCAGTTGTATGCGAATACTCTGTTTTTTACGTTTGGGACACTGGTTGTCCAGTTAGTGGCAATCACCATTGTTGGCTATGTTTTCGCCTATTATGAGTTTGCCGGAAAGCAATTTCTGTTTTATGGCTTTTTAATGCAGATGATGATTATGCCAGTGATGGTGATGGTGCCTAATTTGCTAACCTTAAAATCGATGGGGCTGCTGGATACATTAATTGGGGCAATGATGCCTTATTTTGCATCAGGGATCGGAATTTTTCTGATGCGCCAGACCTTTTTAAATATCCCTAAAGAACTGGAAGATGCTGCTATTTTGGAAGGGGCCTGCTGGTGGCAGGTGATTTGGTATGTGTTGCTTCCTATGGCAAGACCCGCAATGCTGGCATTTGCTGTAGTGAGTGTGACGTATCACTGGAATGAATATCTGTGGCCTTTGATGGTCTTAAGTGATCCCAGCAAACAGTTGCTGACGATTGGACTGGTTTCATTTGCGATGGGAGCAGAATCAGGGGGGGATTGGGGGCTGGTGAGTGCGGGTACATTAATGGTTTGCGCTCCTTTGGTGATTGCTTTTCTGTTATTTCAGAAGCAGTTTATACGCAGTTTCGGTTTCTCAGGAATTAAATAACCTCAATTCGGGAAACGGCTTTTTTACCCGAATTAAGATTGTCTTCTCCGACTTAGTTACACTTGCTTCAAGTCGGGGGATGTTTCTTTTATCGATGATTAATCTACGGTTTTACCATCGACAGTTACCGAATCTACCTCACTGAATTTCCAAGCAGTTTTGCCTTTTTTTAGATTGGTAAAAACAACCTGATTAAAGTGGCTATTTTTTAGATCGTTAATATCGGTTGGCATCACATTATCGAGTTTCACATCATCAAAATTGATTTGTTTATTCCAGATATTATGTGTGCTGTCACCGGTTATTTTAATGGAAGGTTTTTTACCGGTTGTTCCTGCAACAGTCACATGGCGAACCTCAAAATCTTCAAAGTGAGCTGATGTTTTCGCTGCCGGATAATCTATCGATGCATTTGAGTCACTATATTTGAGCGTGACAATGACGGCATTGCGAACCAGATTGGCCATTGCTGTATTGCGAAAAACAATTTGGCTGGCTCCACCGCCAATGACTTTACTACTTTTAGCTCGAAGGCCAATATTTGAGCCGTCTACCACATTGTTTTCAGCCAGAATATTGGTGATGGTTGCTCCGGTATGACTTCCTATAACGACAGCTCCATGGCCGTGATGGAAGAAGTTGTTAAATAACCAAGCTTGTTTCATCGCGGGTTGTTTTGTCGCAAGTTGTCCGGTTCCTGCTGCAAAATTGATGCTATCGTCCCCGGTATCAAAGTAGCTGTTGAAAACCATTGCATTGCTACTGTTTCCCAGCTCAATGCCGTCACCATTGTTGGCATCATAGGTTCTGAAAGTTACCCCATTTACGGCGATATTTTTACTGGTTAACACCATGATGCCATGATTAGCCGGATTTTGGACGGTAATGCCAGCAATATAAAGGTGGTTGACGCCCCTTAAGGTCATCAGGCTAGAGCGCATCTGTCCATAGGCAATTTTAAGAGATAAGCCATCGGTGATGGCTTGATCAACTTGGTTTTTAGCCAGTATCCCATCTTTTTTATAGCGGCTTCTGTTGCTTTTCAGATAGTTAGGATGAGTTTGATTTAATGTATCTTTGTAGGTACTGCTGCTGTGTTTCCAACCATTGCCGTCAATGACTCCATGTCCAACGATACGAATGTTATTAAATGTACCTGCTTTACGATTCGTTGAATCAATGGCATTGATAAGTGATGCTGGACGCTTTGTTTTGGAATATGTGTACAGTTTATAGGTTGAGGGATAATCACTGGCATTGGTTGAACCCAGCAAAATAGCTCCTTTAGCCAGATACAAAGTCATATTACTTTTAAGATATAAGGCGCCGGTTTTAAATGTCCCCTTAGGAATAAGGACTTCACAATTATCATTGGTACAGGCATTGATGGCATTTTGAATTTCATCGGTGTTGAGTGTTTTCCCGTCCCCCTTGGCTCCGAAATTTGTGATATTTAGGACTGTCGGCTTGGCTGTAGTCGTAACAGTAATGGATTGACTCAGCGGTGAGTAGTTCCCTTTTTTATCAACGGCTCTCACTTGAAATTGATAAGAGTGACTGGGTTTGAGATTATCGATTGTGGCACTTTCCCAGACAATTTGTTTGGCAAAATCTGTGCTGTCACGTTTATAAAATGCGTCAATATAAGCCCTGGCCGGGGCGTGTTGTTTACTACTTTTTAAGGCAGTGGCGACGACTTTGTTATTCTGGAGAATTCGATAATCTGCTATCTGAGACGTATTTGCTGGCGCTTTCCATGTGAGTACGATGCTGTGGGCATCCGAAGATAAAGGTGGAACCTGAAGTTTTTGTGGTGCGGTGAGAGTTGCTGAGGCTACGCCGGAAAATGCGCAGGTGAATCCACTAATTAATAAAAGAGTGGTTTTGCTATACGTTAGCATCTAGATATTCCTAATTATATTATTAGATAGTGCTCATAATATAACCAATTATATTGACAAAAATATTATTTTTGTGCGCCAGTTGGCAAAATTCATATTGACCTCAACCTGAGCTTAATCCTTAGCTGAAAAGGTCTCTTTATTCCGGGGTTAGGTTATATTAATCGGTAGGCTGGTGGCTAAAGCGAAATGCGACCAGTTTAGGATGATTAATGGATACGAGGTACTCGATGGGATTATGGTGCGTATCACAGATGAGTCCACGATAAACTAATGCTTGATGATCCTCGGGTAATATTAAAAAGCGGGCGTCTTCTTCGCTCAGTATTTCCAGACGAATTTGACCACTATCACCGCCAAAATAGATATGATAGCGATTTTGTAATAGTCGGTAGAGAGAGCAACCTCCTCTTATATCATCCTCTTGTAACCCTGGGACACGTTCTGCCGGAAGATAACTGATCTCCAAACATACTGGTGTATCATCGGCTTGGCGCAGGCGTTTGATAGCAACCAAGGATTGGTTTTTTCGAATTTTAAGTAGCTCTGACATTTGTTGGCTTGCTCTGGTATAACGAAATGAGAGAAGCCGACTTTGAGGAAGTGCTCCGTTGATTTGAGTAATCCAGCTCATTCCATAACCGATAGAGGATGCAACAGGCCTTGCGACCATGGCTGGGCGGACAAAAGTGCCCTGATTCGGGCGACGTTCTAATACACCTTCTCGTTGTAATTGATCAATTGCTTTTCGAAGGGTCATTCGACTGACATGAAGCTGATTGGCCAGATATCGTTCGGCAGGTAATTTGGTTCCGGGTCGATAGTCCGGCTGTACAAGTAATTGCAAAAGCCCTTGATAAGCTCGGGATGTTGCCTGATAAAACCCATGCATTGTGTGCTCTTTTCGATCAGTTGATGGATCACTAATTTTGTAAAATGGTCTAATTTATATGAAACGGGAGGTTATGTGATCCAGAGGATATTTCTGGGAGAGTTGACGTTATATTGAGTGACCATTCCTACAAAAAGCATCTTTAACTATCGATAGACTATTATTTTGTTATTGATCTAATTTAGACCATTTTTGATAATTTTGTCATTCATTATTGAATATTTTGCATCATGCTCGTATATATCCTGGAAATTATGCAGACGTTATAGATGAAGGAATATGTATGAAACGAGCTGTATTTATCGTCATGACAGTTTATCTGGCGTTCGTTGCATCGGTGGTGCAGGCGAAAGTGATTCGTATCGGTGTGGACCCAACCTATCCGCCTTTTGAATATCTTAAAGCAAATGGAAAACTAGCTGGGTTTGATATTGATATAGGAAATGCATTGTGTGCTCAAATACATGTGAAATGTCAGTGGGTTCAAAATAGTTTTGATTCCATTATTCCGGCGCTTAAAGCCAGAAAATTTGATGCGATTATCTCATCTCTATCCATAACAAAAACCCGTGAAAAACAGATTAGTTTTAGCGATAAAATCTTTAATACCCCGGTTCATCTGATTGCTCCCAGAGGGAGTGCTTTACGGCCAAATGCTCAATCGCTTGAAGGGAAGCGTGTCGGCGTATTGCAAGGGTCTGTGTTTGAAAGATACGCTCGTAAATACTGGCAGCCAAAAGGTGTTCAAATGATCACTTATGGTAGTTCAGAGGCTATTTTTGCTGATTTGGTAAATGGGCGTTTAGATGCAGCTCTAGATGATACTATTGTTGCTGAGCGTAGTTTTCTGACGAAGCCTCAAGGGGAAAATTTTCAGTTAGTTGGTAAACGTGTTTATGATGAAGTGATTTTTGGCCCAGGTACAGGGATCGGATTTCGTAAGTCAAATATTCAGTTAAGGCAGCGCTTTAATCAGGCTATTACAGCCATTTTGCATAATGGAATTTATCAGAAAATTGCCCATCGGTATTTCGATTTTAATGTCTATGGCAGTTAAGTCTGCTATATCACGTTTGTTTATGGTGGGGTGTGATAAGTATAAATAATAAGCGGCCTGAATAAGGCGTGCTGTGATAATAAAGTGAGAAATACAGTACGTTGAATCGTTTTAGGTGAAGTAACAGGCAAAACTGACTCAGAGCGTGCTCTAATGGTCATTAATAAAAAGTAACAAGCGATTTCATGTGGCAGATTTCTGCCACTTTTTTTGTTAAGCATATCGAAGTGTAAGTTTGTATTTTGCCCAATTTTTTATTGGGCTGCGTTCAATTAATCACTCGTTATCACACCTGTTCTAAATGGTAGCTTCTGTCTGGCGGTAATCATCCTCATATGATGTGCCAATGAATCTAACACACTCTTTTTTATAGGATAATGATAAAAATATAATAGGGAATTGCGTATGAGTCATATCGACGAAATTCGCCGTACACTGTCTTCTGGGTCTTACCGGCATTGCAGACAACTTTTTCTTGTTGCATGTGGCGGTTCATTAGTCGATATGTATCCGGCCAGATTTTTGCTCGAGACTGAAGCGGTTATGCTTCGGCCTTTTTTATATACAGCGAATGAATTTGTTCATGTCCCTCCGAAAAGTTTGACTGAAAGGTCATTGGTTATCGTATGCTCACATGGGGGCAATACACCAGAAGTAGTTGCCTCTGCATGTTTAGCAAAGCAGCGTCAGGCAAAGGTCATAACGCTGACACACAATACCAGTGCCTCTGTTGCAGAATATAGTGATTGCCATATTACCTATCCTTGGGGAGATGAAAGTCGGATTGTTGATCAGCCAATGGCGATTATTTTGAAATTAGTGGTATCAGTATTGGAGCAGGTTGAAGGTTATGAACATTCAGCTGCATTTCGTCGGGCGATGGCTAATATCGATTCAATTGTTGATAAGGCCTGTCGGCAAATCAGATCCCGATGTTTCGAATTTGCCAAACAGTATCGCCAGGAATCTCTGTATTACATTCTTTCTAGTGGTGCTTCGTTTGGACACGCATATGGTTTAGCTATCTGTTCGCTCATGGAGATGCAACGACTTGATGCATCAGTGGTTCATAGTGGCGAGTTTTTCCATGGTCCCCTTGAAATTACCGATGAACACAGAATGTTTATTTTGCTTAAAAATGTTGGCAAGACTCGTGTGCTCGATGAGCGTGTGGAACGGTTCTTAGAACGCTATGCGCGAAAATATGAAGTGATTGATGCTCAAATATTAGGTCTGGGTGTCATCGATACTGCAGTCGTTGATTATTTTAATCCACTGCTGTTTTATCAGATATCCTGTGAGTACCGAAGTGCTTTGGCAATAAGTCGTCATCATCCGTTGGAAACCAGACGTTATATGGGGCTTGTTGACTATTGATCCGGCTAAGAGCCGTATCATCTTATTTGGTCTGAATAGGTAAGGAGTCATGATGAAAGTGGTCGGAATTGGCGATAATGTTGCAGATTGCTATGAACATTGTCAGATGATGTATCCTGGAGGTAATGCACTGAATTTTAGTGTATATGCTCATATGTTAGGGATCGATTCGGCCTATGTCGGTGTATTTGGTAACGATGGGATTGCAGATTTTATTCAGACGCAGCTTAGGCGATTGGATGTGGATTTTTCCCTGTGTAAGCAAGTGCCTGGTGAAAATGGCTATGCGCGTTTAACAATCGAGCAGGGTGAACGGGTCTTTTTAGGTTCAAATGCCGGTGGAATTGCGCAACAGACATCCATGTCATTTATCCGGGAATACTCTGATTATCTGACATCTTTTAGCTTGGCTCATTGCGGATGTTACGGCTATATGGATGATCAACTGGCGTTTTTGAAGACTCTTGGTGTATTGGTTTCATATGATTTTTCCGATGATTTTGATCTCAAAGCGGCTTTACGGCTGTGTTCAATGATTGATTTTGGTTTCTTTTCGTGCAGTGACTACTCTGAGCAACAGACTGTGAAAATTTTACAGCAGGCTCATGCCAATGGATGCTCTGTAGCCATTGCGACTCGGGCAAGTGATGATGTTATTGCCTGGGATGGTTATCAGATGATTCGGTATTCACCTAAACCCATTACACCGGTTGATACACTGGGGGCCGGTGATGCGTTTATTTGCGCATTCTTAATGAACTATCTACAAAAAGGGGCATCGTCTCAATGCATAGATGAAAGTCTTAAAAAAGGATGTGAGTTTGCTGAAAAAATTTGCGGTTTAAACGGCGCGTTTGGGCAGGGCATAGTGATTCATAGATAAGAGTATTGAAGTCTGATTTGAACATCATGTATATTAGTATTATCTAAAATAACAGGTGAACATGATGTGGGATCAAATTTTTGCTAAAGAAACCTATGTATATGGACGTCAGCCCAGCGAATTTTTAGTTGAACAATGCCGCCAATGGTTGCCCGGGGATCCTTTAGATGTGTTGTGTTTAGGTGAAGGAGAAGGGCGTAATAGTGTCTTTTTAGCAGGATTAGGACATCATGTGCATGCTGTCGATGGTTCATCCGTTGCCCGTGATAAAGCGAGGCAGCTTGCCTGTGAATCACAGGTTGAATTAACGTACGATGTTGCGGATTTAGGTCATTATCCATTCAGGAAGACATATCAGCTGATGGTCATGATTTTTTGTCATCTTCCGTTATCTGTTCGTCAGGCGCTTCACCGCCAGATGGTATCTCACCTTGGCCCCGGCGGCTTTTTGATCTATCAGGCATATACACCACAGCAGTTGAGTTTAGGAACCGGCGGGCCCAAACAGCTTGATATGTTAGTTAAATTATCAGAATTAGAGCGTGATTTTTCATCGTTCGACGTTTTGTTGAGTCGTCAAAATCGGCGCATGTTGACAGAAGGTATTAATCATACAGGACTGGGTGATGTCGCTGAGTTTGTAGCACGAAAACCTCTGGCTTGATGGCATCGCTTGATTGATTCTTTCTTCTTGTCTTTAAACCTTTAGTTGTTAACTGCCTGAATAAGGTGCCTAAATTTGATAAGAGATATGTTCAATTTGCTCATTTTAAGCCACTATCATTCATCGTCTTTATGAAGCATTGAGGTTTGTATAAAAACGTTATGAAATACTTGAAAAAAGGGTTCGAAGTCATATTTGTTGTTATGCTTGTCGGTTGCTCAAGCGTTAAAAAAAACCCATCGACCACTTTTGTTCCGGTTCAGTCTCATGACCGGTGCAATCAGATTTATTCTTATGATCTTGGTAGCCGTGATTTTCAACGTATGGATGCTATATTAGAGCAGATTGCTCATGAAACGGGATGTTTTATTGAATATTCTGATCCGAAAATATCATCGATGAAACCTCACCCGGTGATTGGACGAATGTCCATTCGCCAGGCTGTATTAACGGCTATTCAGGGAACGCCTATTCAATTTAAGGATGTCGCTCCCGGAGAACTCAGTCTGCACCTGCCGCATCATTGAATCTGATGGTTACTAAAGGGCTACCGAATGTAGCCTTTCATCATTACCATGTTAAATCCTGCCTTTTTGCGTAGCTTATCCGATACTCCATTAGTTTATAAGATTACTTTTGTCAACCTTGAATCCTAAATAGTGTGTTCTATGGCACATATATTGCTAATAATTTAGATAGTAAGTTAAAAATTGATAAGGAGTATCTTATGGGTAAGTCACTGATGATCAGGACGAAAGCGGTTTATATGAGTACCGCCTTATTAGTGGTTGCTATCCTGGTGATTTACGGTGTTATCCAGACCCTGGTGTTACCAATTATGCAAAGAGAAGCTGAACAGAAAGAATCTGTTCGGGTGGAATCGATGGCCAATCAGATTCGAACGACATTGATGCGTGGGGCTGTTCTGACCCGAAGTACAGCGGCTCTGGCTGCACATCTTCCTCTTGATGATCATCTTTTTAAAACACTATTACCTCATGAAATTAATCAGTTTAAAGATATGAGAATTGCTGGTGGTGGCGTTTGGCCAGAACCCGATGCATTTAAAGCGAATGTCGATCGTCATTCATTTTTCTGGGGAAGAGATGCTCAAGGTAAATTACAACTGATCAATAATTACAATGATCCTTCTGGCAATGGGTATCACCATGAAAGCTGGTATACCGTTGGACGAGAACTTTCTCCGGGGGAATGTAGCTGGTCAGATGCCTATACCGACCCGGCAAGTGGGACGGCAATGATTACCTGCACGGTGGCTATTCACCGGAGTGGACAATTTTGGGGTGTTGCAACAACGGATATGGTGTTGCAGGGTTTGAATCAAATGCTTCGTCAACAAAATAAAATCTCGAAAGGGTATGGTTTCTTGTTGGGTCGCCACAATCAGATTATTAGCTTCCCCGACTTTCGCAGACAGTCGATTGATATGAAGTCTCTGGCGACTTTAGCTAATCAGGATCATAAGTTACAGTCATTACTTGATGCAATTCAAAGTGGCAGGCCGTTAGTGCGTCTCCCCCAAGGGGTGATCCCGGGCGAGAAATCGTTTTTATCGATTGTCAGCCTTCCCAAATATGGTTTGAAAGTTGGTATTGTTTTGCCACTTAATGTCGTGATGCAACCTGTCTTTGATATGGCATGGAGTCTTTATTTAACGATTATTCCGATGTTATTGATATTCTGTGCAGTTTTGATTTTCTATGCCCGTCAGGTGATGTCATGGATTACCCAAACGACTTCGCAAATTTATCATCTTACTCAGGGTGGAACGTCTGCAACACTGGTCATTCAGCGTCATGATGAAATTGGTCTTTTGAAGCAGGCTGTGAATGACTATGGTCATCATTTGAGCCAGCTATTTGAGCAGATAACTGACGAGGCAACAAAGGCCAGAACAAATGCTCAGAATCTTCATGGGCTGGCGCAATCGTTGATGGTTCGATCTGATAAACAACTCAATGATAATACCATGCTGGCCAGTGCGATTACGCAAATGGCGAGTAGTGCTGAGGAAGTGGCTCAGACGACTCAACATACGTCCTTATCGGTTGAGCAGACCCAGCAGCTCATTGATGCACGGATGCAGGATGTGACGGCTAATAATGAAGCCAGTCTGCATCTGTTGCAGGAGCTGCAAAAAACGGCAACGATGATCAATCAGCTTGCTGACGATGCAGGTCAGATGGGAACCATGCTAGATGTGATTAAAGGAATCGCTGAGCAAACCAATTTGCTGGCATTAAATGCAGCAATTGAAGCTGCTCGGGCGGGAGAACAAGGGAGAGGTTTTGCTGTGGTTGCTGATGAAGTTCGCACCCTTGCCGGGCGCTCGCAAACATCGGCATCAGAGATTGAGTCGGTTATTCAGCAATTGCAGGTATCCGCGAAACAGGGGGTAGACATTATTGAACAGGCGCATGGTTTCTCGAAAGATTCTGTGACACGTTCTGAACAGGTGATTGATGGATTCAGAGAAATTATGAATGTTTTTCACTCTATTTCAGAGAGCTCATCTCAGATTGTTGCTGCTGTGGGTGAGCAGGCCAGTGTCAGTAGTGAAATTCATCAGTTAGCGGAAGGGATCAAAACAATCAATGAAGAAAATGCTGCAACAGCGAAAGATTTGAGTCAACTCAGTGAAGTGTCTCAGCAATCCTCTGAACGGCTTTACTCGTTAAGTCGTCACTAGAGTTGTCTTGGGTGATTGAATTTTGTTTAAATGAAACGTGTTTTGGGTTCAACGTGGGCAGTGAAGCTTCGTATTCTAAGAGAGCTGGCCGCAACGAAGCACAAAATGCGTATCAATGAGCCAAAGGACAATGTTTGCTGTTTATTTATTCATCGTTTGGTCCTGATTTGTATCGATTGTTACATGGCACAGAACTTGTCTTGTCTAAATAAACAGTAAAAACTGTCGCCAAATGTCAGCATGCCCGAGAAATAATCCGTGCATACAACCAGCTTTAACATTAGATGGTTGTATGTACGACTGGTCTGAAAATTACGGATTTGATTTTTTAGTCCATATCGAATTTAGTTTCCAGATCGTTAATCCTTCAATGGATGCACTTCCTCCTTCACTGAACATATCCATGCCGGTACTGCTTGGGTCAGGGAAAATCTGATCGGTCAGAACCACTTCACCTTTATCGGCAAACACGCTAACCGATGATGTGTCGACGATAATTCGCAGGTTGAGTTTCCCATCTTTTTCTAATGTAACCGGTGCATTATGCCGGGTCGCAAATGTCGTTGAAAATGAGCTGTCACCCGAATGGGTTCGATCGATATACACGGTTCCTGCCAGTGCATCGTAACCTACACGTGTGATTTGTCCTTGTCCGTTGGTGCGGATTTTAAAACCTATATTGTCTGCGCCTGCCGGATTAAGGGTTGCCTGAATTTCAAATACTTTTGCTTTGATCTGGTGATTGGATAATAACGTATCATCTGAATTGATCATTATTGCTCTTTGGTGATGGAATAACATTTGCCTACGTAATTGATTGAAGGCGTGAACAGGAACTTGAGTTAGTCGAATGCGGCCATTGATTTTTTGCAGTTCCAGCTCCCTGATAAACGTCTGTGTTCCCCGCCAAGGGGATGTCGGAATATTTCCGGCATAACTCCAGTTACTCATCCAGCCTACCCAGAGACGTTTGTCATTGGGAACGTTATTCCAGGATGAGGCTGCATAGAAGTCAGAGCCGAAATCTGACCAGTTTGCTGTGATTTTTGGGGCATCACTTTGGATGATATGATCAAGCAGGATATGCCCCCAGCTTCCGGTGTTCTGATCGATAACCTGAATTTGCGCCCGTTTTCCCAAAAATGCAGCTACATTCCAGGAGCGCCAGCTCATCGTTTCAGTGTTTGTGCCTGTTGAACTGCGAACAACTTTATTGTGGATTAGTAAGTTGATACTGGTTTCTGTCGAAACAGATTGTGCAGGATTATGTGCGTGATTACCTCCACCAATCATGAAATCGATATATTTTTTCTGGATAGTAAATGATGGTGAGGTAATGGTTCCGGTCGGTGTATCAGAGCCGTTGGCTGAATCGCTGCCGGGAACTGCCGTATACGTATTTAAAATTTTGTTGCCCTGATAATTTTTAACACCTTGCTGTCCGGTTTGATTTCCATAAGCCAGATATTGGCCCGGGAAATCCCCTGTTGCTGTCCAGGCGATAGAGTCGTAACTTCCTTCAAAATTCTCGATGAGGTTACCGAACGGAGGGGTATTATCATATTGACTCTCTTTATCGGCAACGAAACGGGTTCCATCGAAATCGCCAATAAAATATTGTGATCCTGAACCTCCTGCTGGTCCTCCTGGATTGATATTAATGATGAGAACCCATTTTTTATGGGCTAAATGGCCATCGATGGGTAGCTCAAACAGATCAGGACATTCCCAAAGTCCATTTGCGGCATTCATTGGACCAAATTCACTCATAAAGTGCCAGTTCACCAGATCGTGCGACTCATAGAAAAGCGCTTTATGTTGTTTGGCTAACACCGCGACCATAATCCACTTATTGTATTTTCCTGACCAGAACATTTTGGGGTCACGGAAGTTTTTGTATTCACTTTCATAATTGATAGGAAATGCAGGCGGTTTTTCGATCACCGGATTGTTCGCATATTGGATCCAGGTACGGCCTTTATCGAGGCTGTAGGCAATTGACTGAGCCTGCATTCCCGCCAGAATTTTTTTCCCGTTATATAATGTGATGGCTTGCGGGTAATTACTGGTATACATGGCGACCATCGGCGGGTTATCTTTTGTCCCGAACCCACTGGTATTGCGAGCATCAACGACCGCACTCCCAGAGAAAAACATCTCAGTAGCCTCATCTTCCTCATCTTTTTTCACGGTTAATGCAATAGGAAGTGTTTCCCAGTGAATTTTATCGTGACTAACTGCATGTCCCCAGGACATATCCCCCCAACTATTTCCATTTGGGTTATATTGATAAAACATATGGTATTCACCATTGTAAAAAACTAACCCATTTGGATCGTTCATCCAGTATTTTGCTGGGGAAAACTGGAGCTGTGGGCGGTAATTCTCCTGGTAATGGCTTTGAACTGTTTTTACATAACATCCGTTTATTGCTGAGATGACAGCAAATGTAATCAGGCTGGTTTTTATGTGTTTTTTTGTGAGTAATCTGCAATATGACATGTGTTCTTCTCCCAAATCATCGTAGAATCCATTTTTTATTACAGGTGATTGATCACGGCTTGAAATCCCAGTTGTTATGCATGTTGATGCATTTTATGAAGGTGAAAATATGTAAAATTTATCGATGTCTTTTAATGACCAATTATTACTGAATCTATTTACTTATATTTTAGTAATGACAGAAATTGAAAATTAACTTTCATAATTTAATGCGATATATGTCATTAAACAGTGAGCTTTTGTGAGAGTAAATGTGATCATTATCCATAATGATTTTCAATAAAATTTGCGAAGTGGATCAGCCATTATAGGTAGACTATTAAAGTAACCATTTAATAAATATGTAATTTTTATTGGTTGTTCTTTCTTAGTTTAATGGGAGAAACAGAATATCAGTGAAGCTATCTCGTGATTATGCTTATGGAATCATCGAGGAGAATTCATAAAAAAACTATCTGAAATAGGATGTTAAATTCCTTTTGTTTACTGAAGCGATTTGGTTTGACATGCATAAAATACGTATAATTTTTAGAGTCGAGCAGGGTTACCCAATTCATTTTTATTGAAAGAATGATGTATTTGCTGAATTTAACGTTTTGATTATTAGCTTATAATGTGGGTGATCGATGGATAAAATGAGCTGCGCCTGTTGACCGAATACAGTTCGTATTTTGATTCACTGGTTTGGTTGGTATTACCTTATTATGTCATTAATGAGTAATTTGTGTTTCACAACCGTTTCAATATAGCAACAGAGTTTTTTCAAATTGTACATAAATAGAGCAATTCATGGCGGAGATCAAAGTGTTCTGGTTAAATTTTGTTATGATCCATACTCAATAGGATGTTGTTTGGTTCTCCTGCTTGGGAACTGGTGATCTTTCATCTGACCTAATCTGAGGTGTATATGGATAAAATTCAGAGTTTTAGTCGGATAGATGAGACACAATATTCGCTACCGACCGATAATGTTAATTTGCTGTACTATGACCTTCCTAAACATTTTAGTGATGAGTACCGCTCTTATGATGCGCCAAGGCTGTGTACGATTATTGAGGGAGAGAAAGAGGTCAGTATTAATCGTTCTGAACGGTTTGAGTATAATCGGAGCGATTTTGTATTACTTCCGCCGCATTCGAATGTCTATATGTCAATGTCTGAATATACTCAAGCATTGGTTTATGAATTCAATGGTCGATTGATTGATAATGTCAGTCAGAAAGTTTCAGATCACTTAGATATTTCCGTCGCTAAAGATATTGAATATTCAACATTTTTTCATGAAAAAGTCACACCCAGGCTTGGTGTATTACATCAACGCATTCAGGAAATTATTGAAGAAAAAGATCCGAATATTCGGTTTCTTCTGGATCTGACTTGCCAGGAAATCATCTATGAATTGATCAAAATTAAAGGGTGTTACGACATCATTTATCACCATCAGAACCATCCGATCAATCAGGCAATCCGAATGATGAATTCATCAGATGGCCACTACATGACGATTTCTGAAATTGCTGAAACCGTGAATATGTCGCTTTCCAGCTTTAGCCAGAAATTTAAGCTGATCACCGACCAAAGCCCTAAAGATTACATGACGAAACTTCGATTGAAAAAATCAAGGAAGTATCTGAGTGACCTATCGGTGACAGATACGGCTTATGAAGTCGGTTTTGAAAATATTTCTCACTTTATTCGACTGTTTAAGAAAGAGTATGGGGTAACACCTAAGCAATTTCAGCTTGGTAAAACCTACTGAAGAATGGAAAGGAAAACTTTCCATTCTTATCGATAAGCATTTCATCCAGATATTCCCCCTTGGACCGTAGGAACTATTTCTGTATAAACTCTCTGACATGATAAAAAACCCGATTACTTTTTATCTTATCTCAAGTTGTGTCAGGGACATGAGAGACAAAAAGCAACCGGGCTCCTTATTCAGGGACTATCTCTTATAAGAGATAGTCTTTGTTATGCACAGATCTCCTCTGGAACTTCAAGCATCGCTTCATCGGCTTGTTTGGCCTGAATCGCGGTGAGTGCGATGGTGTAGACGATATCATCGACTAAGGCTCCGCGGGACAAATCATTAACCGGTTTGCGCATCCCTTGAAGCATCGGACCAATCGAGACTAAATCGGCTGAGCGTTGAACTGCTTTGTAGGTTGTATTACCAGTGTTAAGGTCTGGGAAGATAAAGACCGTTGCTTTACCTGCGACAGGGGAGTCGGGGGCTTTCGATGCTGCGACGCTTTCCATGATCGCTGCATCATATTGCAATGGTCCATCGATGAGCAGATCCGGACGTTTTTGCTGAGCAATCTGAGTGGCTTCACGAACTTTCTCAACATCTGCACCTTGTCCTGATGTGCCGGTCGAATATGAAATCATCGCAACGCGCGGTTCAATTCCAAACGCCTGAGCCGAATCAGCTGATTGAATGGCAATCTCTGCCAGTTGTTCTGCGGTTGGATTCGGGTTAATGGCGCAATCGCCGTAGACTAATACCTGATCAGGTAACAGCATAAAGAATACAGATGATACGGTAGAGACATCTGGTGCGGTTTTAATGATTTGAAATGGTGGAACAATCGTATTCGCCGTGGTATGAACGGCCCCGGAGACAAGTCCGTCGACTTCATCATTTTCCAGCATCATCGTACCAAGGAAGACTGAATCTTGTAATTTTTTACGGGCAACTTCACTTGTCATTCCTTTGTGTTTACGCAGTTCTACCAGGCGTGTGATATAATTCTCACGAACGGCATCGGCATCGATAATGGTGACGCCAGCACCGAGAGTAATGCCTTCTTGATGTGCAACCTGCAATATTTTATCTGGGTTCCCTAACAGGTAACATTCGGCAATTTGCCGTTCGGCGCAAATGGCGGCAGCCTGTATTGTCCTTGGCTCATCCCCTTCAGGCAAAATGATCCGTTTAGCGGCTGAGCGGGCACGTTCGGTTAATTCATAGCGAAATGCCGGTGGGCTGAACTGACCTGAGAACTCTGGCGCATCTCTTAATGAATTGAGCCAAAATTTATCAATATGACTTGAAATATAATCACTGACCTGTTCAACACGAGATGCATCATAAGCTGACATTTCCAGACCAAAGCTTTGCAGAGCCAGTGAAGTCTGCCAGGTGGTGTTTTTGACGCTGAGCACTGGTAATCCGTGATCCAGAGCCCGTTGACACAACTTAAGCACTGAATCGGGGAGAGCCGTGTTACCAGTTAATAATATCGCTGCAATTTTAACCCCACTGATAGCGGCCAGACAGACTGCAATAATAATATCCGGGTGGTCAGCCGTTGTGACAAGCAACGCTCCGGGCTGAACCTGTTCCATCACATGAGGTATCGAGCGGGCACAAAAGACAATCCTGCGAATGCGGCGGTGGTTTAAATCACCACCGTTGATAATCGTTGCATTTAGATATCGGGCTACATCGACAACGCGGGGGGTGATCAGTGTATCACTCCAGGGGATGCATCCTAATGTGCGGATCGGACTGGTATTGATGACTTGTAACATTTCAGCCGGGGAATGTTCAGGGGTATAACCGTTATCGAGTAAATCTGGGCGCACACGGCCCTGTTCATCGACTGGTGCATTGAATTTATTGATGATGACCCCTGCGATTTGTTTGTTTTGTGGGCCTCCAAAGCCTGCATAGGCGACTTTAATCCGATCTTTAAGCTGATCTGGGCTATCCATTCCGGGCGCGATGACAAATACAATTTCAGCACCTAAAGTTTTGGCAATACTATCATTTATCAGATTGGCAAACGGGTGTTTATGGGTGGCGAGTAAGCCTTCAACTAAGGCAACATCACTGGTTTGAATAGCAGTTTGGGCGCGAGCTACAATGTTTTCCAGCAATATATCCATCTGACCGTCACCAATTAAGGTTTCAGCTTCTGAGATAGAGAATGGTTCAACGACATTCAGATGACTGTTGATATCAATCGTAGTGGTGGTGAGATCGGGCTGTTGATCATCAAAACAGGGTTGCGCAATTGGCTTAAAGAAAACGGTATTCAGTTTTTTATTTTCCATAGCACGGAGCATACCCAGGCTGACACTGGTTAAACCAACATCGCTTCCAACTGGAATAAGCATAATAATGCGAGACATAATGAATTCCTCCGCTAATGGGCAATCGATTGGCGAATGTGTGGTGCATCATGTTTTTTCCGATGAACCAACGTCAATAGTTTTGCCTGAATAGGATCGGCTTTGGCCGATCATGATTCGTTTTATTGGCTGTGAACGGTGATTTAAATCACGGCCAATCGTGCTGTATCTTCTGCGATAATGAGCTCTTCATTGGTCGGTACGACCAATGCTGGTATCCGGCTGTCAGATGTGGTGATCACACTTTCTGCACCAGAACATGCTGCGAGGTTGAGTTCCGAATTAATTTCAATACCGAGAAAAGACAACCGGTCGAGCACATGACGGCGGATTAATGCCGCGTTTTCACCAATGCCACCTGTAAAGACAATGGCGTCAGGGCATCCATCTAGTGAGGTGATATAACCTGCGATGTACCGGGCCAGACGGTGGCAGAAAACGTCTAAGGCCCGGGTCGCAGATTCTTTTTCACCATAATTGTCCGTGACGAATCGGCAGTCGGATGTTTCTTCGGTTAAACCGAGAAGGCCAGATTCTTTGGTTAGCATGGTATTGATTTGCTCGACTGAATAACCAAGACTGTCATGTAAATGGAAGATAATTGCAGGGTCGATATCTCCGGAACGGGTGCCCATAACCAGACCTTCCAAGGGGGTGAGGCCCATGGAGGTATCAACAGACTGTCCATTTTTCACCGAGCAAATTGAAGCACCGTTGCCTAGGTGACAACTAATGAGATTGATTTGGCTTTCCGGCTTATTCAGTAGTGTTGCTGTTCGGCGCGTAATATATCGGTGTGATGTTCCATGCATACCATAACGGCGGATACCGTGCTTTTTGTATAATTGATATGGCAGTGCATACAGATAAGCCGATTCAGGCATCGTTTGGTGGAAAGCTGTATCAAATACAGCGACGTTTTGTAATTGAGGAAATGCTTTCTGGGCGGCTTTGATCCCGATAATATGGGCAGGATTATGTAATGGCGCTAATGTGGCACATTCCTCAATCCTTTTTAAAACCTCATCATTAATCAGTGCCGATTGGGTGAAATGTTCACCTCCATGAACAATTCGATGACCGATTGCTGAGATTCTGCCTGCCATTGTTGTGGTTGCTGCCAGAATGGTGTTGACCATGAATGTTAATGCCTGTTCATGATCGGCATAGGGTTCAAGTGATGTACCAAACTTACTTCCATCCAGTCGCCAGCTGATGCGAGCCTGGGGCAATGAGAGGCATTCGGCTAGCCCCGTCAGATAGGATGTACTAGATATGGGGTCAACCACGGCGAATTTGAGAGAGGAACTTCCACAGTTAAGGATTAAAATTAGTTTAGACATGAGTAACCACCTATCTGCAAAAAAAGAACCGCGATGTCATTGACAGGGTCGCGGTGAGAATATCAAGTATTTTCCCGAGAGTTGCAGAGTGCGGATTGGCTAGAATACATGAGCTATCAAATGTACTGTTGGCCAGTCGATTAAATAATATTAGATTATTATTTATATCTACAACATAAGCCTGTTTTATTAAAATTACCGGTGACATATAAATTATTGTTTTCATAATTAGTCTCCAGTCTGGCTATTATTCGTGGTTTTAAATTTTGATATTTAATATGCTAATTTAAATAATCACATCTATATTGATCAGCAAATCTTTACCTGAAAATATTCTGCTAAATAAATTGAACAAAAGGAAACTTTATATATTCAATTTATACTCTGTTTTTATTTTGTTTAAGTTGTGAAATTTAGCTCATATTTTAAGATGGTGATTTGCTGATCAATTCTGGTTGTCTTATGCGACCTGGCTCACCATATAGTCGAAGCCATAAACAACCTTTTTGATGTTGATTAAGTGCTCTGGCCCGACATTATCAGAAACTGAGCTGCCTCCTACGGCACCACAACCAAGAGTTAATGCTGGGATAAGGTCAGTTGTTGCACCAATGGCTCCCAATGCACTCGGGGTATTGACCAAACACCGTGAAACCGGAACCTGCAAAGAAAATTTCTGAATAACCTGATCATTTTCTGAGTGAATGGATGCTGTATGGCCGCTACCTTCGTTGGTGAGAAGTTCAACGCACCGACTAATTGCTGCCTGACTATTATCTTCGATATACATGGCTAAAACAGGGGTTAGTTTTTCACGGGAGTAAGGGTTTTCGTGGCTGACTGTGGTTTGCTCAGACACTAATACTTTTGTATCGTCAGGTACACTAAGACCTGATAAATTCGCAACATAAATTGCTGTTTTACCAACGATTTTAGGATTCATTGTCCCATTGTCGCGAAGCAGTACGTGGCTGAGTTTTTCTGATTCTTCTTCAGATAACAGGTAACCACCATGTTGAGCAATTTCCTTTTTCACTTGCTCTTCGATAGAGCGCTCTATAACCAATGATTGTTCGGAAGCACAAATCACACCGTTATCAAATGTTTTGCTTAAAAATACTTTTTTGATGGCTTCTTTAACATTGGCCGTTTTTTCGATGAATGCAGGGCAGTTACCCGGACCGACGCCAATCGCTGGATTACCTGAACTATAAGCGGCCCGGACCATTGCTTCACCGCCAGTTGCGAGGATAAGAGCCGTGTCCCGGTTGTGCATGAGTTCCTGGGTGCCTTCTAAAGACAGTTTGGTCATGCAACCAATAATTCCTTCGGGGGCTCCGGCTTCTACCGCGGCCTGATGCAGAATACGTATGGTTTCCTGAATACAGTTTTTAGCCGAAGGGTGCGGAGACATAATAATTCCGTTACCTGATTTAACGGCAATCAGCGCTTTATAAATAGCGGTAGATGTTGGGTTAGTTGAAGGAATTAATCCAGCTAGAACCCCCATTGGGACAGCGACTTCTAATGTGTGGGTATCAGGGTTTTTGCTTAAAATACCAATTGTTTTTTGATCTTTGATGTAGTTGTATAAATCATTGGCTGCAAACTCATTTTTAGTGATTTTATCTTCGATGTTTCCAAAGCCAGTTTCAAAGACTGCCATTTTGGCCAGTCGTTCAGTTTCACCTTGTGCGGCTCTTACCATGTTCAGAACAATGTCATCAATTTTAGCCTGAGAGAATGTTTTTAGAACTTTTTGAGCTGCTTTTGCTTGTTGTATCAGTTCAATCGCTTCTACTACTGATTCATTTTGTTGTGTTTCTTGTCTCATGGGAGCCTCCAGGTTTATGGTTTACACCCATTATGTTTCTCTGAATGGGTGCCTGTTCAAGGCAAGATGAACAGTTGTTTTGGTTATGCATCCTATGGGATCGAGAATATCAACAGGCGGGTTTCACAACTAATTCAGGTTTTAAAAAAATAGCTCGTTTTTAAAATAAGACTCCAAATAGTAGATATATAGATCACAGAATTTACTTTATTCAGGATTAATCATCAGAAGAATTGAAAAAATAATAAAGGCTAGTTTATATATTATTAATCCGCTCATTTATAATTGTGATTAGGGATAAAATGAATCGTCATATACCCATATAAATAGTATGGATTAAATATAAAACACATATTTTTTATTTGAGATATCTAACTATGATGTTGATCTGATTATCTATTTGAATCAATGTTATTTGGATCACATTAAATCATTATTTATATCTACCCGATATAATCAATAGAAGATATAGCGTTCTTTAGTGAACGCTATAGATTAATTGCAAAATTTATTTGCTTTAATATAGAGACAGGCAATTCAATGCCTTCATAAGTGGTTTTGGACCATGTCCTGTGGTCGAGTGGGGCATCATGAATCATGATAAATATCTTTTTTATCTGGTTATTTGTTCAGTCAACGGAGGATGTTGAGCAGTTTCAACATCCTCCACCTTCAATCATTCATTCCGACATCTTATTTTAAATTGAGATTAATTAGCTATTAAAGTCGTCGAATCCATCAAAACCGCCCATATCGTCACCGCCGAATCCGTCATCAAAACCATCCTCATATGGACTGTCAAATCCACCTGGCGCGAAATCACCATCAAATCCATTGTCTGAAAAATTGCCAGAGTCAGCAAAATTGTCGGCACCGTTACCGCTATCGAATGAGCCCGGGTCGTTCCAGTTATCTGATGCATCTGCAAATTGATTCTGATTGTCGAATCCCCCCTGATCCGTTGCATCATTCATATCGGGTGTTGGATTATCATTAATAATGTTGACGACATCTTCCGGGTGATGGTGACTAAACATATCCATCATCAGATCGCCTAGAACTACGCCTCCGGCAACACCTGCTGCTGTTTGCAGGGCTCCGCCTAAAAAGCTGTTCCCCCGGCCAAAGCCCGTGTTAGGTGCATATTGTGGCTGGTTGTAATTACCTTGTGCATTGCGTGAGTTCCAACCTGCTGTATTCGGGGGTGTCTGTCTGGGAGCCGTATTGCGATGGCCGAATAATCCGGATAGAAAACCGCCCTGATGGCTTTGGTTCTGTTGCATCTGCTTTTCCAGTGCTTCTAACCGTGCGTGCAATTGTTTAATCGTTGCTTCTTGCATGATCATTGTTTGAGCCATGTAATAAGGGGCTGATGGTTGAGCGACTACGTGCTTTTCAATCAGCGATTCAGCGTTCCTGTCACGGCTTCCACCTTTTTTTTCCACATCCTTGAGGCGAGCAAATAAATTATCAATAAGTTGATTGGTATTTTGGTCCACGAAGATTTCCTCACAAATGGGTGATCATCATTCCTATTAGTCCACATAAATCGCTATATGTTCAATAGGTTAAATAAAAGGTTAACAACCCCTATAACCTGAAGTTATACCGTTACGATAAATAAGTATTCCCCGACCGGGCTAAAACCGTGAAATAGTGATTTCATCGTAATCAACATCAGTTTCAGACGAATATGCAAATACCTCAGCCCTATTTATTATTTCTTGGCGATGTGACAGATCCTCTGGCGGCTAAGACAGCCCGGGGAATTAAAGCATGGCGCTTTGAGCAATGTGTCGGTCAATTACGCTTAGACGGCTCTGGAGTGTCGCTGGATTTGCCCGACCTAACGCCTGAGCAGGCTTACCAGAAGGGGGCTCGTACATTTGTTATTGGCACAGCGAACGCCGGTGGCTTTTTACCTGAACACTGGCTTGAAACGATTCGCTGTGCGATTCGAACTGGTTTAAATGTTGCCAGTGGTTTGCATCAGCGCCTTGCTGATATTCCAGAGCTGGTTGAATTAGCCTATCAGCATCAGGTGCAGTTATTTGATGTGCGTCATCATCATGAAAAACTGGCGGTCGGTACAGGTTTACCCCGTACAGGAAAACGTGTTCTGGCGGTGGGGACCGATTGTGCGGTCGGTAAGATGTATGCAACGCTGGCTTTGGAAAAAGCCATGCGTGCTGAAGGAATGGATGCTCAGTTTCGTGCGACAGGCCAAACCGGCATTCTGGTCGCAGGTCAGGGAATCGCTATTGATGCTATTGTGGCTGATTTTATTTCAGGTGCAGCTGAGCAAATATCTCCGGCTAATGAAGCTTCTCACTGGGATATCATCGAAGGTCAGGGCTCATTATTTCATCCATCATATGCGGGGGTCAGCTTAGGTTTGCTGCATGGCTCCCAGCCTGATTGGATTGTGATGTGCCATGAAATGGGCCGACCTCATACCCGTCATTTGCCTCATCATCCATTGGTCAGCTTGTCAGATTGTGTGGCTGAAAACCTCCGTGTGGCCCGTGTAACCAATGCGAATGTCCGGCTGGCTGGCTTTGCCATTAATACATCGAATTTCACCAATGAAGAGGCCATGGCTTATTGCTCTGAAATTGCAGAGCAATTTAATGTTGCTGCGACCGACCCTGTCCGTTATGGCATGGAACCTATCGCCAATTTTTTAAAAATGCACGGTTGATGGGCAGGTAACCGATGCGACAGATTGAAATCGAAACAGTGAAGTTACCGTTAAGCCGGCCTTTTCGTATAGCCCGCGGCACCCGGCAATCGGTTGATGTGATTCGCGTGATGATTGAAGAAAATGGCTTTATCGGCTGGGGAGAATGTACGCCCACAGCTCACTATGGGCAAAGTCCAGCTAGTGTCAGTGAACAGATTCGGTCGATACTTCCTCAATTGCGTCAGGGGATGACCCGTCAGGAACTTCAATTACATCTTTCCAGAGGTTCGGCCCGCAATGTTTTGGACTGCGCGTTATGGAGATTAGAGGGGGGCCGGCGGCATCAGTCATTATGGGCGGTGACGGAGGTTGTGCAACCGGCAACAATCTGCTGTGCGCAAACACTGAGTCTCGCTTCGCTATCTCAGATGGTTGACGCAGCCGTTGAAGCAATTAATCAGGGCGCGCAGCTTCTTAAAATCAAGTTGAATGATGAATCGGTGGTTGAAAAAGTATCGGCGATCCGCTCTGTATCGCAACAGACACAATTAATCATCGATGCCAATGAATCATGGGCGGGGCTTGATTTACCGGCACTGATGGATGAACTCGCGGTATTTGACATCACTATGATCGAACAACCATTGCCGGCCGGTCAGGACAATTGTCTGAAACATTTTACGCATCCTATTCCTGTCTGTGCTGATGAGAGCTGTCACGATGCAGGCGATATCGCTCCGCTGTCGGATCGCTACGAGATGATCAATATCAAATTGGATAAATGTGGTGGATTAACAGAGGCACTGGCCATGGTTGAAATAGCTCATCGTTATCAGATGGACGTTATGACTGGGTGCATGTTGGGGTCATCTCTGGCGATGGAGGCTGCTTTACCTATTGCAGCCCAATCAGTCTTTGTCGATCTGGATGGCCCAATCTGGCTGGCTGGTGATAGTGCACCTTATTTGGTTTATCGCAATGGTTGCATTGAAACCTAACCGTCAAATCCACAGGCAAAAAGGGAATCAAAGAATGGAAAAAACACCGGTATTAGATATTCAGGATTTAACCGTTAGTTTTCGCTCCAGAGCTGGATCTCAGCGTGCATTAGATGGTGTTTCTTTTCAGCTTTATTCTGGTGAAGTGGTTGCAATTGTTGGCGAAAGCGGTTCGGGAAAATCGGTGACCTCTCTTTCTCTGATGGGGCTTCTTCCTGAAAATGCCCAGATTGAGCGAGGCCAGTCGATTTACCACAATAATTTGGGCCATTCCTGCGATCTGACATCACTAAGTGAAGAGCAGTACCGACAACTGCGGGGCCAGTCGCTGGCGATGATTTTCCAAGAGCCCATGACATCACTGAATCCGGTGTTAAAAATTGGTGATCAGTTAACTGAAGCATTGCGTGATCATCATCTTTGCTCGGCGAAAGAAGCCTATCGAAGATCCTGCCAGCTGCTTGAACGGGTTCGTATTGCAGACGTGAAACGGGTGATGAACAGCTATCCCCAGTCTTTGTCTGGGGGAATGCGCCAGCGTGTGATGATTGCACTAGCGTTAACCTGCGAACCGGATGTCTTAATTGCAGATGAGCCGACCACAGCTTTGGATGTGACTATTCAAGCGCGTATTTTACAGATCCTGCGGGATTTACAGCGTCAGAGCAAAATGGCGGTGTTGTTTATTACCCATGATATGGGCGTTGTCGCTGAAATTGCCGATCGGGTTGTGGTGATGTTCCGGGGCAAAGTTGTTGAAAGTGGCCCTGTGGAGCAGATCTTTAACCGGCCACAACATCCTTATACCCAATCATTATTAGCTGCTGTCCCTAAATTAGGCGATATGAACGGACATAACTGGCCAGCAAGGTTCCCGATTGTCGGCGAATATTCTCAACAGCCACCACCAGAGCATCGCTGTGCTGATTATTCAGTTAAACCAGTGTTAGATGTTCGGGGATTGAAAGTGTACTTCCCGGTTCGCTCGGGGATCTTCTCTAAGATAACGCATGAGGTGCATGCCGTTGAACAAATTGACCTGAAGGTCTGGCCGGGTGAAACGCTCGCAATTGTTGGAGAAAGTGGCTGCGGAAAATCAACCACCGGGCGAGCGTTGCTCAGATTAGTTTCCGGTGATAGCGAATCGATTCATTTTCAGGGATGCGAGATTTCGCTCTTAAATGACCGTGCTTTTAAATCGATGCGACGTGAAATTCAGATGGTATTTCAGGATCCGTATGCATCGCTCAATCCCCGTTTAACGGTCGGTTTTACCATAGCTGAGCCGCTTTTAATCCACGGCTTAGTCAAATCATTAAAAGAAGCGACGCCTCAGGTGAACGCTTTATTGGAAAGTGTTGGGTTAAAGGCTGAGCATGCTCGTCGTTACCCACATGAATTTTCCGGTGGGCAGCGTCAGCGTATTGCAATTGCCCGGGCGATGGCTCTTAAGCCTAAAGTCATTATTGCTGATGAAGCCGTTTCAGCACTGGATGTTTCGATTCAGGCTCAGGTGATCAATTTAATGATGGACCTGCAACAGCAAACCGGTGTGTCCTGGATTTTTATTTCTCATGATATGGCCGTGGTTGAGCGAATCGCTAACCGGGTTGCCGTGATGTATTTGGGACAGATTGTGGAATTAGGGCCACGTCAGTCTGTATTTAGTCATCCTCAGCACGCCTATACAAAGCGTTTGCTGTCTTCTGTTCCGATTGCTGACCCGAGTCGTCAGCGGACGGTTGAGTTAGATGATTCCGAATTGGCTCCCTCTCCGATGCGAGCTGTCGACGAGAGTGTCGCCAAACTACGTTACCGCGAGGTAGCTTCGCAACACTGGGTCGCTGACGAGTTTTAATTCGTCATTGAGGATCTGTTGCTCTTGTTTAAAAAGGATATTAAGGAGAAAAAACGATGAAATCGATCTATGCCCGCACAGCTGTTGCGATTGGTTTAGCATTGTGTCTTGGGATCCATGCCCAGGCGCATGATCTTAAAATTTCGATGTATGCCGATATCACCGGATTAGATCCGCAAGATACGTCAGATAACGTCAGTTATTCGGTTCAAAGTGGTATTTTTGAGCGTCTGTTTCAGTTTGATGCCAAAATGAAACTGATTCCACAATTGGCAACCAGTTATACCGGTAATGCGGATGCGACGGAATATGTGATTCATTTACGCAAAGGGGTGACGTTCCAGGATGGCACGCCATTTAATGCGAAAGCTGTAAAAGCGAATCTGGATCGCCTGGCGAACCAAAAACTGGGGTTGAAACGAAACAGCCTGTTTAAGATGGTTAAAACAGTGACGGTCGTTGGCCCGTATACCGTTAAAGTGCAGCTTAAACAGTCATTCGGTGCATTCATCAATACCCTGGCTCATCCGTCAGCGGTGATGTGGAGCCCTAGTGTCCTGCATCGCTACCCGTCTGAAGCGCAGCTGCGTAAGCATCCGGTCGGAACCGGACCGTTCAAATTTGAGCAGTGGCAACCCGGTAAAGACGTCAAATTAGTCAAATATAATCACTATTGGAAAAAAGGCTGGCCGAAGGTGGACAGTGTGACGTTCTATCCGGCTCCGGAAGATGCAACGCGTGTTGCAGCTTTAAAATCCGGGCAGGTCAATGCAATTTATCCTCTGCCGGCTGATTTGATAAGCGCTGTGAAATCCGATTCTAAGCTGGCGATTCAGCGTGATCCGAGTATCTATATGTACTATCTCGCTCTGAATACGCAGCATAAATCATTGTCCAATCTGAAAGTTCGTCAGGCGATCAACTATGCCATCAACCGTAAATTGTGGTTGCGGGTTGGCTATGCAGGGCTAGGAACACCGGCTGAATCAGTGATTGCACCCAATGTTCAGTTCTTTGCGAAACAGACCTCTCCGAATTATCGCTACGATCCAGCGAAAGCAAAAGAGCTGCTTAAAGAAGCGGGTTATGGTCAGGGTCTCAACCTGAAACTGTGGACGTCGAATGCAACCTCGTCGGTTCGCTGTGCGCAGTTCTTTAAACAGCAACTGGCACAGGTTGGCATTCATGTGAAGGTCGTTCCGATGGACTCAGGTACCCGGGATGCCAAACTCTGGAGTGTTCGGGATCCGAAAAAAGCTCAGTTTGATTTGTACTATGGTGGCTGGTCGCCATCAACAGGTGATGCTGACTGGGCATTGCGTCCATTGTTCGCAACGGATTCATGGGTACCTAGGGCCTATAACGTGTCCTACTTCTCCAATGCCAAAGTGGACCAGGCTATCGCGGATGGTTTGAAAACAGCCAATCTGAAACTGCGGGCTAAAGCTTATGCCAGAGCGCAAAAACTAATCTGGAAAGCCGCCCCGATCGCCTTTTTGGGATCACCGGATAACCTTGTCGGTAAGCAGAAGAACCTGAAGGGCGTATCGATGTTAGCTGATGGAACCTTACTGTTCACCAAGGCCCGTTTTAATTAAACGAATCAGTATGGTGTGTTTAAGGCGATGGATATGTCCGGGCAGTGAGCGGGCATATCCTCAATTGAATCAGAAAGGGAGAACCCGATGTTGACCTATGTATTCCGTCGCATATTAGAGATGATCCCGGTGCTGCTGGTGGTCTCCCTGCTGGTGTTCGGGTTTATTAAATTATTACCGGGGGATCCCGCTCGTATTTATGCAGGGCCTGATGCCCAACAAAGTGCCATTGAGGCAGCCCGTGTCCATTTAGGGCTGGATAAACCATTGGCTCAGCAGTATGTGAACTGGCTGGGCGGATTGTTTCATGGTGATTTAGGAATAACGTATCGGACTCAGCAGCCGGTTACAAAAGTGATTGAAAAAAGCTTTATGCCAACATTGTATCTGGCATTGGCCGGATTTGGCTGGTCGGTCATTTTGGGGCTCCTGGCAGGTGTGTTAGCGGCCCTTAAGCGGGGGAAATGGCAGGACTGGACCCTGATGAGCCTTGCGATTGGCGGAATATCGATCCCACCATTCTGGCTTGGCCTGTTGCTCATTCAGTTTGTCGCGTTGCCATTTGGCATTTTTTCAGTCAGTGGATTTAATCACCCGTCCGATATTATTTTGCCGGCATTCACGTTAGGTGCTTCAGTGGCGGCTGTAATGGCCCGCTTTACCCGTTCGGCGTTTCTGGAAGTTGCCGGGGAAGATTATGTCCGAACAGCCCGCTCCAAAGGGCTACGATCCAAACGGGTGACATGGAAGCACATTATGCGTAATGCGCTGATCCCCGTGATTACCATGCTGGGTCTTCAGTTTGGCTTTTTGCTTGGGGGGTCGATTGTCGTTGAGACGGTCTTTAGCTGGCCAGGACTGGGATGGCTGTTAATTCAATCGATTCAGACTCAGGATCAACCTGTCATTCAGGCTTTAGTCATGCTGTTCGTACTGGAATTTATTGTCATTAATCTGTTGGTTGATCTGCTTTATGCCGTGATCAATCCAGCGATTCGACTGCGTTAGGAGACATTAATGGATTCAATGATTGAAACGTCGATATCTGAGACCATTCGTTCTCCCTGGCGGGAGTTCTGGCAACGTTTTCTGACCAATCCGATGGCGTTGTGTTCAGGTGGATTTATTGTTGTCCTGGTTTTAATTGCGGTATTTGCACCATGGCTGGCACCTTGGAACCCCATGCAATCAGATTGGTCTGCTCTGGCTGCACCGCCAAGCCTTCATCATTTGATGGGAACCGATGAGCTGGGTCGGGACTTACTTAGTCGGATTATCTATGGGGCCCGGATCTCATTATATGTCGGTTTTTTCTCTGTGACCTTAGGCATGGTGATCGGGATTGCACTGGGGTTGATTGCCGGCTATTACGGTGGCTCGGTGGATATGCTGATTATGCGTTTTGCGGATGTATTATTTGCGTTTCCAGGCATGCTTTTGGCGATTGCCGTAGTGGCTATTTTAGGGCCGGGTCTGAACAACGTGATCATTGCGGTTGCAACGTTTAGTGTGCCGGTTTTTGCAAGGATCGTCAGAGCGTCGACGTTATCGCTCAAAAATTTACCGTATGTGGAGGCAGTGCGCTGCGTTGGTGCGTCAGACCGACTGATTCTGCTGCGGCATATTTTACCGGGCACATTAGCCAACGTGATTGTCTTTTTTACGATGCGGATTGGGACCAGTATTCTGACAGCAGCGAGTTTGAGTTTTATTGGATTAGGGCCAGAGCCGGATGTGCCTGAATGGGGGAATATTCTGGCCATGGGGCGTAACATGATGATGGCTGGCAAATGGCATGTTTGCTTTTTCCCCGGGATTGCGATTTTTCTGACGGTTCTGGCATTTAACCTGTTAGGAGATGCGCTTCGCGATATTCTGGATCCTAAGTTGAAGAACTAAGTGACCTTAACTTGGGAGAGGGACGCCTATTCTGATAGGGTTTGCCTGTTATTTGAAATTGAAAGAGGTGTCGATGGAGGTTTATCAGCAGCAGCGAATTGACTTATTACTTAAGCGCTGGGAAAGTGAGCGGCGCATCGGTTACCCACGGGTTAAACCCGGTCCGTTTAACCGGATTTCAGATGTAGCTGGGGTAAAGGTTGGACATGTTACGCTCGCAGATGGAGCAATTCAAACCGGGGTGAGCGCCATTCAACCCGCGTCTCATGCGCTTTTTGATGAGCCGCTACCCTGTGCCGCCGCGGTGTTCAATGGCTTTGCAAAACCCGTTGGGTTGATTCAGATTGAAGAACTTGGCCTGTTGCAAACGCCTGTCTTGCTGGGAAATACCTTTGCCGTCGGGCGTATGTTTAGTGCATTGGTTCGCCACAGTTGCCGGGAAAATCCGGCGATTGGCCGGGAAAAACCGACCGTAAATCCATTGGTACTTGAATGTAATGATGGTTTTTTAAATGATCTGCAGGCGATGGCTGTGACAGAAGATCTGGCTGAATCAGCGCTGGCCCAGGTGGATACGACATTTGAGCGGGGCAGTGTTGGTGCCGGACGGGGCATGAGCTGTTTTGGTCTCAAAGGAGGCATCGGTACATCGTCTCGCATTATTCCTCAATTAGACGCCACCCTGGGCGTTTTGGTGCTGGCCAATTTTGGTGTGCTCTCACAGCTCACTCTCGATGGTGTGGTGATAGGCGACATGATGGCTCCTTTGCTCCCCAATCTTGCACCTCAGAAAGATGCCGGCTCCATCATTATGGTCATGGCAACGGATGCACCGTTAAGTGCACGTCAATTAAAGCGGGTGGCAAAACGTGCCGGTGCGGGTTTAGGTCGCTTAGGGAGTTACTGGGGCCATGGTTCGGGTGATATCGCTGTGGCCTTTTCAACAAAAAAACAGTCTGTTGAATGGATTGATGATGCCATGCTAGAACCCATGTTGTGTGCCGCAGCCGATGCGGTCGAGTTTGCGGTACTTGATGCGTTGTTAGAAGCGACTCCTGTCCAGGGGTTTTGTGGGCATTATCGCCCGGCATTGTCTGATGTCCTCGATGGTCTGGTCAAACAACGATAAATGGATGGTGAGATGAACATTTTTATTTCAGCCGATATTGAAGGGATTGCCGGCGTAGTTGCCAGCGATCAGTGCCAGCCTGGCCATGCGGAGCATGAGCTGGCGAGGGCTTTGATGGAAGACGAAGTCAATGCTGCGATTGCTGGCGCTTTTGATGGTGGCGCAACGGCTGTGACCGTGGCCGACAGCCATGCCAATATGACGAATCTTCGTGCGGCCTATATTGATGAACGGGCCAGTCTGGTTCAAAGTAAACCCCGGCCTTTATCAATGGTCGAAGGCATCGAATACGGGCAATATGATGGTTTGTTCTTTATTGGTTATCACAGTGGTGTCGGGCAGTCTGGTGTATTGGCTCACACCATTAATGGCAGCGCATTTCACCGGGTGATGATTAATGATCAGGCCATGGCGGAAGCGGATATCTATGCGGCAGCAGCGGCAGAATATCAAACACCGTTATGGCTGGTCAGTGGTGATGATCAATTACAAGGGTGGATTGGTGAGTATTATCCAACGGTTGAATATGCCTGTGTTAAGCGCATGATATCAACCACAGCGGCACAGTCATTAAGCCCTGCGGCATCACAAAAATTAATTCACGAAAAAGCGCGTATGGCGGTTGAGAAAGCTGTGTCACAGAAAACGACGCGTATTAAGCCGCCTTATACGCTGGAGCTCACCGTGACTAAACCGGTCATGGCCGATGTGTATGCGTTAATTCCTGGCGTAAAGCAGACTGATGCGAGAACGGTCTCGTTTGTCGGATCGGATATGAAAGAAATCGTAAGTTTATTGAGTGTATTTTCTTATTTGGCCAGGGCATGTTGATCTTGGATGATTGAATTTCGTTAAATATTGGGATGTTGCCCTGATGCGTTGATGTATGAACACGACAGTCGGTGTCGCAATCTAAAGAAAGGAAAGATGATGGGTAAACCGGTGATTGTAATTCATGGTGGGGCCGGAGCATTGGCCCGTAATGTGATGACATCAGAAAGAGAGCAGTTGTATCGACAGGGGCTGGTGGAGATTATTGCTGCCGGGCAGCTACTTTTATCGCAGGGGAAAAGTGCGGTGGATGTGGTGACAGAAGCGGTTCGGCTGTTGGAAGAAAATCCGCTATTCAATGCGGGTTATGGGTCTGTGTTCACCCATGATCAAACCCATGAGCTAGATGCCTGTATTATGGATGGCCAGACACTGGCCGCAGGTTCTGTATGCAGTGTCTCACGTATTCGTAATCCGGTTTGTGCTGCCCGGGTTGTTATGGAAAAAAGCCCCCATGTGATGTTGGCTGGCAAAGGTGCGGAGTCGTTTGCTCAGAAACAGGGATTAACAATGGTTGAGCCGATTTTTTTCTCAACTGAAACCCGTTTTCAACAGCTGATCCGTATTCGTGGCGATGCCTGTATGTCGATGAAAGCGGTGTTGGATCATGATGGTCAACGGATGAGCTGTGCCAAACCTTCTGCCGTTTCAGACGCTGATCCGCTTGATTCGGATAAGAAATACGGCACGGTCGGGGCGGTTGCCCTCGATGCTGATGGTCATCTGGCCGCTGCAACATCTACCGGAGGCATGACCAATAAAATGGTTGGCCGGGTGGGAGATTCACCCATTATCGGTGCGGGATGTTATGCCAATAATCAAACCGCGGCGCTTTCTTCAACCGGAACCGGTGAAGCTTTTATGCAGGCTGTGGCAGCTTATGATGTGTCTGCACTGATGGAATATGGTGGGTTATCACTGAATGATGCAATGAACCGTGTGGTCATGGAGAAATTACCGCTTATCGATGGTAGTGGCGGCATGATTGGTGTGGACGCTAAAGGGAATATTGCGCTGCCGTTTAACAGTGAAGGGATGTACCGCGGATACGGTTATGTCGATAGTGCTCCATGGGTTGGAATTTACAGGGATGAAACTGACTGATTAATATAAAAGCGATCTGCCCTATCTAGATTGTCGGTCTGATTATTGCTACATCATGGTTTGCGAGAGAGGTTTCGTCAGGCCGGCCATGATGCAGGCGATGAGGGGTTTATGAGATTACGTCAGATCGAGGTTTTTCAGGCTATTTGTCAAACGGGGTCGATTAGTGGAGCCGCCCGGCTTCTGAATGTTTCTCAACCCAATGTCAGCCGTATTCTCAGTCATACCGAACAGCAATTAGGGTTCCACTTATTCGATCGCCATGCGCAAGGGTTGAATGTCACGGATGAAGGCCGCTTATTAATCCCCGAAGTTGAAGGCGTCTATGAGCGACTTCAGTGCATCTCTGATCTGACCCAACGGATGCGCGATAATAAGGCGCAGATGGTCAAGATTGGTGCGGCTCATGCTTTCGGTCAAATGGTGGTTGCTCCAAGTATCGTGTCTTTTAGTAAGCAATATTCCGCAATTCAGGTTGATTTGGTCACAGAACATTTTGCAATGCTTTCATCGATGGTGTTGGATAAGCAGCTCGATTTTGCCCTTGTTTTTGGACAACACGTCAGTGATAAATTATTAGCCGAACCCTTATTTCAATCGTCGATGGTGGCGATCCTGCCCAAAGAGATGGCTTCTCCTGAAAAGGTTAGCTTGTCATGGCTGTGTGAACATGACCTGGTCATGATGCAACGTGATGATCCATTAGGTCATGTGCTACATCGTGCGATTGATCAGCAGCATCTGAAACCGCGATCCTCTTTGCATGTAAAAACCTATTCGGTGATTGCCGATATGGTGGTCTCTGGTGGTGGTGTTGGCGTGGTGGATGTTTTTACCGCCCGAAATTATGAACACCGGCTTAATATTGTAGCGATTCAAGAGCCTTTGCCCTTTGAGGTGATGTTCTTAAGTCAGCGGGGATTACCTCAGTCCCGGGCGACACTCGCTTTGAAAAAACGCCTGAAAGAGCAATGCTGGAATATTGCTCTTGCACGGGGCTGTTAAATGTTAATGAAATTGCGTGGATGCAAAACTGTCTCTTAGACTGATCGGCTCCAGCCAGCCGGCAATGGATGGATGTGTCGAGCGCCATTTGATATCTTTTAGACGAAAATCGATGTATTTTTAGAATCACAGGGAATTAAGTCGGTCAGAATATTTGATTTTGGTTCTTTAGATGCCATTTTGGGCTGTGTAGCTGCAGGCATGGGATTTGCCTTATTGCCTGAGTCGACTGTCAGATTATATCAGCAGCGTTATCCTATTTATTCCTATCCACTTGCGGGCTCTGTCGGGAGGCTTGATACGTACCTTTTAGCGCCTGAACCTGAAAGTTGGAGTCCGACGCTGTCTTCATTTTTACAGATTGTAACGGATGTGCTTGCTTCTTGTGATTATGAGTCACGACCTGTTGGTCCATATAATGGTTGTTCAGAGTGAATAGACTGCCCCTTCATGAAATATCTTATATGATAAGCGCATTGTGATTTTTATGTTTTTAAGATGAGTGAAGCTGCCATGAATGTTGATTTGAGTCATATGGTGACCGAAAGCCGGAACAGCGCAAGTGCCAATATCGATACCCTATCTACATTAGAGATGCTGAAAGTGATTAACCGTGAAGATCAGAACGTGGCGATTGCCGTGCAGCAAGTTCTTCCTCAGATTGCATTGGCTGTTGATGCGATTAAAACAGCATTTGCATCAGGCGGGCGGTTAATCTATATGGGAGCGGGAACTTCCGGTCGATTAGGGATTTTAGATGCCAGTGAATGTCCGCCGACATTTGGGAGCGATCCGCAGCAGGTGATTGGACTGATTGCCGGAGGGTCGGCTGCAATTTTAAAAGCCGTTGAAAATGCTGAAGATAACCGGCAACTGGGACAATATGACTTAAAACAAATTGAGATCACCGGGAAAGATGTTTTGGTGGGCATTGCTGCAAGTGGCCGCACACCTTATGTTTTAGGGGGAATGAACTATGCCCGCTCCATCGCAGCGACGGTTATCTGCGTAAGCTGCAATCCACAAAGCGACATGGCTAAGCAGGCTGATATTGCTATCACGCCGGTTGTCGGCGCAGAGGTGATTACAGGGTCATCACGCATGAAAGCCGGAACTGCGCAGAAACTCGTGCTAAATATGCTCACCACGGGCGCCATGATCCAAAGTGGTAAGGTTTTTGGAAATTTAATGGTCGACGTTGAGGCAACCAACGCCAAATTACGCCAGCGACAGATCAATATTGTCCTTGAAGCCACCGGTGTGTCATCTGGTGAAGCCGAAAAGGCTTTGATGGCCTGTGACAGACACTGTAAAGCGGCTATTTTTATGCTGTTAAGTGGTCTTGATGCAAAAGCAGCCCAACAACAACTGGCAAAACACAATGGCTATATCCGGGCCGCGCTAGCCGAATCTTCCCTGGGCAAGTGAGTGTAAGCTCACTTTTTTATCCGTTTAAATAACTTTTCTCAGTTTTCATCCACAGTTCGATGGAATCCCGATATTGGGAGATGTAGTTGTAATAGATAAAATCAATGGCCATTAATAACGGCATTTGAGCGGAGATCATGCCGGTCGATTCTTCGCCATTGAGCGAAGCAGTCAGTAAGACATGATCGGCATGGTGGACCAGCCGTGATTTTTTATTTGAAGTAATGCAACCAATCGTGACCCCTTGTTCTTTTAAGGTTGCAAGATATTTAGCCAATCGTTCATTACGGCCATTGAGCGATAGAACAATCAACAGATCATCTGGCTTGAGTAACGGACCATACATATCCAGAGAATCGACATCACGGATGATCTCAACAAATTTACCTAAACGGCGAAACCTTAGTTTAAGATCTTCGGCTGCCAGAGTACTAAAACCGGCCCCATAAACATGAAATCCGGTACGTTGCTTGATCGCGTGACATAAGGCTTGTGTGGTTTCGCTATCAAGCAGTTCATGAATGCGCTGCAATATATCGACATATTCGTAGTGCAACGCATCATGTTGATTTTCGACCGGTATCCGGTTGCTCTCATGGAGCTGTTGCTGGTAGCGATAATAGAACTCTTTAAAGGAAGAGAACCCTAATTTTTTAATAAACCGTGTCAGCGACGATGCGGATACACCGATAAGCTCGGCCAGCCTTTCGATTTTCTCCGGAGCCGGATGGGCTAACAGATAGTCGGCAATCAGATGATCTTTACGGGTGAACTTGACCCTGGCATAGGCAATCATGACTTGTAAATCATTGTTCATTCGCAAGACCTTTTGCTGATAGGTGGCCATCTATGTTAACCCCCCGCGGATGAATCGCAAGATTTGCTCAGAGTGAATTTAAATGTCTTAATCTGCTTCGGTGCAAAATCGCCTAATTTCAATTGATTTCCCTGTTCAGGCATATGCTGAAGTGTTTGTTCGTCCAGTGAGACTTGTGAAACCTGCTTCACCAGTCTGGATATGGCAATCGTTCCTGCATTTTCAACGGGTGCAGATGATGGATTGTACAGTCTGACAATGACGCCATTTTGCGCTTCAGAACATTTGACGGCACTGCAAACCAGCTTGGGTGCTTGAAGATTGAAAAACGAATCAGCCAGAGGCAGAGTATGATCTAGCGGATTGATATTAAAGTACCTCATGCTGTTGGTGAAACGATTAAGCTGCTGGCATTGATAAGTTAGTGGTTTGACTGCAAAACGTTGCCAGCTTTGCATCAACTGAGCCGGGTCAAATGTTGGACTAAGGTCGAGCCCGATTTTGAAACTCAACGGTTGTAACAGCTGGCTGTCGGGGGTTGGAATGTATTTGAATTGTTGTCCTGAAGCGATGCCGGGGCGGCGCTGTAAGTCAGGTTTCCCTAGCCAGCCAACTGAGCGAAACAGCGTCAAAGCAATTGAGCCGCTGTGTGTGTCAGATGGCGGGGATGCTGGCGAAAGAACTTCATACTCTTTGATGCCACAGCTAAAGAGCGTTAGTGTTTTTTGTGATTGACTCAATGACACATGGTGAAGCAGTGGATAAATGCAGGAGGGTTCTTCTTTCCAGCGCAGCTCGCGCCAGTCGTTAATACGC
Source organism: Candidatus Celerinatantimonas neptuna (assembly GCA_911810475.1). Lineage (NCBI taxonomy): Bacteria > Pseudomonadati > Pseudomonadota > Gammaproteobacteria > Celerinatantimonadaceae > Celerinatantimonas > Candidatus Celerinatantimonas neptuna. The sequence continues at coordinate 1,748,843 of OU461276.1, forward strand.
TCATGTTGATGTGGCCTTGAAACCGTGCCAAAAGGGGTATCGGCAATGCTGCAATCGGCCATGATATCACTATCGATCACCAGCTGCATCCTATGGTCACAGGCCTGATTATCGATAGTCAGACGGATATCAAGAGGGGCATTATCGCTTAACGTCAGTTCCAGATGATAGGTTTGTTCGGTGCTGGTTTGTTGATGCTGACGTTCATTCAGATCGGAGGACAGAGACCAAGAACCATCAAGACAGAGCGTCTGGCTGAATGCGCTGGTCCGTATGGTGGCGGTTGCATCACTAAAGTCCAGCCGGCGGATCCAGTCATGTTGTGGTGGTGAATAGTCATAGTTATCCCCGTCATCGCCCATATCCCGGATGGACAGAAAATCTTGCCAGCAGCTTTGTGTCAGGGTGTCGCCAAGGTGCAGCTGACCATCCTGTAAGGTGAGCCGGAAGCGGCGGCTGGCAATACTGGCATGCGATGAAGAGGACGTTGGCAGCGCCTTTTGCGCATTGGCGCATTCTTCAACCTGATAACAACGCCATCCCAGAGCCGGTAGATCGGTTATCAGTTCAATCGTATGGTGAAAGTAATACAGTTCAGGATCATTTTCGCTGTCATCGCGTTTAATTGACCCCCGATAGCGGCGCTCATAATCAATGAGCGAAAATGGGATCATGTGTCCCTGTTCATCGCGGATCACAATCCCCGGTTGCCTGGTGTCGAGTTCAAGGACTGTTCGCTCAGTGCGTGGTTGCGTTAAAGTATTGAACAAAAAGACCGGTGAGGTCTGGCCGGTTTGAGTGGCAGAGCATGCTAATTTCTGTGTTAGAAAATCAACGGCAGCTTCTGACATCTGATCCGCATTTTGCAGCCGGTTTAAGATCTGTCGGTTGGTCCGGTCACTATTACAACCTCCGGCACTATCGTGGGCATGATTGCGTAGTAATTCTTTCCAGATGTGATTGACCATCGTCTGCTTATAAGGGATGCCCCACTGAGCCGCCATGGTCATTAATGGTTCTAAAATCAGCGTCATCCGGGTTTCGATGCGATCATTGAGTTGTTTATGATCATATCGGGTTGAATAGATTGACCGGTGGATCTTAGAGAACTGTGCATCGATCATCTCCCCCTGAATAGTTTCAAGTTCAATGGATTGCTGATCAATGCCCTCAAACAGTGCCTCATAACTACTTTCGATAAAGTGGTGGTGTTGCTCGCTGCGGCGATTGTAATCGGCAATTCGCTCACTCAGTGACGGATCGACTTTGATTTGATCGGCTCCGTAGGGCATTGGAACATGATCACTACGGGTGTGGGTCTGAATCATTTCAACAAGTTGATCCGGTGGCTGATTGCGGATCGGATCTTCTGCCAGATAGTAGCCATTTCGAAGTTGATAGCATTGCACGATCGAACCGTCTTCACTGCCCCAGTTAAATTCCCGCCACGGATATTTGTCGCAGGAAAGCCCTCGCCAGAATACACTGTGTTTGATTCCGAATCCGGCATAAATCTTGGGCATATCAATGCTCTGACCAAATGCATCAGGAACATACCCCATCTTCCAGCTGCCCCCGAATTGCTCAGCGCTTTGAATACCGAGCTGGAGATTTCTGATGATCGATTCACCACTGATAATGAGTTGATCACACTGAGTGTACCAGGGGCCGATTTTTAGCTGACCGGTTTTAACGTAATGCTGGAGCTTCTGGCGATTGTCCGGTGCCAGAGCGATGTAATCTTCAACAATACTGAGTTGACCATCGAGAATGTATTGGTGAATCTGCTTTGATTCAAGCGCACAGAACAGGTCATCCATATGATAAACCAGCTGAACGGATGATTCTGGCTGTGTGAAATACCATTCGAAGTCCCAGTGGGTGTGTGCAATAACGTGAACCGTTTTACTCATAGGTCAACTCCGATGGCCTGTCGGATGGCTTTATCGATGGATTCATGGTGCCCTTCGATGAGTACCTTGCGAAAATCCGGGTCCATATTGGCTTTTGAAATGGCAATCAATGGCAGCATGTCATCGTTGTGGCCTTTATCTGGGATCATTAATGCTACGGCGGTTTTCACGGGCCGGTTGTCCATGGTGTCCCAATCGATCGGATTGTTAAAACGAAACACCCAAATCCCGGCGGTTGCAACCTGTGGGCTTTTTGCATGCGGTGTGGCTATCCCATCTTTAAATCCTGTTGATGACATGGCTTCACGGGCTAATAAATCCTGACAGAACCGCTCATCAGATCGGACATAACCTGCCTGCTTAACCAGCTGGGCAATGTTTTTAAGTGCCTGATCTCGGGTTTGAGATAGACTGTCGTCAACAATATGGCTGATACTGAACAGGGGTAACTGTCCGGCTGAGCGTTTTTTAAATAAATTTTTAAACATGCGCGTCTCCTGTTTCAGTTGTAATCTCTTTGCGCCAGAAACCGATGATCAATGCTGTGACTAGAATTCCGGCTCCGGTGCACAGTAGCCAGGAAACAATTGGCCAGGGTTGTTGGATATAACCGATGATGGTGCCAAGTGGTGAGCCCAGCCCGCCAAAGTTCTTGATGCCCCATAATCCGACTAATCCACCGGCTAATGCCGAGCCGCAGACACTGGCGACAATCACTTGCAAAGGATTGGCTGCGGCAAACGGAATCGCCCCTTCCGATACCCCGACCAGACCCATCGCGCAGGCCGCATTGGCTGCATTTCGCTCGTCGGCAGCAAATTTGCGTTTAAATAATCGTGATGCGACAAACACGCCTAAAGGTGCGATGGAAATCGCGGCCTGTACCGCAGTAAATGGCAACAAGTTCGCACCATGAATGCCATATTGACCCAATGTATCGATATAAACTGCGGTACTGAAAACATACGCGGTTTTGTTAATCGGTCCACCGAAGTCAAACCCAATCATGCCGCCGATGACCGCACCGATAAGGAATGTAGAGCTCTGATGTTGGGTGACTAACACATTCAGCCAGTGATACATCGCATCCATGGATAACGAGATAGGCTTACCGATGCCATATAACACAAAGATGAAGATAAAGAAGGTTGAAATCACCGGAATGATCAAAATGGGGACTGAAGGCTGAATAAATTTGGGCCAGGGGATACGTTTGAGTAACAGAACGAAGTATCCGACGATAAAAGCAATTAAAAGTGCCGCCAGAAAACTGCCGCCGGTTTTGGTCTCAAGAAAGGTTGGGTCGTTGGCAATGTAGGCGCCGATCATCGCCGGGGCAATCGCGGGGCGATCAGCAATGGAATTTGCTACAAACCCTGCAAACAAAGGGATCATTAAGGTAAAACCGACTTTCCCAACCTGAAACAGATGAGACATGAAATAGCCCAGATTCGTGGAATTATCGAACCCCCATTTCACCATATGGCCCTGTGCATCTGTGTGAAAGGCAAAGATATTGGCCAGTGCCAGCAGCAGACCACAGGTCGCCATTGGGATCATATACCCGACACCACTCATCGTATGACGGAAAAAAGCATTGTGTCTGGCTGTGCCTAAAGTGACGCCGCCAACCGATGTGCCTTTGCCATTATTTTCCAAGAGCTGTTCGACACCGCTGAATACGGTAGCTTTATCCTGAGCGGTTTCAATTATCGATAAAGCATTGCCTATCACTTCATTCGTGGAGGTTTGATAGACCCGTTTTTGCTTAAAACGGCTTAAATCAATGGTGACATCACTGGCAATAATCACCAGATCGGCTTCTTGAATTTCGCCTGCTGTTAGAGGGGTTTGAGTTCCGATATTGCCTTGGGTTTCGACACGTATGGTATATCCGGCTTTTTCCCCGGCATCTAACAGGGCTTTTTCAGCCATAAACGTATGCGAAATTCCCGCAGCACAAGAGGTAATAGCGACTATTTTCATCATTGTGTTTCGCTCGATTGGAGGGCGTGGTTAACACGATATGCATTTAATTTTTTTTGGCAAAAAAATTCATTTTGAAGTGATATATTGGTCACAATAAAATCAATTTTGAATTTTATTTTCATAACAAGTGCTGGGGAATGTCGTTTTTTTCAGCTTTTTTGTTTGCATAATGTGTTTGTTAAGACGGCATTTCTTCATGAACCCTTCGGTGAATTCTTATTAAAAATGAGTTGTAATTGTTCGTCTGACTGGCGAATCTATTATCGTTAATGGAATCAAAAAGCGAGGAAGAGCGATATGGCAGCTGTTGGATAACGGTCTGTTAATCAAGCATAGTTGAGCAAAATGTTGCGGCTGTGGATATTTAACTTTCTGATCATGATTTTAAACTGTTTGATCAGCCGGGCTGTCATATCTACGAGCATTAAAATAGCATCATTTTATTTGTAAAGGGGCGCTATCCTCTTTTTTTGGTTTATTTTCTTCAGTTTAAGCGAATGAAACGATTTTACTGAACTATTCAATGTAACGATAAATTTATTAAATAGAAACGTGTCTTTTAGTTTAATTGATTAAATAAATAATTATAAATTATACTTTAATTTTTAATGTCAACAGGTAGCTTTTATCAAATATTTATCTGGATCACAAAATTTAAATCAATAAAAACCCGGGTAGATGTATATTGAAAATAGATATGATATCCATCACGTTATTTTATGTTTATATATAAAATCAAATAGTTAATTACTAATGGAATTGTTATCTACTCTGATTTTTTGTGATTAAACTCACTAAATTTATAGTTTTGTGATTGTTCAATCTAATTTGGTTATTCATTTTTTCTAATTAAATGTGACCGGGTTCTAAAATAAGATATTCCCCAATATTGCATGATGTGTTCAGTCAATTGGGAGATTTAATTATGAGAATTGGCATTGTAATTAGTGGTGGAGATGGAGCTGGAATTAATAACTTTATATTTCAGATAGCCAAGCTTATTCATGCAAAAATAACATTATTTGATGGGGGAATTATTGGCCTGTTGGAACATCGGTTTCGTGATGTTTCATATCGGGATCTCCTCGATTTTTCTGTGTCTCCAATGCCAATACTTTCATCAGGTAGAACATCGAGACTTTTGAATAAAGAAGAATATCAGCAGATATACAATGTTCTTAAGAAGAAAAAAATAGATATTTTGATATTAGCTGGAGGTGATGGTTCATTAAAGTTTTTAAGTGAATTAAGCCGCTTTGATATCAATTGTTTCGGAATTGGAATGACCATTGATAATAATGTTATGGGGAGTGAATACACCATTGGTTTCTCGACTGCCTGTGAGCAGGTCCTTAAAGAAGTAGCAAAAATAAGAAATACAGGAAGAGCTCTGCCTCACCGGGTTTTTATGATTGAAGTTTTGGGGGCAAACTGTGGTGAATTAACCTTGCATTCAGCAATAAAATCGAGTGCCGATTTTGCACTGATTCCAGAATTCCAAATCCCGATAGACGTTTTAGCTAAACGAGTTCGTCAAAAATCGGCGATACAAAATAGTGTTGTTATTTTGTGTTCTGAGGCGTATTCCCAGGAATATACATCGGGTTTTCAGGGTGCGATTCATACTGTTTCAGAACAGTTAGAACCATTAATAAATAACCGGATTAGAAAATCAATTATTGGTTTTAGTCTGAGAAATGGAGAGCCAACAACGGAGGAAATATATCAGGGTACAGTCATGGCTGCAGAGGTTGTTCGCTGCATTAATAGTGGAATGAAAAATAAAATAATAATTATTAATTCGAGTAATAAACCAATCCCGATCGATTTGAATGGAATAATGGAACGGACAGTAGATACTGACGGTCATTATTTTAAGTTGGCAAAACGGTTGGCAATAATCTAATTAGAGGTGAGTCATGTCAATTAAAGTTCTATGCGTTTGTGGTTGTGGTTTAGGTTCAAGTTACGCGATTGAAATGACAGCTAAAGCTGTTTTAAACAAAATGGAGGTTGATGCAGATATTGATCACACGACCGTATCTGAAGCAAATGCATTCAAGTCAGATCTTATTTTAACACAAAAAACATTTGCCGATGTTTTAACAGCCGATGCGTCAGAAGAAGAATCTAAAAAAGTTATTGTACTGAATAAACTGACGGATAAAAACGAAATGGAAGAAAAACTCACAAATTATTTGTCTGAGTGTGGGTTAATGTGAGCAGGTGAATACGATGAACGCAATTATAGAATTTATCGTCAAGGATTTATTAGGTCAGGCTGCCATATTAGTTGGTATTATTGCCATGTTGGGGTTGATCTTACAAAAGAAATCAGTGGGTAAGGTTTTTGAAGGGAGTTTTAAAACGCTTCTGGGTTTTTTAGTGATGATGGCAGGTATTAATATCATTGTCGAAACCCTGACTTATCTTAATGAGATTTTCACCCATGGCTTTGGTATGCAAGGCTATATTACCGATGTTGCGGCGATTGCCGGGTTAGCAAACCGGCAGTTGGGAACGGAAGTTGCGATGACATTGCTGGTCATTTTTGCGACCAATATTATTATTGCCCGATTGTCACCGTTTAAATACATCTTTCTGACCGGGCAGGCATTGCTGTGGATGAGCACGATTGGTGCGGTGATTTGCTATAAAGCCGGGTTATCGGGTGTATCTTTGGTGCTGACTGGCGGTATATTCGGCGGCATTATGGCGGTGGTGATGCCGGCGCTGGCTCAGCCTGTCGTGCGAAAAATCACCGGTAGCGATGATGTGGCTCTGGGGCATTTTTGTACGATTGGATACCTGGTCCAGGCCGCAGTGGCTAAAGTTGTCGGAAAAGGCTCTCGTTCGACAGAAGATATCCATCTCCCTGAATCCTTTAAATTTTTACAGGATACCTACCTTTCAATGGCTGTTGTGATGGTGCCGATGTATCTGATTCCGGCAATTGCCGCAGGGCCTGTTTATATCACCAGGTTTGCCGGTGGCATGAATTATCTGATGTATTCGTTTATGCAATCGATGACCTTCGTGGCCGGTGTCTTTGTGCTCTATTCCGGTGTGCGGTTGTTACTGAATGAACTGGTTCCAGCATTTCGTGGCATTGCCATGCGATTGGTTCCTGATGCTAAACCGGCACTGGATTGTCCTGTGCTATTTCCTTATGCACCCAATGCCGTCATTGTCGGATTTTTAGCAACCACATTAGGGTCTGTGATCGGGATGTTGGTGTTCCCTATGTTTGGAATGGCCATGATTTTACCCGGGCTTTTGACCAACTTTTTTGCTGGCGGAACTGCCGGAATTTTTGGAAATGCGATAGGTGGCCGGCGCGGAGCGCTCATCGGTGGTGTCGTCCATGGACTATTTATCACATTTTTACCGGCTATTCTCATCCCTATGCTGGAGGTCTATGGATTTAAAGGGGTGACCTTTAGTGATTCTGATGTGATATCTACCGGACTGGTTTTAGGTCATGCACTGAACGGTCACTGGTGGTTCGTTTCACTGTTTATCATTTTTGTCGTGGCAATTGCTGTCTTTGTAAATGGTTCTTTAAAAAGGGAAAAAGTAGATGAAACTGCACAACTTCAATGAGTTAAATGCCATAGCGAAACAGCGGGGATTTCATGCGCTGGGTTCATTTAATGTCCATTGTCTTGAAATGCTTCCCGCATATTTTAAGGCTGCCAGAGTGACGAACAGCCCGATTATGTTGCAGATTTCAACCGGAACAGCCCGATATGTCGGTTACGAGCTGTTGGTCGATTCGGTGAAATGTTTATCGGAAACGATGGATATTCCGGCTTGTTTACACCTGGATCATTGCGCTGATATCGATGCGATTCGACAGGCTATCATCAAAGGATTCAGCAGTGTTATGTATGACGGTTCGGATCTGTCTTTAGAAGAGAATATAGCGAATACCAATCAGGTGATTGAATTTGCCCGCTTATTCAACGTATCGGTCGAGGCGGAATTAGGGGCGATTGGTGGCTCTGAAGATGGCAAAGCGATCGCCGACGAAGACATTGCGTTTACCCGGGTAGAGGATGCCAAATATTTTATCGAAAGGGCCCCTGTTGACATGTTAGCGGTCAGTATTGGAACGGTACATGGCTCTTATACGGCTAAAGTGAATATTCAGCATCAGCGTCTATCTGCCATTCGTGAGGTGACCCATATTCCACTGGTATTGCATGGTGGTACTGGGGTGAGTGATGCGGATATTCGAAAGGTTATTACCAACGGGATTGACAAAGTGAATGTCGGAACGCAGATGAATGTACAGTTTGTCGACCAGTGTAAAACCACCTTCAGTCAGGGGAAGGTCAATGATTCCGTTCGCAAGTTCTTTATTCCGGCCAATGATGCTGTTGAACAAGTGATCGTTGAAAAAATTAATCTGTTTAGATAAGTGCTATGCGGGGTTTTATGTGACCCCGCGATGAGCCGAAGCCCTGGTTTTGCCGGGGCGAGGAGGAGATATGGGATTTTTATCGCAGTTTCGGGCCCGGAAAAGCACCACCCCCGTTGATGATAATCTGGCCGCAGAACTCAGCGATCAGATTATCGCTCTGGAAAAGAACCTGAGCGATCACCCCAACGATTCAGATGTTCATAAAACATTGATGATTAAATATAACCAGGCACTGAAACAGTTTGCAAAGCAGCCCTCTTACCGTGGACAAATCGATGAATTATTTCTCAAAATCGATGCATTGCGAAATCAGATGCGCCGGAACATTAAATAACAGCCTCTAAGATAAGGATTGATCAGGTAGGAGCATATGAACATCAAAGATATTTTGATTCAGGCTGATGCCATTCAGGTTGGTGTTGCGGTTGAACGCTGGCAGGATGCCATTCAACTGGCTGCGGAACCTCTGATTCGCGGCGGCTACATCGAACCCCGTTATCGGGATGCCATTATTACGAGTACGCAGAAAAACGGAGCCTATTACGTGTTTGAAGATGAACATCTGGCGATTCCTCATGCCCGTCCTGAGTGTGGTGTGCTTGAGAATGGTTTCAGCCTGGTGACGTTACAAACGCCTGTTTCAATTGCCGGAAGTAGCGCCGTCGATATTCTGATTTTATTTGGAGCAACTGATAGTAACACGCATATTCAGGAAGGATTAACGGTCATTTTCCGGATGCTTGATGATGAAAACAGGCTGCAGGCATTGCGTTGTGCCAGCTCAAAACAAGAGGTTATAGCTATATTATGAAACCCCCGTTGACACAGAAAACCGTGATTCTGGTAAATGGTATTCCAGCCTCTGGGAAAAGTAGTCTGGCCAGGCTGATATCTGAGCATTTTTCATTGCCTTATTTGATTCTTGACCAATTTAAAGAACCCTTTATGGCTATTTATGCTCGCTTGAGCCGGGAGCAGAATCGTAAGCTTGGCTGGGCAGCGTATGAAGCACTCTGGCAAACGGTTCGGCTTGCCCCTGCCGAATGTACGTATGTGATTGATGCCTGGTTTGGCTTTCAGTCAAAAGAAACACTGGTTGGATATCTGCAACAAGCGGGGGTTACACAGGTATTGGAGGTGTGGAATCAGATTAGTGGCCCACTGGCATGTCAGCGCTATCAGAAAAGGATTAGTCAGCGCCCGAAAGGCCATCCGGGTGAGGAATATCTGCCAGAGCTTAATACACTGGCTCAAACCGCCCGACCCATGGCTATCGGACCTGTATTTTCCTTTAAACAGGGAAGTCACTGTGGTTATGGGCCGTTATTCTTGTGGTTACAACAACAGTTATATCCGGCTGTCGAGCCTGCTTCGCCGGTTTAGATGAATAACTGTTAAGTGGATCGTCTTCATTCAATTGTTTCAGATACTTTTTGTTCCATATCCGCCAGAATGTTCCACAATTAAGAGAGTGCACAGCAACGATGTCCTTAGAAAAATCGCTGAAGGGTTACTGTCAGGAATTTAACATTCACGACATCAGGGATAAGGAAGCGACCTATGAAACTGAAAGGACTCATCCCGATTCTGTGTGGTGGTGGATTATTAATTGGTGTTCTCTTTGTTATTGTCAATTTGCACCCCGATCAGAAAAAGCAGATTGATGAGCGAATCATTGCTCAGCCGGTAACGGTTGCCCGGGTAACACCACAATCTTACCGGCCGGTAATCTCGCTGATAGGAACAACGCAGGTGCGTTGGCCTGTGAGTGTGAAAGCACAAACCAGTGCCAAAGTCACCTGGCTTGATCTGAAGCTTGAACCCGGTACCTTGGTTCACAAAGGTCAGAAACTTGCGCAGCTGGAAACGGCTCACCTTAAAGCGCAGTTGGCTCAGGCCAGCAGCGAAGTGAGTCAGGCGTATCTGGATCTGCAAAGCGAAATCAATCAGCAGGTTGTGGCTTTGAAAATGTTGCCTGCCGATAACACCTCAGCCTATGCCCGGCACAAACCTCAGGTCGCTGCAGCCAAAGCGGCACTGGAAAAAGCCCGGGCAGAATATGCCAGTGCACAAAAATATCTCACCGATGCCACAATCGTTGCGCCGTTTGATGCCATTATTTTACATCGCGACGTGAATCCCAAGCAGTATGTTGAATCGGGCCAGACTCTGTTCGATTTAGCATCCAGCGAGAGCTTAGATGTTTTAGTCCCGGTTTCAAAAATCGATTGGGGGCTACTGTCTAAGACACTCAAAAAACCGGATATTACAGTAGTTGACCGGGAAAAAAGGCGCTGGCATGCGAAGATCCGCTACATTGCCCCCGAGGTTGACAGTTCAACCCGGCAACGCCAGATCCTTTTGTATGTGAAACATCCCTATCGCTCTCCTCAACTATTAGGTAATCAGCAGGTATGGGCGCATTTTAAAGCGATAAAACAGCCTTATGTCTGTCAGGTTTTGCTCAGCGCATTAACCCGTGATGGTCGGATCTGGACAGTGGATCAGCAAAATAAGCTGGTTCATGAGCATGTTCAGTTAATTCAGGAACAGGGCCGTCAGGTCTGGGTGATTTTTGCTGAACATCCTGAAAAAACCCGAATGGTTGTTCTCTATCCGTTGGTTTCGATGCTGCCGGGTCAGCAGGTGTTGCCTGAACCGTTAGCGCAGGGAATAACCCCATGAATGCACTGACACGCTGGTTTATTAATAACCCCGTTGCCGCTAACTTATTGATGCTGGCGCTGCTGATTGGGGGATTTCTGGCACTGACCTATCTGCGTGTGGAGACTTTTCCGCAAATTGAGCCGTCCAGTATCTCGATTACTGTGGCTTACCCAGGTGGAACAGCCAAGCAGATCGATGAAGGGGTGACGCAGCGAATCGAAGAAGCCATTAGCAGTATTGCCGGTATTAAAGAGGTCACCAGCGAATCCAGTGCTGACGAGTCTGAAGTCATTGTTGAAAAAACAGCCGATACCGATTTAGGTGACTTACTGGAAGATATCCGAAATCAGGTCAACTCAATTACTAACTTTCCGGCTGATGCTGAGCGTCCTCAGGTGAAACGGGAAGAATTTACCAACCTGGCGGCGATTGTTGTGGTTTCAGGTGCCCGCTCTGATAAAGCGTTGCAGCCGGTTGCCCGTCAGATTGAGCTGGCTTTGAAAAAAAATTCGAAGATCTCGAAAGTGACCAATTGGGGAAGTCGTGACCCATTGCTGATTATCGAACCCGATATTGCCAGATTACGGGCGCTGGGCATTAGTTTAGAAGATGTGGCTCAAAAAATTGCACAGATGTCGCTGGAAGTCAGAAGTGGCGAGCTTAAAAGTAGCAAAGGGCGGATTATTCTGCGCGGTGACGGCTATGCCGATAATATTCAGAAATTACGGAATCTGGATATTATTTCAACACCGACGGGACACATCACGTTGTCCGATATCGCCACCATTAGCAGGGATTATGACGATACAGGCTCGATTGTGCGAAGCAATGGCCACAATGCAATTGCCATGTTAGTGAGCACAAGCCAGCAGGATAACCTGCTGCGGGTGAGCCGGGCTATCAAACAGACTCTGGCGGTTCAAAGACAACAGCTTCCCAGTGATATTAAGTTATCGGTGATGGTCGATATGGCCCCTTATATCAGTGGCCAGATGAAACTATTAGGCCGCAATGCACTTCAGGGGTTAGTGATTATTTTGATTCTGCTGGGCCTGTTTTTGGAATTACGACTGGCCTTTTGGGTTGGTGTGGGGATCCCTGTATCGATTTGCGGCGCCTTCATTGCTATGCACTTTTTTAATTACAGTATCAATGACATTACCCTGTTTGGCTTTATTCTGGTGCTGGGGATCTTAGTGGATGATGCGGTAGTGGTTGGGGAGAGTATCTATACAGCCCGAAACCGATATGCTAAAGCGAATGAAGCGGCTTGGTATGGTGTTCGGGAAGTCTCTATTGCGACAGTATTTGGTGTTCTGACTTCGATTGCGGCATTTGCGCCGATGTTGTGGATTAATAACAATTTTGCGAAGTTGCTATCGGGTTTTGCTGCGGTTGTCATTATGGCACTGTGTTTTTCGCTGGTGGAAAGTAAATTTATTCTGCCATCCCATCTGGCGCATTCCCATCATTCGTTCTGGCAACCTGGCGCCATAAACCGAATTCAGTTATGGGCTCAAAATGGCTTGCTGCGCTTTAATAGACGTATTTACCGGCCGTTTCTGATTTTTTCGTTGCGTCATCGCTTGGCGGTTTTTTTAGGTTTGTGCGCGGTGGTTTTACTGGCCTATGGAATGTGGTCAAAAGGGCTGATTCAAAGCGCCTTTTTCCCAGATATTCCGGGGCGTTATATTTCAGCTGATGTGTCATTGCAAGAGGGGGCGCCACTGCCTTTGCAGGATAAAACTCTAAGCCATCTGGAGCAATCCGCGCGAGCGGTTGGTGCGATTATGCAGAAAAAATATCATCTGAGTGAAAAGCCAATTAGTAATGTAATTGCCTGGTCTGACGGAGAGGGCACACTTGAGGTAACACTTGAGTTGACTCATGAAGCGTTAAGTCAACTGCCCGCCAATGCGCTACTCAATCAGTGGCGCTCGCAAAGCGGCACGCTTGAAGGGGCTTATTCATCTAAATTTGCGACCAGTGATAACTCCGCCGGAAAAACGATGTTAGTGGTGGCCTCATCGGACCGGGAGCTGGCTAAAAAAGCCGCCCTGTTGGTGGTTGCCAAATTAGCGACGTTACCAGGGGCTGAGGATGTCTACGATGATGGCAGTAGCGGACAAGAACAGATCCGCGTTCAGTTGAATGCCTTTGGCCGTCGTTTAGGTTTAACTCAGCAACATATTGCTAAATTGGTTGGTGAAGCCTTTGGACAGCGCGATATCAACCGTTTGCTGGATGAAGGTCAGGAAGTCAAAGTCACCATGCGTTATCCGCAACACCAAAGGCAGACGGCAGAGCAATTACTTCATACGCCGGTGATTATGGATAATGGTCAATCGGTTCTGTTGGGGGATGTGGCCACATTATCATTTGAGCGTGAGCCGCAGGTGTTATACCGGCGTAACCGGGACCAAGTGGTGAATATCTACTGGGAACAGGATCAAACCATTCAGTCGGCTGAGCGAACACTCAAACAATTAAAAGGGACAATCGAAGATGTCGAGCGTCGTTTTCCGGGAGTCGATATTAAATCTGCCGGTCAGTTTGATGATTTGGCTGAAGTACAAGAAGGCGTGAGTGTTGCGATTGTCGTTGCTATTTTATTGATCTATGTGTTACTGGCGGTGCCATTAAAGTCTTACTGGCAGCCATTTTTAATTATGTCGGTGATTCCGTTTGGATTTGCTGGTTCAATCTTTGGTCATTATCTGATGGGATTACCGATTAGTATTCTTTCGATGTTTGGAATGATGGCAATGACCGGGGTGGTAGTGAATGATTCACTGGTGCTGATGACTCGCTTTAATACGCTGCACCGAAATGGCGTGCCCCTTCATCATGCGCTGGTGCGGGCCGGAACAAGCCGGTTAAGGGCTATCTTTTTAACGACAATTACTACCGTTTGCGGGTTGATCCCATTACTGAGTGAAACGGCTGAACAGGCACAATATCTGAAACCAGCCGCAGTCTCTTTAGTCTTCGGAGAGATATTTGCAACGATTGTGACATTAATCCTCGTACCGATTCTGCTGAGCTGGTTTAGTCATAAGTCGCCTCAAAAGGAAGATTTACTAAGGTGAACTTAACAGATTAAATATTGGTACACATGCACAAGGCGTGTTTATCTGAATGAATGGATCGCCAGAGCTCAACAATCCTTGTGCATGAAGAAGGCTTAACCGTCTGAACCCGAATGTTATTTTGACTAAAATACGTCAGACGTTTATCTATTTTTAGGCCGCTGAAATTGCGATGGTTTGCTCAACTGTGCAATAGTCGTCAATCTGATCGAAGTTGAGATAACGATAGACATTCTGACTTGCAGGTTCGAGTTTTTCCATAAACGCGTGATATTCTTCAACGCTTGGAATATACCCCAGGATTGCAATAATTGCGCTAAGTTCAGCGGATGCCAGATAAACATGCGCTCCACTGCCTAAGCGGTTCGGAAAGTTTCGTGTTGAAGTCGAAACAGCCTGACATCCGGGTTTCACCCGAGCCTGGTTTCCCATGCAAAGTGAACATCCAGCGGGTTCAATTCGGGCGCCGCCACGGATATACCGGTTGAAATAACCTTCTTGCGCAAGTTGTTTGGCATCCATTTTTGTCGGTGGAGCCAGCCATAATTTGGCTTTAACCTGCTCACTGGCTTGTTCTAACAATTGCCCGGTTGCACGGAAGTGGCCGATGTTGGTCATGCACGAACCGATGAAGACTTCATCGATTGGGTTTTTAGCAACATCGGATAACCGGCGAACATCATCCGGATCGTTCGGTGCACACAATAGTGGTTCTTTGATATCGGCCAGGTTAATGTCGATCACAGCAGCATATTCGGCATCTTGATCGGCTTTGATCATCGTTGGGTTATCCAGCCATTCCTGCATGGCATCGACACGGCTTTGAAGTGTTTGTGCATCACTATAGCCTTGCGTAATCATCCAACGCAGCAACACGATATTTGAGCGGATATATTCTTCGATATTTTCCTGTGACATCTGGACTGTACAAGCCGCTGCTGAGCGTTCGGCGGTGGCATCAGCCAGTTCGAAAGCCTGTTCTGCTTTGAGCTCACTAAGCCCTTCGATTTCGATGATACGGCCAGAGAAGATGTTTTTTTTGTTCTGTTTTTCAACCGTCAGCAGATCTTGCTGAATCGCGCAGTAAGGGATCGCATGAACCAAATCACGCAATGTAATATGAGGCTGCATTTTCCCTTTAAAACGGACCAGAACAGATTCTGGCATATCCAGAGGCATCATGCCGGTTGCTGCGGCAAAAGCAACTAACCCTGAGCCGGCAGGGAAAGAAATCCCCAGTGGGAAACGGGTATGTGAGTCACCACCTGTGCCAACGGTGTTTGGCAGTAACATCCGGTTCAACCAGGAGTGAATGATCCCGTCCCCTGGCCTTAATGCGACACCAGTTCGGCTTGAAATGAATTCAGGCAATGTTTGTTGCAGATTAATATCAACTTTGTTTGGATAAGCTGATGTATGACAAAAAGACTGCATGACCAAATCGGCAGAGAATTTCAGGCAAGCCAGATTTTTCAGTTCATCACGAGTCATACCACCGGTTGTATCTTGTGAACCGACGGTTGTCATTTTAGGTTCGCAATATTGCCCTGGACGGATCCCTTCACAATTGCAGGCTTTGCCAACCATTTTTTGTGCCAGAGAAAAGCCTCTGTCAGAAGCTTTGGGCGCTTTGGGCTGACGGAATACATCACTGGGTGGAAGGTTAAGGGCTTCACGGGCCTGAGCGGTCAGTTTACGACCGATGATTAAAAACAGACGACCTCCGGCACGAACTTCATCCAGTAAAATGTCAGTTTTGAGTTTAAATGAACCGACGACCTGACCTGTTTCATGATCCTGAACTTGTCCCTGATAGGGAAGCAAGTCAATGACCTGGCCGTGTTTAAGATCACTGACATTCCCTTCCATTGGCATCGCACCGGAATCTTCCAGCGTATTGAAGAAGATAGGCGCAATTTTGCCAGCAATGACATAACCGCCATCGCGCTGATTAGGAACATAAGGGATATCGTTTGCAAAATTCCACAGTAGTGAGTTGGTTGCCGATTTACGTGATGAACCCGTACCCACAACATCGCCGACGTAAATTAGTGGGTTGCCCTTAGCTTTGAGCTCTTCAATCTGTTTGAGTGGCCCAACTTCGCCTGCTTTATCTGGCGTGACACCCTCTCTTGGGTTAGCCAGCATTGACATTGCGTGCAGAGGAATATCTGGACGACTCCAGGCCATTGGCGCGGGGGATAAATCATCAGTATTGGTTTCCCCGGGGACGTTAAATACAGTCAGTGTGATTTTTTCGGCGACAGCCGGGCGGGACAGGAACCACTGTGCGTCTGCCCAGGATTGCATGACCTGTTTTGCATAGACATTGTTTGCTTTGCATTTATTGGCGATTTCATCGAATTTATCGAAAATAAGCAGTGTATGGCTTAACGCTTTTGCGGCTAAAGGCGCCAGTTTTTCAATATCCAGTGCATCGATTAATGGTTGGATATTATAGCCACCGCGCATGGTGCCCAGTAGTTCAATCGCTCTTGCTGCATCAATACCCGCGATAGTTAAATTACTCAGAGCAATACGGGACAAAAATTCTGCTTTTACTTTTGCAGCGTCATCAACGCCACAGGGAACCCTTTGTTTCAACAGCTTAATCAGTTCGGGTTGTTTTTGAGTTGACTGCTCTAAAAGAGTCGTCAATTGAGAAACTTGGTCGGCAGTCAGTGGTTTTGGGGGAATACCGAGTTTTGTGCGTTCTTCGCAGTGTTGTTGATAATCTTCTAACATATCGGTTTACTCGAATTTTCAGAAGGGTGTGTTATTGATGGCTGTGGGAAACGGGAAAGTAACCAGGTTACACTCAATAAGTCAGCACTGCCGCCAGGGCTTAAGTGGTGGCGGATCATCTCAATATCCAATTGCTGTAGCTGATTGATGAATTGATCGTCATCATCCCAGATATGTTGCAGAATTTGGGTTGCCCGTTTCTGGACAAAATTCAATGCGTGGATACCACCTCTGGATACGATATTGGTATCTGGATTATGGGCCATTAATGAGATCAAAACCCGCAATAAGGCCTGGCGTTGAGAGTAGCCTTTTGCCATGGCAAGGTTCCAGATGGGCAGTGCGTAGCAGTGGACAGTTTCAAATCCGCTAGCCGCCTCGCCTCTTGCGCCTAATAGTCCGAATTCCTGGAATAGCTGTTGTCCGGCGCTCATTGGCTTTGTGCAGTGTTGCAACTCATCCGAAACAAGCTGAGCGGTCATTTGCGCGACCTGATCCGTGAGTTTGGTGGGCGTAATATCAGGAAGTTGTTTCCATAACCGACCATAAGCTAAGCACAGTAGGCTAAGAGCAAAGATTGCGCCTTTATGGGTATTGATTTGACCGGTTGCATCAAACATAGCCCGTTCGCAGGCCAGCCCACATGGGCGTGCTTTGAAAAGCGAGACAGGCGCGGCTAATTTTGCAGAGCGTCGGCCAATTTCGATAAAGCGGTCAAACCAGGGAGATATGGCTTGAATACTGGTTTCGAATAATGCCAAATCCATATCGTGATGAGCGCCATTATTGGCTTCATCAACCAAACCCGGCTTAGGAGTTAGCCTGACCTCGGTGCGCAGAGACTGAGCCGCTATTTGGGCAAAACAGCTTTGTACCTGGGGTTCGAATACTTCATTTTCTAGGGCCTCAAGTTGCTTTAATCCGGTGAACAATGGGGTTCTCCACAGCGTTTAAACACGGTTAAAAGAGTGCTTGTCGCCAGATAGATACGGCAAGCACGAACGATAGAATTTTCAGAGCGACGGTTGCATTTATTCTATCGGTTTGACTTGTTTGACAACGTCGATAACTGAGCCGTCGCGATAACGGACGACACCGACAATTCTATCCGTGAATTCGATAGGTTTAGGTTCACCAGTGAGACTCACTGCTTTTTTATACAGCGCTTCAATGGTCGTGACTTTCATGCCGGCAGCTTCCAGTCGTTCTTTGATTTCAGGACGAGCAGGATTCACTGCGATTCCGTGGTCTGTGATCACAACATCGATGTTTTCACCTGGAGTAACCAGTGTGGTGACATGTTTAACGACCGTTGGGATACGTGTGCGCAACAGTGGCGCCACAATAATGGTTAAGTTGGCAGCCGCTGCGACATCACAGTGGCCACCGGATGCACCACGCATAACACCGTCAGAACCGGTTAATACGTTGACGTTGAAATCAGTATCAACTTCCAGCGCACTTAGAATGACAATATCAACCTGGTCACAACAAGCGGCTTTTGATGCCGGGTTAGCGTAAACATTGGTTGATATTTCAATGTGATTTGGGTTTTTACCGAGTGATTCGGCCGCGCGGCGGTCAAAACACTGGGTATCTAACAGCGTTTCGATAAGGCCCTGTTCATGCAGCTCGACAATGCTACCGGTAATCCCGCCAAGTGCAAATTTAGCGACAATGTGCTGGTGTTTCATGCGTTCGGCCATAAACCGGGTACAAGCAGTCGCAGCAGCACCAGAACCAGTCTGAATTGAGAAGCCGTTTTTGAAGTAGCCAGAGTGTTCAATCACATCGGCAGCGCTTCGGGCAATCATCAATTCACGAGGATTTGAAGTGATACGGGCTGCACCAACACTGATTTTAGCTGGATCCCCAACTTGTTCAACAGGAACGATATAATCAACCTGATCCTGACGAATGCTGGCTGGCATATGTGGGAATGCAACGATTTCTTCACTCAGAAGAACCACTTTGTGAGCGAATTGAGCGTCGACCATGGCATAACCTAGCGATCCACAATTTGAATGGCCATGAGTACCACTGGCATTACCGAATTCATCGCAGCAGGGAACCCCTAAGAAAGCGACATCGATGTTCAGTTCACCATCTTGAATGAGTTTGACACGACCACCGTGTGAGTGGATCTGGACAGGTTCTTCCATCAGACCATTTGAAATGGCATCGGCCAGTTTACCGCGCATCCCAGATGTATAAATACGACGGATGACGCCTGATTGGATATGTTCAATCAGTACATCATTACAGGTCATCAGTGAGCTGGATGCCAGTGTCAAACCTTTGAAGCCCATTTTAGCCAGACAAGCAACAACATTGTTGATGACTTTGTCCCCTTCACGGAAACCGTGATGGAAAGAGATCGTCATTCCATCTTTAAGGCCCGTTTTTTTGATGACTTCTTCAAGGGTCGGACAGATTTTACGGTTATGTTTTGTTTCCAGATCCCCCAACCATGGTGTTTGATGATGGGCCCCCTGAAAAGGTTTTAATTCTGTTGGTAAGGCGAATTGCCTGTTTAATTTTTCTGTAATATCAGTCATGAGATTAAATCCTTGTCGATTAGTGGCGGACACCGGATGCTTTAGCACGTTCTAAGACGGAGCGGGCACGGTTGATGATCGGCGCATCGATCATTTTCCCGTTCATTGAGATAACCCCTAATCCTTTTTCTTCAGCTTCTTTTGCGGCTTCTAAAACACGATTAGCGTGGTCAACGTCTTCTTCGCTTGGTGCATACGCATTGTGTAACAACTCGATTTGACGAGGATTGATAAGTGATTTGCCGTTGTAGCCAAGTTTACGGATTAACTCGACTTCTTCTAAGAAGCCTTCATCGTTATTGACATCAGAGTAAACGACATCAAATGCATCGATACCTGCAACACGGGCTGCATGGAGAACGGCGCAGCGGGCATAGAACAGTTCGGTTCCATCACCGCGTTCGGTTTGCATATCCATGACGTAGTCAAAAGCGGCCAGAGCAATACCGATCAGGCGTTTTGAGCAGCAGGCAATATCGACGGCATTCACGACCCCTGTTGCTGATTCAATAGCAGCCATGGTTCCGGTTGAACCGACTTCACGTCCGCATTCTTTTTCGATACGGGCGATATGTTCTTCTAATTCATAGAGATCTTCTGGGCGATCCGTTTTAGGTAAACGAATGACATCGGCACCTGCTCGTACACAAGCTTCCAAGTCTTTCAGACCAAATTCGGTATTTAATGGATTGATACGAACAACTTTTTCAATCCCTTTATAAGCGGGTAATTGAAGTGCATGCATGACTAACAACCGGGCACTGTCTTTTTCACGCAGAGATACGGCATCTTCAAGGTCCAACATGACAGAATCAGGTTTGTAGACAAAAGAGGTCGATAACATGGCTGCATTTGAGCCAGGAATAAATAACATACTGCGACGTAATTTTTTCATAATAAGACCTCCCAATTCAGAGCGTCGGATTTTGCGGCTCTTAAGATCGCGCTTTGTACTCGCGCACGAATGACGCAATCCAATGCTCCTTTATCTTCGATCAGGATAAGGCCCTCAGTCACTCCCAACTGTTTTAATTCGTGGTTAACAACTGCTTTGATCTGGTCACCAAATTGTTTAATGACTTCGCTTTTGATGATGATTTGAAGTTGCTCTGAGGAGGGAGAAACTTTGACCATCAAATCGCTAGACTCAAGTGTCCCTGCGATGGCCTCTTGTACAATATTCATAACATGTCCTAATACTTTTATCTTGTTGAAACGATCATTAACGGCTCAATCTCATGTTGGAGTCGGGTGTAAGTGCTAGAAGGGACAATTTCTTTTATTTTTGAGATTTGTCCTTCATGTAGCAGACGGCGCACTCGTGAGGCCGAGATCGGCATTCCGTTCCGGTCTGTTTGTCTTTGGATCTCGACAATATCGAGTGCGGGATGTTCATTTAGGTTTTCAGTACCTAACCAGTAATGGATTTGAGCGTTATATGCGGCTGTAATTGGGCAAAAAGGTTCGGTGCCGATAAAACGATGGGTTAATCCTAATGCTGGCGCAATGTAGTTGCGAAATAGTAATAGATCGATGGCGGCATAAGCATTGTCGACTTGCTGCTGTTCCTTTAAAAAATAACTCGGAAACGTTGCCCTGGAAATCAGGTAAGGCCCGCCGGGATGTAGGGTGATATTGGACAGATCTGCAATGCCGTCCTCAATCATAGCGAGCCGCTGACGATAACTGAATTCGGATAAATCTTCACTAATGACGAATAAGTGGAGCCAGTCACATTGTTGACAGGCCTGCTCAATTAAATAACGATGGCCAAGTGTAAATGGGTTGGCATTGATGACGATACCGCACTGCGAAGCACCTGATTGACGGAACTTCGATAACTTTTTGCAGAAATTTGCAATACCAACCGGTGTATTTTCCATTAACAATGCATCAGGTGAGCTGACTAATTTATAGAAACCACAGCCTTCAAACAGGCTTTGATTTGACGGTTTGGTATATAGAAACAGATGATGCCGACCCAATTCGTGGGCTTTATACTGACATTCATCGAGTAGTTTGACGGCAAGTTGATGTCCCTGGTAATCCGGATTGACGGCCACACACCGAATCGTTGAACCGGATAATCCGGCGCAGCCGGCTAATTTACCTTTGTGGCTGGCAATTAAAAGCTGTTCAATCGTTTTGTCCAGGTGAAGACCCACATTTTGCAAAAGCTCATCCAGCTCTGTAGGTTGGGTTTGTTGTTCGCTTAAAGCGGTCCAGGTCAACTGTACATCGTCATCATTCATGAGAACCTCGTGCCTCAGGCCGTACGCTTCAGAAGTGTAGGTTGTTGTTCCATTTCATCGACGATCGGATTTGACAGGGTTCCGATTTGAGAGATAGAAACCTCAATCTGGTCGCCAGGGTGAAGAAATAATGGTGGATTGCGTTTTTTACCAACACCACCTGGTGAGCCTGTGATAATGACATCGCCGGCACTTAGTTCGGAAAATGTTGAAATATAAGTAATCAGTTCAGCAACAGAGTGCACCATATTTGCGGTTGAATCAGATTGAACCTGACGACCGTTGAGACGTGTCTGAAGTGTCAATGTTTGCGGATCAGGGATGTCATCGGTTGTTGTCATCCAAGGGCCAAAACCGCCAGTCTGGCGCCAGTTTTTACCGGCTGTGAACCAGGCGTGTTGCCAGTCACGGGCTGATCCGTCCATGTAGCAGCTATAGCCGGCAACATGGTCTAATGCATCCGCTTCATCGATACGATATCCACCGCGACCGATAATCACTGCTAACTCGCCTTCATAATCGAACTGAGTTGAGTAAATTGGTTTAAGGATCGGTTGCTGATGACCGGTCTGAGAGTCTGGAAAGCGGACAAATAATGTGGGTGCATCGTCGGTTTCATTGAACTCGCGGCGTTTTTCTGCATAGTTCATCCCAACACACAAGATTTTACCAGGGTTTTCGATGACTGGTAAAAACTTGACATCTTTGACTTCAAAGTCAGCCGGGTAAGATGCATAAGGTCCCATTTGTGAAAGAACACCTGCATCTAACAGAGATTTTAAATCTGGATATCTTGGAGCGAGCCGTCTGCCTAAGTCGATAATTCCTTTATCGGTGACAATTCCGTAGCTTTTGGCTCCTCGATATATGTAATTAGCAATGTTCATAAACTTTCCAAAGCTATTGCAATAATGGAGCTAACTGCCTTTTGGCAGTTAGCTAAGGTTAATAAATGGATTCGCTGTCAGCTCTTAACCGCGAGTAGTTCGTTACTCCGGTGAATCTGATGTCTTAAGTAGGTTGCAACGCTAATTCCGATTAACAGCAGAATAATCACGAATGCTGCCATGCCGGCCCAACCCATGAAGGTGTATACGTAACCGTTGCAATAACCGATGATTGACCCGCCCAGGTAGTAACAGAACAGGTAGAGTGATACGGCTTGTCCGCGGTCATGTGTTGCATATTTGTTGACCCAGCGTAGGCTTACTGAATGGCAACCGAAGAAACAGCCAGTAAAAATTACGACACCCAGCAACAAAGTCGGCAGTGTATGTGTCAGTGATAACAACATGCCGATAATCATGATGCAGAATAAACCGGTGAGGACTTTCGTTGCGCCAAATTTATTGGCCAGACGGCCAGCCTGAGGCGCAGTAATCACACTTAAAATAAAGCAGATTGAAATGAGCCCGGCCTGAGCGTGAGACAGATTAAATGGTGCATGAGAGACATAAAATGCCAGGTAGTTATACAGTGATGCGAATGAACCGAAAATAATGAAACCAACAACATATATCGGAGCGATTTTTTTATTGCTGAAGTGATCGCTCATACCTGAGATCATACGGGTCAGGTTTAGTTTTTCTGCGGGTTTGAAGTTTTTCGATGCTGGCAGTAACACGGTGACCAGAATAGAAACAATTAATAACAATGCAGAGAATCCGTAGAAGATATTATGCAATGACGTGTATTGAATCATCTGACTGGCAAAGACACGTCCAGACATACCACCCATGGAGTTCCCGAATACAAAGTATCCTGTCACGATCCCGGCGGCAACGGGTGCGACTTCTTCACTGATATATGCTGTAGCGGCAGCTGCAATACCGCTTAAGGTTAATCCCAGAAGGCCCATAACGGCGACCAAAATATCCCAGGAGTTAATCAGTGAGCACAGGCAGGTTAAAACCGCGCCTGAAAAGAGTGAGACAACGATTAATCTTTTGCGGCCAAACCGGTCAGACAGGCTTCCTGTGAACAGAAGCCCGATTGCTAGCATGGCCATTTCAACCGATAAAATAATACTGACATGATCAACAGGAACGTGATATTGCTCAGCAAGGTGTGGTAGCAGTGGTTGGATAAAGTAAATCGATGCTAATTCAGAAAGACCTGAAAGAGCTAATGCAAAAATAACCGTAACATAAGATTTACGTGCCGGTTCTTTGCTCGATGTGGTGGAGGTGTTCATAATTGCCTCATAATTTAATTATTAAAATTAGATATTTTGAGATTTTTCTGAGCCATTATTATGTTGAGCCATTATTATGCAGTGGTATTTTGTTTTACTTTCTGTTTTTGATTGACCGTATTCTCTGGGACATATGCCTGTCCCGTAAATAGTTTGCGGGCGGTACGAATAACCGACGCTTTAATATGTTCAGGCTGATCATCGGGTTGGTTTAAAACAACCTGAATGCTGCCGCTTGGATGTTCGATTTTAACCGTTTTGATGAACTGATTGGTTTGATTGAGCTGAACTACTTTGAATGCCACGCTACCAGGGATGACACAAGCTGTAGATATTCCGATAGAGCCGGTAATTGCCAGAGATTTATGGCATTTATGTGGCATAAAGTAGCGAACCTGGATCGAACCGTCTTTTTCAGGGGCACTCACCAGCACGGGTTTAGGAATAACCATTTCGCTGACATCGCCAAAGCCCATCAATTGACCTGCTTTAAGACGAATGGCTTCAAGCCGTTCCAAAAATGCAATATCTTTGTCCAGATCTTCTGGTTTTTCATCTCCCTGTTTGTCAAGGTCGTTGGCATGAATCAGTACCATTGGCATTGCCATATCGATACAGGTCACATCGACGCCATTAATCTGGTCAATGGCATGATCGGTGGGAAGCAGTTTGCCTGTTTTACAACCCGCGGCATTGAGGAAGGTCACGCTAATCGGAGCCGCTGTTCCTGGAACACCATCGATGTGAGTTTCGCCATCATAAATGACCTGACCGTTTTCAGTCTGAATTTCAACATCAATGAAGGTATTGGTATTGACGTTGCGGATCCGGATGGG
This sequence comes from Candidatus Celerinatantimonas neptuna, assembly GCA_911810475.1. Classification (NCBI taxonomy): domain Bacteria; kingdom Pseudomonadati; phylum Pseudomonadota; class Gammaproteobacteria; family Celerinatantimonadaceae; genus Celerinatantimonas; species Candidatus Celerinatantimonas neptuna. Next base: position 1,773,512 of record OU461276.1, read on the forward strand.
GGTCATGGTGTTTTGTGGACAAATCAATCCACGTTCAATCGCGGCTGGTCCGACAGCGCAGAGCATATTGCCACAATTGGGTGTGGTATCGACTCGGCGTTCTTCGACCATCACCTGAGCAAAAAGGTAATCGATATCGGCATCAGGGCTGGTTGAAGGGCTGATAATTGCAACTTTACTTGATTGAGCATAACCGCCGCCCAGACCATCGATTTCTAATTCGTGACCGGAACCCATCAGATTAAGCAGGACATCATCACGCTGGCGGGTTTCTTCGGGTAAATCACTGGCTAAGATAACGGGACCTTTAGAGGTTCCCCCACGCATTAATAAACAAGGGATCTGTTTCACTCGTGTAAGTCCTTAAAGAAAATATGGCATAAATAGTGATACAGAAGCATTAATAACTCTAATGAAAAATATATATCGATTAATGCATAAATGGTATAAATTGATATTAGACAATTTATTGATGATTTTTGAAATTTGGAGGAACAAATGCAGCATGAGTTAAAAGGCGTGCAAACATTTGTTAAAATTGCAGAAATTGGAAGTTTCACCCGCGCTGCTGGGTTGTTACATATTTCTCAGCCTGCTTTGACACGTCGCATAAAAAAATTGGAAGACGATCTTGGGGCGGTACTTTTTGAGCGATCAACCCGACAAGTTCGGTTGACACCCGTCGGACGGAGTTTTTTGCCAAAGGCCCGGAATTTAATCGACTTCTATGAAAATTCAATATTGGATATCAAAGAGTTAGCGACCAATCAAACGGGGGTGATTACCATTTCCTGTCTGCCGACAGCTGCTTTTTATTTCTTGCCGAGAGTTATTCGGGAATTTAATGAAAGCTTTCCGAATATCCGTATTCGTGTTTTGGAACATAGCGCAAGTGATTGCCTTGAAGCGGTACTTAATGGGGATGCCGATTTCGGGATAAATATGATAAACATCACAGATTTGAATATAGATTTTACCCCCCTTGTGAATGAACCTTTTGTTGTTGCCTGTCGGCGCGATCATGAATTGACTAAACACCAGTTGGTGACCTGGCCGCAGGTATGTGAATACAAGCTGGTTGGGGTTCGACATTCGAGCGGGAACCGGGCCTTGATCGAACAGGCTCTGGAGTCGACGAACAGTCACCCGAACTGGTTTTATGAAGTGCGCCACCTGTCGACATCTTTAGGGTTGGTCGAAGCCGGCTTGGGGGTGGCTGTAGTGCCAAGCCTTGCAATGCCTTCCGATGAGCATCATCTGTTAGTGAGCCGTCCTTTGGTTGATCCGGTGATTCGGCGAACCCTTGGTCTGGTACAGCGTAAGAATTCATCGTTAAGTCCGTCGGCGCAGCGTTTTCATGAATTATTGTTACAGCTGTGGTCTAATGAAAACAACTCGCCATGGCTGGCGATGAATCAGGAATCATTGTTATAGGTAAAGCGCCTGATTGTACTTTCCTTATGTTCTAAAAAGGGCGGCTTTCGGGTCTGCAAACGAGATAAGACTGGCGACAGAAGATGGCTCGCCGGTTTGGAAATAATAAACTATGTCACAACTACTGCGCATTATACTGCTGCATACCCATCTCCCAGGCGTGGTTGAGATTAAGCTGGATGAACACACCAATATTTGCGGAACCAATGCATCGGGTAAGACAACGCTACAGCGATTGATTCCGGTTTTCTATGGAGAACAGCCGAACCGGGTTGTTCCTAAAACACGTAAAAAATTCGACCAGTTTTATCTGCCTTATACCAATAGCTATATCATTTATGAATATCAGCGGGAAAACGGCGAGCTGAGTCATGTGGCGCTGACCCCCAAAAACACTGGCGGGGTGGATTACCGCTTTATTGGTGCGCCTTATCAGAGTGAGCTGTATCTACAGCACACCGAACAGGGTGTACAGGCCCTTTTGCACAGCGAATGGACCGCGCGGCTGCGCACTCTTGGCGAGACTCCCGTTTCGCCTAAACTTGGGGCCACCAGTGAATATCGCAGCATCATCCAAAACGATGTGGCCAGCGGCGATGCCGATAGCCTGCGATTGCGCCGTCTGGCGGCAACCTTCGGCCTGGTGGGCCGCTCACATAAGCTGCGGCATATTGAAAAACTGGTCAGCGCCGTGCACTCCAAAGAGGGTAAAATGGATACCCTCAAATCGATGCTGGCCGCTATTTTTGCCGAAGACGGTGTGACTTTACCGACCACCAAAGTCCGGAATACCAAAGCCCGCGAGTGGATTTTACAGATGCGTCAGTCGATGCGCCTTGAGAGCCTGCAACAGGACTTCGAGCGCCTGCAGGGGCTGGCTCGCCAGCTTGACGGAACCGACGCTCAGCTCGGTGCATTAGAACCGTTGCTCAAACTCGACCATGAGCAGCAGAGTCGGGAGCGGGCCGATGCCGAGCAACAGGTGCATCGGTTGCAGGGCGAGATGCAATCGCTTAAAGAGCAATTTACCGTCGCCGAGCAGGCCCAAAACAGCGAGTTGAGTAAAACACAGGCCGATTTAGACGAAACATCCACCCGGCTTGATCAGCTGCAAACGCAATATGATGGTTATGCCGATCGCGATATGAACCAGTTGCAACAAGATACCGATGCGCTGCCACAATGGCGGGAAACCCTGCAAGAGCTGGCGGAAAACTACCAGCTGATGGTGGCTCAGCATGTTGACCTGGAACATCAGCTGGAACGGCGTAAAGCCAAACTTGCCGAATCGTTCAACCGGTTAAGTGAACAGCATCGCCACAAAGCCAAAACGATTCGTCAGCAAAAAGAACAGACCCGGGAACAGCAGAACGACAAACAAGACAGCCTTGAGCTGGCTTACCAACAGCGGTTACAGGCGCAGCAACAGCACTTTAGTGAACAGCTCAGTGCCGGTCGGGCCCGAATAGCCGTGTTGCAGTCGAAACTGGAACAGTCCCCGCTCAGCGATGCCGAACATGATGCACTGCGTGAGAGCGAACTGCGTCTGGAACAGGCGCAGCAGCATGTCCGCGAGCAGATGCAGCAGTTGCAACGGACTCAGCAGCAATGGCAACAGGCCCGTTTGCAGTGCGATAAAGCCGATCAGCAGCTTGAGCATTGCCGCAAAGCATTGCATCAGGTCGATCACCAGTTACAGAAACTGCACCAGCAACTGAGCCCGGAACAGGGCAGCTTGCGTCATTTCTTACGGTTACATAGGCAGGGCTGGGAGCAGCAACTGGGCAAGGTGCTTGATGAGCAGTTGCTGGATCGCCATGACCTGTACCCCGAGTTCGGTGAACTGACCGATAGCCTGTATGGATTAGTGTTGGATCTAAAGGCCGTAGACGTGCCGGATTATGCGCAGGATGAAGCGGCGGTAAGTCACCGAATCCAGAGTATGCAGCAGCAACAGGCCAAAGCCCGCGCCGATAAGGAACAGTCTGAAAAAGCCCTGAAAAACAGCCATGAACAGGCAGAATTGCTCAGAGCTGAAGTTGAACAGGCCAAATGGCAGACGACCCAGAGCGAGCAGGATATCGATTATGCCCGTGATGCCCGCGATCGACTGCAACAGGAGCAGCGGGAACTGGTGAAACAGCGACAACAGTTACTGCGGGCCGAATTAAACCGCGAGCAACAGCAGCTTGACGCCGTGACGTTGCAACAACAGCAGGACGTTGAAGCCCTGCAGGCTGACCACCAGAGCCAGAAACTCGAACTTAAAGCCGACTGGCAGGCCGAATTACAGGTTTTTGATGAACAGCTTGAAGCACTTGAGCTGCAACTGGAGCGCAAGCGGGAGGATCACAGCGACCAGATCAAACAACTGGAACAGGCCTTCAACGAAGAACTCTCTGAAAAAGGCATCGATCCTGGCCGGCTAGCCGGGCTTCGCGAGCGCCAGGCACGGCTTAAAAACGACATCAAACAGGTCGAAAACCGTCAGGATGACCTCAAACGCTGGCATGATTTTATGCAGGTAGACTGGCAACAGCGACGCCCGACATTACTTGCTCAAGAAGCAGAACTGAAACAGCTACAGCGCACCGTCAGCCAGACGCTGTCTCGACTGAAAAGTGACTTCACGCACCAGCGCAAACAGCTTGACACCCAAAAAAGCGTTCAACAGAAACAGGTTCAGCAGGCCGGGCAACAACTGGAACAGCTCAAACCGTTGTTGGTTAAATTAGAGGCCATTGATTTAACGCCAACGCCCCCCGTTGACGGCCTGGTGTGCGCCGATTTGACCGAGCGGTTATCACGAACCAACGAAGCACTGGCACAGCGCAGTCACCTGGACGGCCAGTTAAAAACCCGCCTTGAACAGTTTGAAAACGGCCTCAGCCGCGATGCCGGCAGTGAATTTCTGGACCGGCTCGACTATGAAAAAAGCCAGCTGGGCGATGATCTGAGTGCCCGCAGGCAACTGCCGATTCTGGCGGACCTGTTGCATATTCTTCAGGATCAACAACTGCAACTGCTGGAAATGGGCGAGAATATCGGCGGTGATCTTAAAAAATTCTTTACCGTTTTTAGCGATATTAACCGGCGGATTGCCGACCAGAGCCGTCGACTCAGTGATGCAGTGGCCGATGATCTGGTGTTAGAAGGGATCCGCAAAGCCGATGTGCAGATAGCCTCCACCATTGATGAACTGGGATTCTGGCAACCGCTTAAACGATTCGCCAAATTGTACGATAACTGGGGCGCATCTGGGAAAGCTCTGCCCTCGGAAGCGTATCTCAATGCACTGGCCGATGTGGTCGAACTGCTACGGGCCGATCAGAACTACAGTATTGAATCACTGCTTCGCTTAGAGCTGCATCTGAGTGAAGGGGGCTCAGAGCTGGTGATCAAAAATGACCGGCAACTGTTAGAGTCTTCCAGCCATGGGATGGCCTACCTGATTTTATGTAAATACCTGCTGGCCTTTACCCGGCTGCTGCGTGGCCCGGCCGATGTTGCAATTCACTGGCCGATAGATGAAATCGGCACACTGGCGTATCACAATGTTGAAAAACTCTTTGAAGCCTGCACCAGCAACCAGATCCGAATTGTCGGGGCATTCCCCAACCCCGAATCGGATGTGCTGATGTTGTTTACTCATCGTTATTTGATTGAAGCCAGCCAGAGTGACCCGGGCAAACGCCAGCTCAAACGCATTCAGCCGAAAATCAGCCGGTTGGCGAAGCGACTGGCCCACCGTCAACCGGAGAGTGCCCAATGATCCAACATGGCCCATTACTTGAGCGGCTCCTGGCCGGTGAGTTTATCTGTCAGATCCGCGATGAAGATGCCTTTCGCCACCTCTGCGACGAGTCGACCCGCCAGTCGATTAACCATTACCTGCGACCGCTGAACCGCCGGGTGGTCAGTAATGACGATCAGAGTGTGTTTTTTCTTGGCTATCATGAGCTGACTGCGAAGGCTCGCAAGCAGTTAAGCGAACAGTTCAGCCAGACCATTCAGTCACTGCTCCCAGTGTTGGAATGGATGCAGTTGGTGCAGGAAACCATGGGGCGGGACAGCGCTCTGACGTCAGGCGATACCCTGAAACTGCAAGAGTTTGTGTTGCGTACCGAAGATAACCAGAGCCTGCGTCAGCGGCTCAATCAACTGGCCGCTGACCGTTTTTTTAACAGCCAGAGTGAGGCGCTGGATAATCAGGTCAAACTGATATTCCGGCGGCTCAAAGAGCATGGCTACCTGATCCAGCCGCACACTGAGCGCCAGTACTACATCGTCACCGCCAAAATCGATTATCTGATTGATGTGATCCGCTTTATCCGCGATGAAGAACACTTGCCGGTAGATGATACGCCAACTCAGGAGAGCCTGATTTGATGGACGACTTACAGGGAGCCCCATCAAACCTGTTTGCCATTGGCGCAGAGCGTCTTGCCCTGCTTGGCCGACACCACAAGGTGCTGATGCAGGGATATCTGGATGGCTTTATCGATGAAACGGTTTTAACCGACCGGGCCCTGAAAAAACTGATGGATGCGCGGATCGTATGGCGGCCCAACGAACAGCAGCCGCTGGCTTTGCGACCACTGGTCAGTGAACTGATTGCCAGCATGATCGCCGATGAAAACCGCCGCCAGATCAACGCTGATGTGGCACAAAAACTCGAACAGATCCGCAATCGGGTGCAATCCTACCGGGATGCCCAGTATAAAGGCGACTATGCCGTGGCCGAATTGCAACTTCAGCGGCTACGCGAATATGTGCACGATCTCAGTGGCCAGTTCGAAGAAGCCATCGACAGCTTATGGCACCGGCTTAATACCGATTTTGGATTCGTTGGCCGCTTAGATGATAAAATCCGTGAAAACCAGCGGGCCCAGAAACAACTGCGACGGCTGCTGGACGGCCTCGATCTGCTCGATTTTAACGAGCTGATTGAATTGTCCGAAGGTAACAGTGCTCTGCGTAAACTGCTGGTCAGCCAACTACAACCGCAGCTTAGCGCCCACCATGGCAGCTTGCTCGAAGTGCAGAAACGGCTGGTGGAACTGCTGGCTAAATTCCGTCAGCAACAATCCCGTTCATTGCTGATTGTCAACATGATCGACTTTTTACATCAGCATCCGAAATATCGGCCTGCCGACTACCCGAACCGCTCTGATGTGCCAGATTGCTTTAACCAGGCCAGCGCCATTGTGCCACACGCTGCGGCGGCACTGGATCGGGCGATGGAGCGGCAGACCCTTGCTGAACTGGTCCGCGAACTCCCCCGGACCGATACCAGCACGTTGCCCCAGCCGCAAACCGCCAGTTTTACCGATCTTCAACATGAAGAAGAAATCACCGCCCGTCAACAGGCCCTGAAACTGGATGTGGAAAACTTCTTCTTGTATGTCATCGACATCAATACTCCGCTCAGCGCACTGAACTACCTCGACCAGCAGCAACTGACATGGGACCCGGAAATCTGGCTCTATCAGGTGATCGCCGAATATCAGGGACTGCCTGCTGGCGACAAGCGGCTGTTCCGGCTACATAATGAAGAGATGGCCGCCAGTGAGACCAACCAATTGCAACTGATTGTGGATGTGACCCTGAGGCTTAGAGCCCTATGATGCTATCCAAACCTTTATCTGCAAATGCTTTACACTGGTTAAACAAGCTGGATAAAAGCTTAAATTCGAAAGGCGTGGAATCTAAGAAAACCCACTTAAAAACAGTGCGTCAGGTATTGAATTGGTGCCTGGAGCAGTCACTGGTGGCCGACAATGTGTTAGAACTGCCCCAATTTACCTTTACCAAAGCTCTACTAGACCAGATTGATCAGGCGCAAAGACAACTTCGCCACACCCGCTTTCGGGACGATGCAACCGGAAAAACCCGAACCGACGCTATGGCCGGCGATCCTCAAACCGAGTATAAATCGCGTGGAGATACGCCCCGAGAACACCGGGTATTGATCCGTTTGAGCGAACCGGTTGAGATTTTAGGTCAGCCGACCCGCTTTATCGACAAAGACTGGCGCGAACTGCCACTTGAGCGCTTTACCACGCTATTGGCGGTTGAAAACCTGGATGTCTTTTACCAGCTAGAGGCGTATCAATGGCCATTTGAAGACCCCGGGACACTGGTGTTCTATCGCGGTGATGCAATGTACGGTAAAGGGGGAAGCGCATTTGAAAAAGCCTGGAATCAAACCGGTAAACCGGCCATGTATTTTGGTGATTTTGACCCGGCAGGCGTTCGTATTGCGATCAATGGTGGCTATCAGTCGATGATATTGCCCGACTTGGTAACACTGAAACAAGCTGCCAGCGAACAGATGTTTCCTGATTCGCATCAAAAATATCTCCCTGAGCTGCAAAGTTTTCAGACAGAAAATAAATCCACAAATTGCGATTTTAATTTATATCTAAACATTTTGTTTAAATATAGAGCCTTACAACAACAAAAAATGCAGGGTGTGGGATTACAGCGCGTTACTCTTCGCTAACGCATTCTGTTCTGAGTGGCGATGAATGACTTACCCCGGCGATCTGATGCATGAACGCCCGGTTAACCTTCTGATACGAGCGGGTTGATTCAAATTCGTTGCGACCGATAATCCCTTCAAAAAAATCATCAGTTTTTCTATGGAGTGAAGCCGTATCGGCGCATCGTCTCCACTTAGCGCCAATGCTCTGATGATCTACATTTTCAGCCGATATTTATCCGCCCGGGGTCTTTTTGCGACAACTTAACGGGGGGACTGCGTCATCACTTTTTCTAAATGGGTCGAAAACGTTAAAATCCATTCAATCATTTTAGGTGTTTGGTTTTTACGGCTACTGAGTGCTGTGTCGACCAAAAAAGGAATGATCGGCAACAAAAGCAGCACAATGGCCCAACCGGGTAAAATCGCATAGTGAACAAAATGCGCCAGTACCCAGATATTACCCAGCAGCGCGACGATCCCCCCGAACCATAAACCGGGGTTATAGCGGCGAATTTTTAGCGACAGCGCCAGATGTTGCAGGCTGTTCAGCAGCGAAAAATCGATCAGCAAAAACATCAGCGCACAGCTTAGCGCCAGCGGCGAGATCAAAAAACAACCGGTTGTCCAGACAAAGCCAAAGATACTTAAAAAGAACAGCCAGAGGCGGCAACTCAGATGTGTTTCTCCAGGAATGGCATTGTCATACTGATCCAGATGAAACTGATGCACATTCCATTCTTCCATCTCATGAACAAATAAAATAACCGGCACTAAAAAGAGCAGATTTTGAACATTTTCCATGGCAACAAACATGATGAATCTCCTTTATCATGAGCAGAGTTAAAACCAATATGATATAAATAAACCTGATACAAATGTATCACTATTGAATTTTCATAGTCAACCGCTTAGCCTGAGCGCAGAGCTCACCAAACCGCCCGATTGAAAGGTTCCTTCATGGATAAAAGACATACCGCGAATATTCAGGTTAAAAATAAAATCACCGACGCCTTATTGGCGCTGATGAAACAGCAGCCATTTCAGGCGATTCGGGTCAGTGATATTGTCAAAAAAGCCGATGTGGCACGGGTGTCGTATTATCGGAACTTTGAAAGTAAAGAAGCCATTTTGTACGCACAAGGGCACCGGTTGCATGAAGAATATATGCAAAACCGCCCTTTGGCAGAGCCATCATTGTTGAGCTACGATGATATTCTCTATCACTTTGAATTCTATGATAAACACCGTGATTTTTTATTAGAACTAAGCCGCCATGGCCTGTCATACCTGCTACTTGATATGTTCAATGCGTTTATTGAAGACGGATTAGCAGACCCCGATGGTGACATCATCGAACAATCCCGAATCTACTGCTATGCCGGTGCGATATTTAACCTGATGCTTCACTGGTTAAAGCGTGGCGCAAAAGAGACCCCGCAAGTGATGGCCAAAGCAGCCGCAGACGCTTTTCGGGACTTAAAATAGGCTAATTTTGGATAAAAATATATGAATGGCAGGTGAAACCTACATAAAAGGGCTTGATCTGGATAAGGCCTGATGGTCATTATGGGTATTCACCGGTTAAAATCGTTCAGCTTCATGGGTAGAGGTTTATGTTTAAAAGAGATGTGGAAGAAGGATTATCTTTAGCATTAGTGCAACCATCATTCGCCAGAAAATATTTTGAGATTGTCAGCCGTGAACGGGATGACTTAAGCCAGTGGATGGGCTGGGCGAAAAATGCCGACAGCGAAGATTTTTTTCTGAACTTTATAAAAAAATCACTGCACGACTATGCCGATGGTAAGTCACTGACCTGTGCAATGCTCTATCATGGCAAAGTGGTCGGAAATATCAGCTTTAACAACATCGACCATCATCTTAAAAAAGCCGAAGTCGGCTACTGGATGAGCCGGGCATACCGCGGGCAGGGCCTTGTCACAAAATCGGCAGCAAAATTAATCGACATGGCTTTTGGCGAGTATGCTATGGAAAAAGTACAAATCGCCGCCGCCGTTGAAAACCTCGCAAGTCGCAGCGTTTGCGAGCGCTTAGGGTTTAAACTGGAAGGTATTATCACCCGAGCTGAAGACCTGAACGGGCGGATTGTCGACCATGCCATTTATGGCCTGAACCGGCAGGACTGTTTAGCGATTTAGATGATGGCCTGAAAAAATGCTGGCGCAATCGATCACAACCCTTTTTGACCCAAAAAATGCTCTTTAAAATTTGGTATTAAAAATCAATCACTTACAGAGGACCGAAAAATAAAGGTCAAAATGGGTTATTTTGACTAATTCATTGTTTTAAATGAATATTGGGTTAAAATGCTCTAGTTCACTGCCGCACAGGCAGCTTAGAAATATAATCCCATCCATATATTCAAACGCTCGTGGTTCACTGCCGCACAGGCAGCTTAGAAATCTGGGTCCAAGCCTTCCCTGAATTCAGCGTCGTTCACTGCCGCACAGGCAGCTTAGAAACGGCACGTTCAGTGTATTCTGCATTTTTTACTGTTCACTGCCGCACAGGCAGCTTAGAAAGACATCAGTAAACGTCCCCTTGTAACTTTTTAGTTCACTGCCGCACAGGCAGCTTAGAAACCCGTTCTCACATGGGGAGAAGGAGAAGGTTTGTTCACTGCCGCACAGGCAGCTTAGAAATGAGGCAAGAGCGCCTCATTTGCATTAGTTCGGTTCACTGCCGCACAGGCAGCTTAGAAAACTTTGAAATCTCTGGCCATGTCTTACTTTTTGTTCACTGCCGCACAGGCAGCTTATTCATTCAATGATTCAGGCCGTTACGGGTTAGAACCCGTCGGATGATTTTTTTACTCAAAAAAGGCGTCGCAAGGCGGCGAAAAGCAACTGACTGATATATCATTACACTCTGTTAATTCTTAATACAGTGGTATCTGATGACGAATGGATGTGAGTGATGGATCATTATCTGGAGATACAATTATTACCCGACCCTGAGTTTTCCGTGTTGCTGTTGATGAATGCGCTGTTTAGCAAACTGCATCGTGCGCTGGTTGCAACGTCACAAGGTGATATTGGGGTGAGTTTTCCGCATTTATCAGCGCAGCAAACCGGGGATGTGCTGCGCATTCATGGCCAGCAGACAGCATTGCAACGGCTTGAACAGCTTCACTGGCGACAAGGGCTGGGGGAGTTTACCCAAGTCAGCGGCATTAAGCCGGTTCCGGCAGCTGGGCAGCATTGTTTAGTCTCTCGGGTGCAAACGCAAAGTAATGCGGATCGACTGCGCCGCAGGGCGATGAAGCGACAGGGATGCAGCTACGATAAGGCCTGCCAACAAATTCCCAACCATGTCGAACAGCGCCTTCATCTACCAAGTATTCAGCTCAAAAGCCACTCCACCGGCCAACGTTTCCGGCTGTTTATCCGGCAGACCCCATGCGAAGCGATGACCTCTCAACTGCTTTTTTCAAAATATGGACTCAGCCAAGCCACGACTGTCCCCTGGTTTTAACCCACAAAGGAATCGATGATGAGAAGGCAAAAGACAACCGTCGCGTTGGACGATTTTGAAAAAACACTGAATGAATTACCCAAGGATGAAGGCTGGCAGACATACCATTGCACGCTGGTTACACCGATGTACGGCGGTGGCGTGAAGGCGGGCGAAGTTGACAAAGCGATGCCCATTCGCGCCAGCAGTATTCGCGGCCAACTGCGCTTTTGGTGGCGTATTGCTTGTGGGCCAGATGATCCAAACGAATTATTCAAACAGGAGAAAGCCATCTGGGGCGGGATTGGAACCAAAGAAACACCTTATAGTAATGACAACGGAATGAAGCAGACGTCGGAGTTCAAGGATGATGATAAGGCCAAAAAAACTCTAGCCAGCCGGGTGAAAATTCGTGTTGAAAAATGTGCTCAAAGTAATAACACCATTATTGCTAATAGACTAATTAATACAAAGGATATTAAAGGTGAGGGTGCTAAATATGTTTTTGGCGCAGCAGAGGCAACAGATTGTTTGCCAAGTGGGTATGCTTTCTTACTTAAAATTTATTGTGCTGAAGATGTTAAAGAAGATGTTCAACAAACTTTACGCTGGTGGGCTACATTTGGCGGTATCGGTAGTCGGACACGCCGTGGTTTAGGGGCTGTTCGAATCGATGGGATGACGTTTGTGAATGCAGAGCAAGTTAGGGAAAAGGGTGGGCAACTGGCTTTATCTTCTTATTCTTTTTCTTCGCCGGAACAAGCATGGAAAGAAGCAACGTCGAAGCTTTATCAGTTCAGACAAGGTAGAGGAATCGGTCGTGATCGGGGAAGCGAACGTCCGGGGCGCAGCTTTTGGCCTGAACCCGATGCTTTACGGCGTTTATCACGAAGATATAAGAAAAAACATGCTCCAGAGCACCCAGCAGGAAATTATTTTCCCCGTGCGGTATTTGGCATGCCGATTATTTTTGATTTTAACGATAAAACTAAAAAAGAACCGATAACTATGGCCTTATTGCCAGAAGGTCATCAGCGTCTGGCTAGTCCATTAATTTTGCGCCCTTATTTGAAGGACAACCAGTGGTATGCTGCTGCTTTATTGATTCCCGATTGGAAATGTGTGCTGGATGAGCCCCTAGCCTTGGATCCGTCGATTGATAAAGTATCTCCTGCCCACTGGCCAAGTGATGCGGTAGAACGCAATAAAATTGCCAACCAAATTAATCCAATGAAACACAATGGCACGGTTCGCGCCAACGATCCGCTGTCTGCTTTTCTCGATTATTTCAAAAAAGGAAAATAATAATGGAATATTTAGTGGCCATTAGTATTGGCCCGGTCCAAAGTTTGATTGAAGCGGGGCGGCGCAGCCAGGATTTATGGTGTGGTTCGTGGTTGTTATCCGAAGTTGCCCGGGCGGTGGCTTTGAATCTGCATGAAGCTCAAAAGGATTGCTTGATCTTTCCCTGCCCCGAAAATCCGAGTAAGGATCTGCAACCTCAGTCAGCGAAGGATGAGCCCAAGGCCAATATTGCCAATGTGGTGCGGGCTGTGATTAAGGTCGATACGCCAGAACAGCTTAATAAGATTGTCGAAGAAGCTAAAAAGGCTGCCGATGAACGTTTTAGCGAACTTTTTAAATCCGTTGAGGCTGAGCTGAATCAGCGCCCCAACCAAAAAATAGACTGGCCACGCTGGCAACAGCAGCAGGGCGATCTCATTGAGAAATTTGCTGCCTGGGCTCCATTATCTGATGACTATGCCGACGCTTCCAGGCGGTTAGGTGAATGGCTCAATGCGCGTAAGTGCACCCGTAATTTTGGTCCGATGGCGGATCAAGAGAAAGGCTTGTTTAAATCAACCTTAGATGGGGCCAATAATACACTGACCAATCATCTGACAACGCCCCGTGACCAACACCAAAAAAAACTGCACAAACACGATTTACTGAATGAAATGCGTTATCTGGGGCTCTCTCAGGATGAAGAGCTGGATGCGTTGGGGCTGATAAAACGCCGGGCCGGCCGGTTAGATCAGTTCACCCCATTTAGCCGGGTGGTTGTCCACCCATGGGTGATGAAACTTAAAGAGCAATCTCCCCAAATTCTCGATGAGCTGAAGACCAGTTATCAGGCTCTTAAAGAGGAAGGGCTGGTTACGGTGGTGGCAGGTAACCAGAAGTGTTATGAGGATTTCCCTTTTGATGCGGAATATCTGTTTTTAAGCCGGGTTGAACAGGCGCTGACTGATGGTCGAGAGCTTAGTGAAGAAGCAATAAATGCGCTGGAGTCGCTTCAGAAAACTCTGCAAGCCTTACAAAAGGAAGGTTCTGCTCCTGTTCCTTATGGCGTACTGCTCAAAGCCGATGGCGACCGTATGGGGGAGTGCTTTAAACAGGCGGGTCAGAGTGGTCATTCTAGGGATATTTCTAGAGCGCTGCATGATTTTGCCGAATCGGTTCGATCGATTGTTCGCGGTTGTGGTGGCCATGCGATCTATACCGGCGGGGATGATGTGTTGGCCTTTGTGCCTCTGGCAACCGCCATGACATGTGCCCAAGCGTTAAATAAAGCGTTTTATGAACAAGTGGCGCAAAAGTCAGATCCGAAGTTAAAACATAAACCGACTTTATCGGTTGGTCTGGCAATCGGCCATTTTGTACAGCCGATGCGCCAACTTCGCCACCGTGCAATTGCCGCAGAGGAACGTGCTAAAGGGAATAAAAAACCGGCCGATCAACAACGCAATGCCATTGCCATTCATCTGGGTATCCGCTCGGGCTTTGAGATGACCTGGCGTTGTCGCTGGGATGATCGTGACACATTAGATGCATTATCTGAGTTTGCTAATGCTTTTGAAAAAGGCTGGATGCCCACCCGAATTATGCAAGATGTGCGAGAAATGGCCCAACGTTTGAAGTGGACGTATAGTGGACAAGACCAAGACCAACAAGACTACGCTGGCATTCGTAATAGCGAATTTGAACGCATGTTAATGCGAACGAATTTTGTTGTGAACGAAATTGATCCAAATGAAAAGCCTGAACAGAACGATGACGTCAATAAAAAAATTGTCGAAGCGCTTAAATCCAAACTTCGCTCACAGGCCAAAAGGCACTCTCTTGATGCGCTTGCAAATCTACTTGTTTTGGCGCGTTGGTTCAGTGCGAAAACGTCAACAGACATAGGAGGCGCTGAATAGTCATGCAGTATTATCTGATTCAACCCAGGGACCCGCTCATTATCCGCTCGGGTCGTCCTTTTGAAGAAATTTCTGATGCACAGGCGGCGCGTTTTCCACCCCCTTCGACGGTTGCCGGGGCACTGCGAAATATGTATGCCCGAAGTAACGGTCTCCCTTTGGATGAAGCATTATTAAAACTGGCCGTGCGTGGCCCGCTGGCGGTGAAGCTGGGCCCTAAAGGCAAGGACTGTATTTTGGTACCGAAACCGGCAGATGCACAATATTTCGCTGATCCGACAACGGGTAATCCCCAACTGATCCGCATGGTGCCCATGAAACCGGCTTCCGGCGAAGGCTGTGATTTACCTAAAGAAGCACTCTATCCGTTATTCCCTGAACAATCATTCAAAGGTAAACCAGTCCCCGGCCCAAACTGGTGGGCTTTAGATGACCTCATCACATGGCGAAAAGGCACTGAATCGCTTGATTTTAAATCTGTGCAAGAAAATAGTTGGACACCCGTTGGACCGGATATTCGCACCCATATTGCGATGGATAATCAACGCCGCGCGTCGGTCAGTGGTCAAATTTTTCAGACCACCGGCCTTTGTATGTGGCAAAAACCAACGGACAAAGCCCGTTTCCCTGATACATCGATTGGGATTTTAGGGGGAATTGAGGGTGAAATCACGCAGCCTGGCTTGGTTCATCTGGGGGGTGAGCGCCGCTTGGCTCAGGTGAAACCTTGTGATTTGTGGCCGAAAATGCCCAAAGAGAGGCTGACATCAACGGCCAAGGTCAACGGTTTAATCATTACATTTTTAACCCCGACAATTTTTGAAAACGGCTGGTTACCCGGTTGGCTGAGTGATGAACAGACGCTCATCGGTCAGTTACCGGGGACAGATGTTACTGTTCAGCTTCGTGCGGCGGCGCTGGATCGTTGGATCCCTCAATCGGGGTGGGATCTGAAGAACAGGCAACCCCGCGCGGCACAAAAAATGATCCCAGCCGGTGCGACCTATTGGTTTGAGTGCATCGGGCAATCTGTGACAGCCGATGTGATGCAATCGTTATGGATGAGAAATCTGTGTGACGATAAGCAGACGAACCGTAATGGCTTTGGGTTAGCCCTGCCAGCCCCTTGGATGATTGACGATTCTCATACGATTTAAAGGATGATCAGCATGTCTTTTTCTATTTACCATTTAGTGAGCCAGACGATTTTACACTGTGGCACGGGCCAGTCTGTTGGGGTGATTGATCAACCGATAGCCCGGGATCGGGCCAGTTATCTGCCTATTGTGCCGGGTTCGACCATGCGCGGAGTGATCAAGGCCGCCTTGCAACAATCGGGTTCGGATAATAAAACCGTGATTGAACCGTTATTTGGCAAGGAGCGCCCGGATGGCGAAGATACGTTTGCCGGCGCATTGTCGATTAGTGATGCGCATTTATTATTGCTACCGGTTCGCAGTGTTTATGGCATTTTAGCCTATGCCACCTGTCCGTTTATTTTACAGCGATATCAACAAGATATAAAACCTGATACTGAGTTTGATTTAGCTGAGTTCGGACAGAGCGAAGCGTTATGTCCAGAAGATAGTGTTAATGTCAAAGATGGCCGGATTGTATTAGAAGATTTGGATTTAAACGTGAGCACAGCAAGCGGTGTTCAGGATTGTGTGCAGCGTTGGGCCAATCATTTGTCTGAAATTGTCTATCCTGACGATTCGCATGATACGAAAGGCCGTGAGGCCATGCGCAGACGGATTGTCATTTTGCCTGATACAGTCTTTAGTTATTTAGCTGAAACAGCGACTGAAATCCGTACCCGCATCCGAATTGATCCCGAGACCGGGGTTGTCAAAAAAGGGGCGTTGTGGACAGAAGAAAGCCTGCCGGCCGAAAGCATGCTCTGGGGCATTGCCACGTTGGAGCAAACACGTAAGGTACCCGATAACACCGATGTCACTTTGCTTCACAAGACACTGGTGAAAGGGGTAGGAATAGCGTCACCTTTACAAATCGGCGGGCATGTGGGTACCGGTAAAGGGTTGGTCTGCGTTAAGTTTTCAACCGAGGGGGGAACCGATGAAAACGCGTAGCCAGAAAATTGCCCATGCGGCTTATCAACAGGTGGTTGGGCGAGAAAGTCAAAAGACAAAAGAAGAAAATAAAAAATATGGTGCATTAGTGCATAAGTTGCCGATGATGATTCTGCAAAACGGCTTAGCGCAAACCACCGGTTTTTTATTATCGAAGCAAGAGGCACATTTTAAAGATGTATTAGAGAACCTGCGGGTGGTTTACCAGCAGGTGGATCCTGATTTGAAGGCTGAATTAGAGAAGAGTCACCAGCCAGTGAATCCTGAATCGAAATGTCTTGACGATAATAAGGCGCTTCATCAATACATCATCGAGTCGGATTTATATCCAATGATGAAACTCACCCGCGAGGGCCTTGAAATTGCCGGCTGGCTGCGCCGATACGTACAGGGCATTTTAAAAATTGATGCAACCGGTGAATCAGAAAATGAGCCGGAAGAAGATAAAAAACCGGAGGTGCAGTCATGACATCACGGGTTTTGGATAATGAAATAGCACTGATTCGATGTGCTATTTGGGATGATTTTAAAGCGAGTTCTTGTATCAACCTCGGTTTATGGCTGCAAAAAGGGTTGGCTCAAATTGAAAACAAAAACAAGGCTAATGATTCAACTTCGGGCGATTCGCCAGCGAAAACAAACCATTTGAACAAAATGGCTAATCTGCCGGCACCCAAGGAATATATTCATGCCTTTGATCATTGGTTCGGCGTGACCCAAGATGAAACCCGCTTTGAGCGTTGTGCCTTGACCTTGGAAAACCGTTTACTCATTGGTTTAACCGGCAATGGCGCGCTTGAAACAGGCTGTAGCCTGAGTCGAAACTACGGCATGCCGTATATTCCTGGTTCCAGCATCAAGGGGGTGGTGCGGGCCTTTGTTCAGCGTCACCTTTCAGAATACGCATCTGAAATCAGTGAACTGCTTGGCTCAGATGACCCTGATGCATCGAGCCCGCAAAGTGCCTTGGTGACCTTTCACGATGCATGGTGGACTCCACATGGCAACAATAAACCCTTTGTGCTGGATGTGGTGACCACGCACCATCAAGCCTATTACAACGGAAAATCAGAAAAACCTTCTGATAAAGACAGCCCGATCCCGAATCATCTGTTGGCCGTTCAGGGCAGTTTTTTATTCGTGCTTGAAGGTGCGCCCGAACATACCCGCGTATGTGCAACCATGCTGAAAAAGGCACTACAGGGCGATGGCATTGGCGCAAAAACCGCAGCCGGTTATGGGTATATGAACGTTGACGATGATCTATTTAAAAAAATTCAGCGTGTTTACCAAGATAGAATCAGAGAACGTGAAGATGCGTCATTAAGTCCAGTTCAAAAAAGGTTGCGTAGTCTAACTAAGCAACTTAAGGCTCAGATAGACGCGCATAAACCAGATCCTTCTGGAAATCTGCGCGAGGAACTAAAGAGTGCTATTTCAGACGCTCGGTCATGGAATGCTGCAGATATTCAAAATTTGCAGGAGTTCGCTCAAAAATGCATTAAATTCTGGGATCCCAAAAAGAAAAATAAAAAGCTTAAAGAATTACGTCAACTGGTTATGTCACTCACTCAGAATTAAAATCAATGGAGGGAAAAATGTCACAAGACTGGCAACTTTCTGAACTATTAACCAATTTACATGGAGATGTTCAGCATCAGTTAGGTACGGTTAGAAAATCGTTTCAGCACCCGGTTATTAAAGGCGATGGCACAGAGAATGTCTGGATAGAGCTGTTTAATCAATATTTACCTAAACGCTATCGGGCGAGCCGTGCTTTTGTGGTGGATAGTAACAATCAATTTAGTGATCAGATGGATGTCGTCATTTTTGATCGACAATATTCTCCTTTGATTTTTCACTACGCGGAGCAACTGATTATTCCGGCTGAAAGTGTTTATGCCGTTTTTGAAGTGAAACAAACGTTAAATAAAAAATATCTCGAAAAAGCTCAAGAACATGTGCAAAGTGTCAGAAAGCTTCATCGTACTAATTTGCCGGTTCCTCATGCCGGGGGGACTTATCCTCCCAGACCGTTAAAACCAATTTTAGGGGGGATATTAACACTTGAAAATGCAATTCAAACAGAGACACTTCAAAAACATTTGGAACCATCTGGTGACCCAGATTCAGATTTGAGTATGGGCTGTGCTGCGGATAATTGTTTTTTCTTTAAAGATTTAGATAGACATCAAATGGTAATCAAAGAACATGCTAAAGCAACGACTGCATTTTTATTTGAGCTATTATCGCAGTTACAAAAATGCGCAACGGTTCCGATGATCGATATCCATGCTTATGGAAAATGGCTTTAGTTTGACCCAAAAAATAGCTCTTTAAAATTCAGCATTCAAAATCAATAGGTTACAGAGGCCCAAAAAATAAAGGTTAAAATGGGTTATTTTGTTTAATTCATTGTTTTTAATAAACTTTGGGTTAAAATGCTCTAGTCCACTGCCGCATAGGCAGCTTAGAAAAATATGAAAGGTAGACACGCAAGCCACCAACTGTCCACTGCCGCATAGGCAGCTTAGAAATGACAGCACCACCGTAACCAGAAGGATTGTGAGTCCACTGCCGCATAGGCAGCTTAGAAATTTAAACGGCTCACAATGGGCTTCATCATGCAGTCCATTGCCGCATAGGCAGCTTAGAAAGCACCAGAATTAAATACATGATGGATTATATTGTCCACTGCCGCATAGGCAGCTTAAAAAGTGGGGAATAACGATTAAAAATAGGCCCGGACACTTCAATTTAATGAATAAAACACCCATCCTCTGAAACTGTCATCCTAAGGATCTGGATTTTGCCTGAATCGTGCAGTTTTATTGTGCAGGTTAACCCGATCAACGTGTGCTTTGCTGGATTCTCTGTGGTTACGCCTTATATTAAATATTAAAAAGGGGTATCCGGTGGGTGCTAGAGTTGATTCCTTAGGTGATTGAATCACTCTCTGATGAAGAGAAAAGAATGATTCATGCCTTTTAAATGCATGAATTATGAGACGCAATTTGTTATTTTTTTACAAAAAATCGGTTATAACTCGCTCAAAATAAAAGAAAAAGTGGATTATTTGAACTGATTCATAGTTTTAATTGTTATTTAGGTTAAACTTCGCTAGTTCTGTCATACAGGCAGCTTAGATATTGACCGGGATTTGAGCCGTTGCGATACATTCATTCACGGCCACATGCAGCTTAGAAATGCACCCGGGCACCACGATTTAAACCGGATTTGTTCACTTCCGTACAGATCGCTTAGTAATGGATATGTTGGTGTTTTGCGCAAGATGATTGAACAGATTCGTGAATGACTAGAACCAATTGTACCCCAATATAATCGTTACTAGTTTGTCATACTGCGGTATGGGAATAGTCCGTGAGCGTTTTCCCGTCGGTCGAATCGCGGTTTTAGCCCAGATTGCTGAATAGAAAATTTAAGGAGTATGTTGTAATGGTGAAACAAAGTAACAAGTCTTCTGCCGAAGCCATCATTGATGGTTTGGGTGGTCCGGGCAATATTAAGTTTATGACGTGTTGTGCCACGCGTCTTCGTTTTGAGCTCAATGATAGTTCCAAACCCGATAAAGAAGCTCTGGATGCCATTCCTGAGGTTATGGGGTGTGTTCCTCAATCGGGCGATCGTTATCAGGTGATCATCGGTGGCGCCGTGATGTCGGTCTTTAATCAGATTAAAGCGTTGCCATCAATGCAGGATGGTGCTGAAGTGGCTGAGACGTCAGAGGATCATGAAGTATCCAATGATGAGATTAAGGCTTCAATTCGCTCTGGTGGCCCTCGTGGAAAAATCGCATGGGTCGATAACTTTTTCGAATATCTGTCTGACTCGTTCCGCCCGATTCTGGGTGTGCTTCTTGGTGCGTCGCTCATTATTGCAATGACCTCTGTTCTCGATGCGTTTCACATTGTTGATTTCCGGGGTGCAAAATCGGCCGGTTGGGTCTTTGTTGACTCAATGTGGCATTCGGTCTTTTACTTTTTGCCGATCATGATTGCTTACAATGCATCGAAGAAACTTAAAGTCGACCCATGGTTAGGGGCTGCCATTATGGGCGCGCTGATGACACCTGACTTTCATAAGTTGATGTCGATGGCATCAACTGTTGCAACGAAAGATCCGGTACTGGGAACAACGTCTTATATGGCGCATATCTTTGGTCTGCCCATGCAGCTTAATGACTATTCCGGTCAGGTCTTTGTTCCTTTGTTGATGGTGGGTTTTCTGGCTATTGTGTATCGCTTCTTGCAGAAGATTTTCCCACAGAACGTTCACATGGTATTTGTGCCGTTTTTCTCGCTGATTATTATGATCCCTCTGACTGCGTTCATCCTTGGTCCTATTGCTGTATGGGCGGGTCTGGATCTTGGAACAGGTCTGGCCTGGATGAATACGCATGCGCCATTTGTATTCGCAATTCTGATTCCGTTGTTATACCCATTCCTGGTGCCATTAGGGTTACACTGGCCGCTCAACGCGCTGATGCTGCTGAACATTCAGTCGCTTGGTTATGACTTTATTCAGGGGCCAATGGGGGTTTGGAACTTTGCCTGCTTTGGGGCAACTGCAGGCGTATTGTTCTTGTCATGGCGTGAAAAAGATTCAATGATGCGTCAGACGTCTATCGGTGCATTGGCCGCAGGCCTGTTTGGTGGTATCTCTGAACCATCGTTATATGGTATTCATTTGCGCTTCAAAAAAGTCTATTCGCGGATGTTGCCTGGCTGTTTTGCCGGTGGCGTCGTGATTGCTATTCTGGGTGCGGCTTACGGTGGCGTAAAAACAAAAGCGTTTGCGTTTACTTCTTTGCTGACGATTCCAGTATTTAAGCCTATGTGGGTTTATGGAATTGCAATCGCTGTTGCTTTTTTCGTGCCTTTCTTCTTAATCGCGTTAATCGATTATCGGACGCCTGAAGAAAAAGCGGCTGCTTTAGCCCGGATTAAGTCTGAGAAAAAAGGATAATCCCGGTGCAGCGGTAAAAAAATTGCCGCATCGAAATCATTGACCTGAAGATGGATCATCATCTTCGGGTGATAAACCGCCTAATGTGCTTTTTGAAAAGCATCTTGGGCGGTTTTTTTGTGTCTGAAAAATTGCCTACAGCGATTTGCGCTCATTGTTGTAGGGGTAGATAAAACGTTGTTCAGAGTGTTTTAGGGATGGGTCAGTAAATAGAGTTCATTTCGTAGCGATCATGAAAAACTAATCGGGTAGCTATTTTTTAAGTTTCTTGTTTTAAGAGATTATGATTCTCTGTTTATTGAAATAAATGGAAAATTTTTATCAAGACTGTAGTATACGCGCTTCAAAATGACAAAAGGATTAATATTATGAAGCGAAGCTTTGTCTTACTTGCCTCATTTACCGTGTTTAGTCATCTGGCGTATGCTAAACCCATTCATCTGGATATTGATTTTCATCAATTAGAAAAGAATATTGCGTCTTGTGATCCATTAACCCGGAAAGAGCCTCAGCGCTTTATTAATGAGTTAAAACATCAGCCGGTTGATCAGGGGACTGTCTCTGTCGATGGTCAGTTTATGCTGGAAAACATTAATGATACTGTTAGTAAACAATGTGCAGCAGGTTTAGTTCAAAATACGATTACGATACTTGAATCCTATTTAAAGCATGTTCATCATGACCCCGATCCAGATGTTAAAAATGCACTGGCTGAGGCCAAAATGCGCAAGGCAGCAACCTTAAAACCGGCTTTAAGAGCGAAGCTCTATCAAGAAGCAGACACGCTTTCGCGTCAGTACATCGCCGAAAAACCAATTGATGAATTTGGCTCGCCTTACTATTTTGCATCATTGAGCTATTTAGATGCGGCCGAGGTAACCCCGGGGGTGGATAAGCTTAAATTACTGAAACAGGCAATCGCTATTGCCAAAGAAGGCCAGCATGCGAAGGTGATCAAAAAAGTAAAATTATTACTGAATGAGCCTATCGGTATTTCTATTGCCGATGAAGCAAAATTTTACAAAGGAAAAGATAACCAAAAATTTAAACATCTGATGTCACAGACGATTCCTATTTTTAAAACGCAATATGAATCGGGTGATATGTTGGCGGCTTATAATATTTCGGTTACGTATTCTATTCTTCATGATGCTCAGAATTCAGAGAAGTGGTTAGATATACTAGCGAAGCATCATGGTGTCGATCAACAAACCTGTATTCAGGGCGTTTTAGCGGATCCTGATTTATCCTGGTTAAGAATTACGCAAAAAATGTGGGTGGGCAAGTACCTCTATCAACATTGTCGTCAATATTTTCCTAAAAACTTATCGAACTAATCAAACTTCCCACTCAAGCTTGTTTATTACGGTTTGAGTGGGGGCTTAGCGCCTTTTAGACCATCTGGCTGACAGTGCTTGTGATAAGAGTCTGTCAGCTAAATGGCCAAGGGCATTACGCCATATAAAACGTTTCTGGGTCCGGCCCAATTCGCAGGTTTTGATCGAGCGATGCGATGGTGCTCATATCGCTTTCATCCAGCTGAAAATCGAAGACATTGAAGTTCTCTTCAATGCGTGATGGGGTGACCGATTTTGGGATTACGATATTGCCCAGTTGCAGATGCCAGCGAATGATGATCTGGGCTGCGCTTTTCTGATATTTTTCACCAATTGACATCAAGGTTTGATCGGTCAGTGCTTTGCCTTGTCCGAGAGGGCTCCAGGCTTCGGTTTGTATATCATGGTCTGCATGGAACTGGCGTAGCGACTGCCGTTGAAACAGCGGGTGCAGTTCAATCTGGTTTAATACCGGTTTTTCTCCGGTTTGTTCGATGATGGCACTCAGGTGCTCCGGGTTAAAGTTCGATACGCCAATTGAGCGGACTTTTCCCTGTTTCTTAGCATCGATCATCGCCTGCCAGGTTTCAATAAATAATCCGTTTTTCGGGGTCGGCCAGTGGATCAACAGGAGATCGACATAGTCCAGTTTGAGTCGTTGCAGGCTGGCATCTAAAGCAGCACTGGTTTTGGCCAGGCCCTGATCGCCATTCCAGATTTTCGTGGTGACAAAAAGAGCGTCGCGGCTGATGCCTGCGTCGGTAATTCCGAGTCCCACGCCTTGTTCATTTTTATAGATGGATGCTGTGTCGATATGGCGGTATCCAGACTGCAGTGCATGGTAAACCGAGGCTCGAGCTTGTTCGTCGGATGCTTGCCAGACGCCCAGCCCAAGCTGGGGGATCAGGTTGCCATCTGACAATAAAATTTCAGGTTGTTGTGTATTCATATCTATCTCTCTGGGTATGGGTGTGAAAAATCAAAATTCTGCATTTTTGATACGTTAAAGGCCAAAAGACTGATTTATGATTTCAATAAGACGAATAACTCTTAATGGCTATTTTTTGATATGTGGGTTCTGAGGTTAGCAGATTTTCAGAAAAGGGGCATGGATTTTATGCATGTCTATCACATCATTTGAGATAGCTGATGAGATCAGCTCAAACCTGGTGCTTGATGATAGCGATGTTCACCTTTTTGTTATTCACACCGATACCGGGGGGCAGCCTGATATGTGTCGATGATGCTTTGTTTCAGCCAAAATTTACCTCATGAATGGGAGTTGTCAGGGCCTGCTGAATCACGCAGAGCTGGCTGGTATGTTATAAAAATGTTTCATTTTTAGGCAAAATCCAATAAGCGGCGGATAAAGTAGAGTTCACAGAACGATAAATCGATCACAAAATCAATATGTCGCTAATGTCTGCTGATTTATACAAAAACAAGCGTTTGGTGCATGTGGCCTGTTATTCTATAAAAAACATAATAATCATATTATTGTAAATAAATTTCCTTTCTAAAAATCAGTGCGTGTCTGAATTTTATCTGAATCATCTCAGGTCGAAAATGAATGCAATTGCTGTTTTTTCTTATGTCTGGCTCAGAAATTGGATTTCAGCGGACTGACAGACTTCTGATAGTAATAGTTATTGTTAAATAATTGTTATTTAAATATTGTCTTTGACGAGTGCCGATTTTGTCGTAACAGAATTGGCTCTTTGAAAGACATTTTAGCTTTTGTCGATATGGTTGTGATAAGGGGAAAATTTGATGGTGAAATTCGATCCGCTTTTTTATCTTGCTCCGACCTTTTCCAATTTCAGGATAACCGTATTCATTCACACCTACGAAAACAGAATAAATGTTATGAACAATCAACTGATAAGAACCGGATTTGCTATTGCTTTGCTGGGAATGGGTCTTACAAGTGCCCATGCGACTGAAAATGGAAATGTTCAATATGGTTTGGGAGGCTCTCAGTTTTTCGGCGGGGCGATTCCCCCGATTTCAGGTATTTATATCGATAATCAGGTCAGTTATTACTCGGCTAATCGTACGAATGACGGTAGTGGACATCAACAAGATGTTGATTTTGACGCTGATGTCTGGGTGAACACGTTTCGGTTATTTTATGTTACCGACCATAAAGTGTTAAAGGGACGGGTCTGGTATCAGGGTGTCCTTCCGGTCGTTCTCTCTCAAAAAATCACAGTAAAAACCCCTGTCGCCACTATTCAGGATGTTGAGCATCATGGCCTGGTTGACCCGCTTGTCGGGGGCGGGCTCAGGTGGGGCCAGGGTCATCAGACTTATATTTTGGGATTATCGGTGGTTATGCCTTTAGGGACAGGGGCGATTACAGAGCATCACTGGTCAGCTCAACCGGCATTTGGCTATCACTACCTCAATATCAGACACCCCGGTTGGGAAATCGCTTCTTTAACACGCTATATCATGAATACTAAAAATACGAAAACAGATTACCGTTCAGGGCAAACTATCGAGTCTGATTATGGGGTCGGGTATTATTTTGGCAAACTTCGTCTGGGTGTTGCCGGTTATTGGTTATACCAAACAACCGATGATTCAGGTTCTGGTGTGGGTTCTGATGGCCATCGTACCGATGTATTTGCGATTGGTCCGTCAGCCAAATGGATGTTTAAAAAAGGCGAGATTTTAAGTGGTAGTGTCCAGCGCGAAGTTTATACGAAAAATCGCTCGCAAGGGACTACGGTCTGGCTTAACTATGCGTTTAAATTTTAAGCCGAAAGCCGGTTATGCGTTTGCATCTTAACGGTTTAAGAGTGGGAACAGGGGCAATTTTTTAGAAGGCAGCCTTTGGGGTAATCGCAGACTGTTCAGTTGTTGAAATGCATAAATCGCATATTGAGACGTGCACGATTAAAAAACCAATATTTTATTTTTTAAAAGTGAATCCACATATAAGCATGGGAAGTCGGGCTATGAAAAATGTTATTTCAACCAGGGGAATGATTTTTATGATGGTCGGTAATTGTGCTGGCATGGTTGATCTTGTTGCGCTACCTGTTTGAGGGGGTAGGGTACCTTGATCGGTTACTTTAAATTTGATCCTCAACAGGCGGGCAGTGTTGTCACTCTATTTTGTTGGGTTCGGTTATTTCAAGTGCGATGATGCGCCACGTATCCAGCGTGTTAACCGTCGTCTGGTTGCTATTTCAGGCTTCTCTTCGGCCATGCTCTCTATGCTTGGTGCATCTTTTTTCCATAGTTATGGCGCTTTGCTGGTCTGGCATATACTGGCGGGGCTGTCCGTTGGCGCGGCACTGAGTATGGTTCATGGGACCATTGCGTTAAGTCAAAACCCTCACCGGCTGTTTGCTTATGCCGGTACTGCATTGGGTATTTTCGCGGTGATTTTCCTTGGGGTAACGCCTCATATTATTGCGGCTTCGTCAGGGGAGGCGCTTTTTGCGATTTTTGCTTTGGTTATGGGAATTGCGGCTTTGGTGTATCTTTTACCATCACGCATACAGCTTTCTTCCTTTTGTATGCTGTGACGGCAAGTGTATTCGCCACCATCATGATTTTTACGTATACCTTCGCTTTTGGTTATTTATCCCATTTAGATAAAGCCGGTTGGGCAATCGAGCCGAGTTTATTTATTCTTTTGCGTGTTCCTTGTGATAGCTAAAAGCGAAAGGAATACTCATTTAAAATGGATATCATAGTATCCAATTTTATATAAATTGGCCGAAAAGGGACATAATTGTGTCTGTTTCTTTTTGTCGTTCAGGGGCTACTATTTGCTGTAAAAGGCGTCGCGTTACACTCCTTTTTGTAGCACAAACATATGGTAACCAAACTCGCCCAAGTAACGCTCATAAATTGTAATCTCTCGCTTTAAGTCCGCAATGGCTGTTGAGTTTGGCATACTTATTTTAACTTCGGCAACACGTGCTTTAAGTGGTTGGTAGTAATCGAACCACGCTTGTTCGCTTAGGGTGAAATGATCAATCACCTCAAAACCTGCTTGGCGCATTTGTGTTAAGCGTTTTGCTACTGTTTGCATGTCGGGGTATTCACCCTTCCAGAATTCCATAGCATCGGGGCTCGGGCTACCGGTTAACCAAACCAAGTCACTCAGTACCAGGCAGCCATGATCTTTAAGTAACGCTTGCCACTGTGTTAGCGCTTGCTTAACACCCATAATGTAAGCCGAGCCTTCTGACCAGACACAATCAAAGCTTTCAGGTGAAAACGGCAGTTCCGTCATGCTGGCGCAGCTTAGGGTAACACGCGAGTCTAACGCTTGCTTAGCAAGGCTTTTGCCAAGTTCATCAAGGGCGCTTTGCTCGTTATCCACGGCAACTATTTGTGCTTGGGTATGCTTTGCCAATAGACGGGTAGAAAAGCCTTTTCCGCAACCAATATCAATGATATTGGTTGGTGTGATGGGCAGAAGAGATAACGCTTTTAGCGAGTCGGCATCAGTGCTTGGCCCCCAACGTTCTAATGTTTGGAATACCGTCATAAAGTCAGCTATGTATTGATTGTGTGCGTTCATATCTTTTGACACCCATTTAAAATGCAAAGCCTGTTTTTTATTAAAGTCTAGCGGCTTTAACCAATCCAGATGTGCATCTGGTGCTCATTTGTCACTCTATGATGCCAGAGACGCAGCGAGCCTTCATTCAGCAAGGCGGCGAGTAAATCGCGTGCCTGCTTGCAGTTGTTGCAATAAATGCAGTCGCTGAATATCTTTATCGGAGTACAATTGATAGCCGTTGGTTTGGCGTGCGCCATGCAGTAATCCCTGCTTCTCGTAATAGAGTAAGGCTGAGCGCGACAGCCCGACTTTGTCAGCCAATTACATGAGAGTATCGTTAGCAATGGTTGGCCGGTTGCTTGAGCCTTTCTTTAAGGTCATGCTCAAATCATTCTTTGAATAGGTCATCTATGGTTTGTATGCCGGACCATTGGTGGCGTTGGCGCTCTGCCAGTGGATTGATGCTTTGTTGGATCCGCTTTCGTTGTTGGAAGGCTGCATCGCGTGCATCTGCAAGGGATAGTTCTGGGTAAGGACCCAAGCGTCATTTTTGGACGGCTACCGTTGATTGAAAATCGCAAGATCCAAACGGTTCTTCTGATGAGGGTACGACGAAGTAGATGCCATTACCATCTGCGGTTTTGCGTGGCTCACCTTTGGCTAAAGCGGCGACTTTACGTGCATTGAGCTTGCCCATATTGTTCTCCTTATTCTGGAAAGTCACTCACCATTTAAGGGCATACTAGAGCAATCCTACTCACCACTAAACTCACTAGTTGGTTGAAAATACAGGCAAAGACCTGGAATCCACTGAAAATAAAAAAGCCCCTATTTACAGGGGCTTGGTAAGCTTAAGTAAGCTCAAAGAGACTCAAAATACCTTATTCAATATTTTGGATCTGCTCACGCATTTGCTCGATTAATACTTTAAGCTCAACAGCCGCTTTGGTGATGTCCGAATCGATAGATTTTGAGGCCAGTGTGTTAGCTTCGCGGTTGAACTCTTGCATCATAAAATCGAGGCGTCGTCCACAGGGGCCGCCTTTTTTAAGAATATTACGGGTTTCGCTGACATGTGCATCTAAGCGGTCCAGTTCTTCGGCAACGTCCAGTTTTTGTGCCAGCAGGATGATCTCTTGTTCGACACGGTTTTCGTCCATTTCTTCGAGCACTTCACTTAAACGGGTACGCAGTTTTTCACGTTGCCATTCAATAATTTGTGGCAGGCGAGAGCGAACAAAAGCGGCTTGTTCGGTGATGGCATCAAGGCGCACTTCGATCATAGTTTGAATTTTTTCGCCTTCTCGCTGGCGGCTGGCAATAAATTCATCCATGGTCTGTTGCCAGGCATCTAGCAGTTCTTTGCTGATGGTGTCGATATCTTGTTCCGGCGCTTCCATAACACCTGGCCAGCGTAAAATATCGACCGGGTTAATCTGGCCACCGGCCTGTTGTTGGATCCATTCAGCGCTCTGGACGAGCTGGCTGGCCAGTTCCTGATTCAGTGTGAGTTGGCCGTTTTGGGTCTGGTTTGATTCAAAGCGCAGGTTATTTTCGATTTTACCGCGTTGCAGTTGTTTGCGGATTTTATCGCGTAGTTTGGGTTCGAGGCCGCGAAAATTTTCCGGCATACGCCAGTAAGTTTCCAGGTAACGCTGGTTGACGCTGCGTATTTCCCAAGTGGCACTGCCCCATTCGCCGTTTACTTCGTGACGGGCATATCCTGTCATGCTATGAATCATATTCGTCTATCTCAGGGAGAAATTTGACCGATTATAACGGTTCTGCGGGATCGAGTCAGTCGGATTCATGGCCGGGAACCGGTAAAATCCGTATAATTTGCTACATCTCTCATGAAATAAGGTAATTATGATGCGTCCAAACGACAGAGCCGTCACTGAGGTTCGTCCTATTTCTATCACTCGTCACTATACTTGCCATGCTGAAGGCTCGGTTCTGATTACTTTCGGAAATACCCGGGTGCTTTGTACTGCGACGGTTGAAGACGGTGTGCCACGTTTTTTAAAAGGAAAAGGTCAGGGCTGGATTACGGCTGAGTATGGCATGTTACCGCGTTCGACCGGTTCAAGAATGGCGCGTGAAGCAGCACGGGGCAAACAAGGTGGCCGGACTTTGGAAATTCAGCGTTTGATTGGTCGCTCACTGCGTGCTGCGGTTGATTTAAAAGCGCTGGGTGAGGTGACGATTACGCTTGATTGTGATGTACTGCAGGCTGATGGCGGAACCCGTACGGCATCAATTACCGGTGCGTGTGTGGCTTTGATGGATGCCATTTGGTGGCTTCAGGAACAGGGTAAATTGAAAGTGAACCCGATGAAGTATCTGGTGGCTGCGGTGTCGGTGGGGATTGTTGATGGTGAGCCGCGTTGCGATCTGGAATATATCGAAGATTCAAATGCTGAAACAGATATGAATGTGGTGATGGCTGAAGATGGCCGGATGATTGAAGTTCAGGGCACGGCTGAAGGTGAACCGTTCAGTCATGATGAGTTGTTGAAGTTGTTAGATCTGGCTAAAGGCGGTATTGAATCGATTTTCGAGCTGCAAAAAACCGCGTTAAAAACCCCGGTGGGTAAGTAAGGAGAGAGAAAGAAGATGAAAGCTTATCAAAGAGAGTTTATTGAATTTGCTTTGGACCGGGGGGTTTTAAAATTTGGCGAATTTACCTTAAAGTCAGGACGCATAAGCCCTTATTTCTTTAATGCCGGATTATTTAACCGGGGCAGTGACCTGGCCAAACTGGGACGCTTTTATGCCGCTGCACTGGTTGATGCCGGGATTGCTTATGACTTGGTATTTGGTCCGGCCTATAAAGGGATCCCTCTGGCGACAACCACTGTCGTGGCTCTGGATGAACATCATGGCATTGATAAACCATATTGTTTTAACCGTAAAGAAGCCAAAGATCACGGTGAAGGCGGGAATCTGGTCGGTTCGTCTTTAGAAGGGCGGGTGATGCTGGTTGACGATGTGATTACCGCCGGAACAGCGATTCGCGAATCGCTGGCATTGTTTGAGCATCATCCCTGTGAATTAGCCGGGGTGTTGATTGCGCTGGACCGACAGGAACGCGGCCAGGGTGAGTTATCAGCGATTCAGGAAGTCGAACGGGATACAGGGGCAAACGTTTTGGCAATTATTACGTTAGCTGATTTAATTACGTATCTTAAAGAGGATGGTCGCGATGCGAAGGCACTGTCTGAGGTTGAAGCCTATCGCCAGCAGTATGGTGTGAAGTAACGCGTTTTAAGTGTTACATTAATGTTGTTTTTGTGGACAGATATTGTCGCAACGGTAGCTGCTGACAATATCTGTTTTTCTAAGGTTCACCTGATTGTCCTTTCATTAAATCTCACCACGAGTGCTCTCATCATCAACAATATGTTAATGAATGAGCGACTACGACTGAATGTTGGTTTCTTCCATGTCTGGCTTATATCGTTGTTCTGTGATGGCTTCTATATCGAATAGGCCCAAGGTCGCTATGATAATTGCACTAAAAAATTCGCCAATAAGTTTCATAATATTCTCCTGGTAAATCAACGGATTGAATGAAACCACATTAACTTATGAATAAGTTAATGGGTTTAATACTGTAACGGTCAAAGGGGTTGACTGTCTGGTGCTGGCGAACTCTAGCGTGGGTCAGCGGCCATGGCATGGGAACCGGATTGGCTGAAGGTTACAGATGCAGTCATTGAAGAGAGCATTCAAATCTTCAATGCGGTTATCCTCTGATAACACCATTTCACCGATTGGTTTTAAAAATGGTCTGCATATGGTTCTATCCTATACTTGTTAAAAACATTTAACAAGTATTTATCTTTATATATGAGTTTTGTTTACCAAGTAGTCTTAAACCAGATAAAAAAATCACAATGGGGCTGTTATTGATCCATATTCTGTCAGGGGCGTGTATCTTGGATGTCTGAATATTGCTCAGAGCACCGTGCTGTGCCACTGAGTATTCTTTTGCCAGAGATGGCAATGAGATCATAAAAGACGGGCTTATTAGTGCTGTTTTTCTGCTTCAATCTTTAAAATAATCGAAGATAGAGGTCAATATGGGGGGGATACATAAAACCAATATGCCGGGAGGGTACGTCTTTATGCGCTCGGCGATATTGGTTCATCGTACTGATTCGTGTCATCCTTAACCTTAAAAACCAAAGCCTTCTTTATCATCAGTCATTATTTATTATGGCCGACAGTATTGAAAATACTGTAGCTGTCGGCAGGGCTGACGACCTGATGCTGGCTAAAGTTTAATGGATTGGATGTTGCCATGGCACTTACGCTGAAAAGACCGATGAGTGCAGCGAAAGCGGCAGCAGTAATTTTGCCGGTTAATTTCATAATGACTCTCCTTTTACTCTGCTTTGTATTTTATATTCATTATCATTATAGACCTCTTTGTTAGAGGCAGCTTATTGTTGATGCCCGGTTGTCGTAAAAATACTATAACTGTCAGCCTGGCTCACAATTTGGTGTTGGCTGAAGTTCGCCGGGTTTGATGCTGCCATGGCGCTGATGCTGACAAGACCGATGAATGATGCGAATACTGCGGCAGTAATTTTGCTGGTTAATTTCATAGTGACTCTCCGAATTTTGTTTTTTATATAGTTGTATTTCCCGGTTTATTGATGGCCGGTGGTGTTAAAAATGCTGTAGCTGTCGGTATGACTGACAACCTGATGCTGGCTAAAGTTGGCCGGGTTAGAGGCTGCCATGGCGCTGATGCTGACAAGACCGATGAATGATGCGAATACTGCAGCGGTAATTTTGCGGGTTAATTTCATAGTGACTCTCCGAATTTTGTTTTTTATATAGTTGTATTTCCCGGCTTATTAATGGCCGGTGGTGTTAAAAATGCTGTAGCTGTCGGCATGACTGACGACCTGATGCTGGCTGAAGTTCGCCGGGTTTGATGCTGCCATGGCGCTGATGCTGACAAGACCGATGAATGATGCGAATACTGCAGCGGTAATTTTGCGGGTTAATTTCATAGTGACTCTCCTCGAACACTGGGTTCAGTTTTTATTGTTTGGATAATTACTTATATGCGACTAGAACCGGTTTAATCGAAACTGCCGTTGTCGCGAAGTTGACTACTTGGTTAATTTTGTTTTGCATTATTGCAGTGCAATTCAAACCAAAAAGATGTCTCGGCAATAATTGTAGCGACAATAATTGTATATAGCAATTATTATTGTATCTTGTTAAAAAATTGTCAATATTTTTGAACGCTGTTTTGTTAAAAACTTTTTAAGTTCATCGTTTTCATGCCTTTATTTAAGTGCTTTCAGCTTAATTAGTCACGAAAATAAAATTAAACAGTCAATTTAGTTCTTATAAATTTTTACAATTTTTTAGGTTAATAAATAGGCTGATGAGAAGCAGGGATGGTCGTGTCAGATCGCTAACTTTTGGAAATGATTATCATTTATAAAATTTGATTCATATTGGCGCGCTATTATAGTGCGTCTGTGGAAAGGGATAATTTGGGCTGTTCAGCGCGCGGCTAAATGAGTTGATTTGATAGTTTGCTGCTCATCTTAAATTGCATGATGTCGGATAAACAGCAAACATATGGTGAAATAATGACTATTTTTTATGACTGGGGACGGTCCAGATGAACGTCCATTTGTGGAAATGGGATTTCAATTCCGGCTTCATCAAGTGCATTTTTTATAGCTTCAAGTAAGTCAAAACGAACTGGCCAGTAATCAACTGTTCTGACCCAGGGACGAACTGCAAAGTTTATGGAGCTGTCAGCAAGTTCCAGTACACCAATGGTGGTTGCTTCATCTGTTAGTAACCGGGGTTCTTTGTCCAGAACCGCTTTTAGAATTTCCCTGGTTTTAGCCAAGTCGGCTTGATAACTGACGCCAATGACAAGATCTAAGCGCCGTTTTTCATGGCGTGAATAGTTTGTGATTGGGCTATTAAATACCGATGAGTTGGGAATTATGATCTCTTTGTTGTCCGGGGTTAGCAAAATGGTCGTTAGGATCTGAACATTCTGGACTGTTCCTGATGTGCCTGCTACCTCGACAAAATCACCGGCCCTAAAAGGGCGAAATCCGACAATGAGTACCCCAGCGGCAAAATTCGATAAGCTGCCCTGTAATGCAAGGCCTATGGCTAAGCCGGCGGCACCGAGAACTGCGATAAATGAGGCTGTTTGTACGCCAAGCCTTGATAAGGCTGCGATGATTACGAATGCAATAATTGCATATTTGAGGAGAGAGGCAATAAAGGAGCTAATTGTTTTATCGACTTTTCGTCGGTGCATGACGCGCTCAAATGTCGATGCAACTAATTTGGCTACAATGAATCCGATGATCAGGATCAGCAATGCAGCGGCAAAGTTAACGACATATTGAAAGAGCAAAGTCTGATTGTTTTCGAACCATGCGGTGCTATGAGAGATAATGTCCATAACATTTCCATTTAACTAATTTAAGAATAATCAATTTAGCATAAGCGAAAAGAGATTGCGTTAGATTGAAACGAGCTGGACAAGCCCTTATGGGAGGTGGCTTGTCCAGAGTTGAGGCGGATTAGCTTTGCAGAAGCTGGCTCCGGATAAACTGCCACTGCAACTCAAAATAATCGGTAGGTTTGAGTTTAAAATGGCTACGTACAAATTGGGCAATTCGCCCTTCTGCGTAAGCAAGCAACAGGTTTGCTAATTGCCCTTCATCCAGGCTAAAACCTTGTCCTTCGCGTAATCGTTTTTCTCGCAGGATCTGTTTGAGTTGCGACTCAATCTTTTCATACAGCGTATTCACTCGGACTCGGAGACGTTCATGCTCACCCTGAAGCGCATCGCCGTTGAGCAATCGGGTAATCCCCGGATTGCGTTCGGCAAATCCCAGCAGTAGTTGCAATACGTGTTGGCAACGTGTCAGTGTATCTTTTTCTTCGTCCTGAATGATGTTGATCCGAGATAATAAAGAATCTTCAATAAATTCGATGAGTCCTTCGAACATTTTGGCTTTGCTGGGAAAATGTCGATAAAGCGCTGCTTCTGAGACTCCGACCTGGCTGGCTAGCCGGGCCGTTGTTATCCTTTTGCCCGGGCTTGTTTCAAGCATAACGGCCAGGGCCTGAAGGATCTGTTCACGACGATTAGTTTTGGTTTTACCCGCCATTCTGATTTCCTGATTATCTGATTAGCGCGAAGAATAAAGGCTTATTTAGTCCCTGAGTGACCGAAACCCCCACTTCCACGCTGACTCTGCGCAAATTCATCGATGATGGAGAACTGGGCCTGAACGACAGGGATAATGACCAATTGAGCGACGCGCTCTCCAGGTTCTATGGTATAAGCCGATTGACTTCGGTTCCACATTGATATTTTTAGCTCACCTTGATAGTCGGAATCAATTAATCCGACCAGATTACCGAGAACAAGCCCATGTTTATGGCCAAGTCCTGAGCGGGGTAAAATAGTTGCTGCTAAAGCTGGATCATTGATATGAATTGCGATCCCTGTTGGCAGTAATACCGTTTCACCTGGCTCTATTGTCAGGGGGGCGTCAATATTGACGCGCAGGTCCATACCAGCCGAACCTGCTGTTGCGTATGCTGGCAATGGAATATCGGTTCCGACCCGCGGGTCGAGGATTTTGAGCTCAATCTGTTTCATGTCGATACCGGGTTATAATCAGTTGAATTAGTTGTTCGGCTATTTTCCGTTTGCTGGTGCAGGGCAATTCGTACTCCCCGTCCGGCCAGAAGACTTGCAATGCATTCGTATCAACGTTAAATCCCCGATCACTTTTCGATACATCATTAACGGCAATCATATCTAAATGTTTACGTTGCATTTTGTCTTTGGCGTACTGGGCCACATCTTGTGTTTCTGCGGCAAAACCGACCGTAAATGGTCTGTTTGGATGATCAGCAACCGCCGCGACTATATCAGGGTTACGGACTAACGTCAGCCGCATTTGCTCATCTTTTTTCTTGATTTTCTGATCCGCAATTTCTGCCACCCTGTAGTCGGCTACAGCCGCAGATGCGATAAATATGTCGCAGGAAGGGATGGTATCCATAGTTGCCTTATACATGTCTAACGCACTAAGGACATTGATCCGCTCACATCCTTTGGGGGTGGGTAAATGAACGGGACCACTAATCAGTTTAACGGTTGCGCCAAGTTCAACTGCGGCTTGTGCCAGTGCATAGCCTGTTTTCCCTGAGCTGTAATTACTGATGTAGCGAACCGGATCAATAGCCTCTTGAGTCGGGCCTGCGGTAATGACGATGGTCGTGCCCGTGAGAGGTTGTTCGCTTTGAAAGAGCTTGCATGTCGCATCAACCAGTTCTTCCGGTTGTAACATTCGTCCGGGACCTGTGTCACCACAGGCCTGTTCACCACTGGCCGGGCCAAATATAGCGATCTCCCGGTTTGTCAGTGTGGCCAGATTAGCCTGTGTTGCGCCAGCCTGATACATTTGTTGGTTCATGGCGGGGGCGATGGCAATCGGTGCAGGTGTTGCCAATAGCACTGTGGATATCAGGTCATCGGCAATGCCATGAGCCAGTTTGGCCATGATATTAGCTGTTGCCGGAGCAACAAGCACAAGGTCAGCCCATTTTGCCAGTTCGATATGGCTCATCGACAGTTCGGCTCCCGGGTCCATAAGGGACTGACTGACGGGATGACCGCTGACGGCCTGAAGTGACATCGATGATACGAAATGAGTTGCATGTTCGGTTAAGGCGACACGAACGGTTGCACCCTGTTTGCTGAAAAGGCGTACTAATTCAGGAAGTTTATAAGCGGCAATGCCGCCACAACCCATAATGAGTATCTGTTTTCCTGTGAGCATGAGTTGATAATCCATGAACAAAAGAGGCATTACTCTACCATAAAAAATAAAATTCGAATGAAGAACATGATTGATCCGTATTCAGGAAGAAAGACATGATTTTTACTTTATATTGACCCTAATATCAATATAATACCCCGATTTCGGATGACTAAGGACAGAGGACATGGCGATAACTGATTGGCCAATGGATGAGCGCCCCCGAGAGAAACTCTTATCAAAAGGGGCTAAGTCTCTCTCTGATGCAGAGCTTTTGGCGATATTTTTGAGAACAGGTTGCCATGGAATAGATGCAGTTACGTTAGCAAGGCAACTGCTCAATGAATTTGGATCGCTTCGGCAATTACTGAGTGCCAGCCAGAAAAGATTTTGTGCCCGATTGGGGGTGGGGATTGCAAAATATGCGCAAATTCAGGCAGCGTTAGAGATAGGGAGCCGCTATTTACAGAGTCAGCTTAAAGACGACAGTGCATTAACCAGCCCTGATTTGGTTCAACAGTATCTGGAGAGTGAGTTAGGCCATCATTCCCGGGAGGTATTTGCATTATTACTTTTGGATAATCAGCATCGGGTGTTACAATTCGTGCCGATTTTTTATGGAACTATTGATGCTGCTAGCGTTTATCCTCGGGTTGTCGTACAGCAGGTGCTGGAGTGTAACGCTGCAGCTGTTATATTGTCGCACAATCATCCATCAGGTATAGCTGAGCCAAGCCATGCGGATCGCATGATTACTGATAAACTGGTGAAGGCTCTGGCATTGATTGATGTTCGTGTGCTGGATCATATTGTGACTGGTTGCGGTCAGAGTGTCTCGTTTGCTCAACGAGGCTGGATATAGCCGATAATTTGGCCAGATGTGATCTTTTTATTGAAATTGCGAGCGTTTTGCTGTATAAAATGCGGCCTTTCTATCTGTCGTTCCGGGCGACGGCCTTACGGGGCAACAGATGCTCGAGCAGAAGTTATTTTTGGAGAAGACTGACATGTCTAGAGTATGCCAAGTCACTGGTAAAAAACCAGTTGTTGGTAACAACGTATCACATGCAAAAAACCGCACTCGTCGTCGTTTTTTGCCGAACTTACAATCGCATCGTTTCTGGGTTGAAAGCGAAAATCGTTTCGTTAAACTGCGCCTCTCTGCAAAAGGGATGCGAATCATCGACAAGAAAGGGATTGATGCAGTATTAGCAGATATCCGTCGTCGTGGCGACAAAGTTTAAGGAGTTTTAAGCTATGGCTAAGAAAGGTGCTCGTGAAAAAATCCGTTTGAACTCTTCAGCTGGTACTGGTCATTTTTATACCACTGATAAAAACAAACGTAACATGCCTGAAAAAATGGAAATCAAAAAATACGATCCCGTTGTTCGTAAGCATGTAATGTATAAAGAAGGCAAAATCAAATAAATTGATTTTTCTTTCGTGAAAAAACCCGGGCTATTGCTCGGGTTTTTCTTTTTGTGCAAATTGTCATTTTTCAGATTTAATATCACGGTATTAAGTTGTTTTTTGAATGCAAAATTAGCATCGTTATGCTAAAGCCAGTTATACTGGTTTGCAGTTATAGTGATTAAAACAGAGGTGAATATGCGGTTAGGACGGCGTGGATGGAATAATGTTATTATTTTCGTCGTTTTGGCAATGATTCTGCTGTTTAGATTCACCAGTGAAAAGTTGAATGAGCATCGCTCTGAACCGGCTTCATCTGTTCAGGCCAGCTCATCTTCTCTGGCAAATCAGGGGCGTTTATTACCTTCAGATGCCGTTGTTTTGGAATTGGATCTTCCCGGGAGGGTGATTCAGCGGGTCGGTACCGGGTGGCGTAGTCAACCTGAAGCGTCGCGTTCGGTTGTTACCGTCGATGCCTGGTTACATATTCAGCTACCTCGGTGGAAAAAAGCCATCGGCGGAACGGTCGAAGGTCAGGTGATTCGTGTTTATCTTGCCAATCGTGCAGACCCTTTGCAGCTGACTTTATTTCACTTTAAAGATCAATACTATATTACCAATTGGCAGGGACAGCTGCTCAAATTGGATCAAACCAGTTACAATGCATTATTCAGTCGAAACCCATAAATCAATCTATGCCTGAATTACCTGAAGTAGAAACCAGTCGCCGCGGTATTGAACCTTATTTGCTCGGGGTGCAGGTCTGTCATGTAAATGTTCGCCAACCCAAACTGCGCTGGCCTGTTCCTGATGTGATATCTCATATGCAAGGGCAAGTGGTTCAAGCGGTTCGCCGCCGGGCTAAATATCTATTGTTAGAAACTAACGCGGGTGTTTGTATTATCCACTTGGGCATGTCAGGTAGTTTACGTGTTGTGGATGAATCTGTATCGGTTCAGAAACATGACCATGTCGATTGGTGTCTTGAAAATGGAAATATCCTCCGTTTAACCGATCCCAGGCGGTTTGGAGCGGTTTTATGGTGGGAGTTACCTCTGGATAGTCATCCCCTGCTTGGTAAATTGGGCCCTGAGCCGTTAAGTGATCAGTTTTCAGGATCACGACTTTATCAGTGCTCCAGAGGACGTACGTTAGCTGTGAAGCAATTGATCATGGATAATGCGGTTGTGGTTGGGGTTGGAAATATCTATGCCAACGAAGCTTTATTCAGAGCGGGATTACATCCGAAGCTGGCTGCCGGGAAAATTGGTCTGGCCCGTTATGAGAAGTTAGCATCAAGTATCAGGGCTGTTTTGGCGGCCGCGATTGAGCAGGGCGGAACGACATTGCGTGATTTTTCAAGTGTCGATGGTAAGCCCGGGTATTTTAAACAGGAACTGGCGGTTTATGGGCGTGATGGTCAGCCGTGTCAAACCTGTGGAACGCTGTTGCAAAGTTGTCGTTTAGGGCAGCGTAATACGTTTTTTTGCCCCCATTGTCAGCCTAAGCGCTAGGTGTTGTATTGACCGTTTGGCTGTTATTTTGTTCAATGGAACACGTTTTGGGCTTTGTTTTGGCAGGTCTTCGAAGATTGCTTATTTTCACTCTTTGTGCCCTGCTCAAACCACGTTTCATTGAATAGGCTGGTTCAGCGTAAATTTAAGCGAATTTAGCTTTGAGCGCAGCTTCAACGGTTGGTGAGACAAACTGACTGACGTCCCCATGATGCATCGCGACTTCTTTAACAATGGTTGAAGATATAAAAGCATACTGCTCGGCAGGTGTCAGAAAGACACTTTCAAGGGCCGGGTAGAGACGATGATTCAAATGAGCCAGTTGAAATTCATATTCAAAATCAGAAACGGCTCTTAGTCCCCGCAGGAGGATATTGGCCTGATGTTCCCTTGCAAAATCGACAAGCAATCCGCTAAACCCAACAACCTGTACGTTATCAAGCTGGCTAACGGATGATTTAGCCAGAGAGACTCTCTGGTCCAGATCGAATAGAGGGCTTTTGGTCGGGTTTGAAGCGATGGCGACGATAACTTCGTCAAATAATTTGGCGGCACGGGTGATTAAGTCACTATGTCCGTGAGTCATCGGATCGAATGTGCCAGGATAGATAACTCTGTTTGACATAATTTGTCCTGTGATTATTTGCTACGGATCAAAATCGTATTATAACGTTTCACTGGAAGAGTGGGAATTACTTGAGTCATGTGGATTTATTCGTCACAATCTCATAGGGAGCATTTATTGTGTTGATATTGATATATATATGGCAGATAAATAATAAATGATGCCCTATGAATTCATTTAAACGTATCAGTGCTCAGATGGAGGGAAATTCCTTTGTGTGACTTTTTTCCGGTACTTAGAATGCGTTTAATCGGAAGATTATTTAACTAATAAAGATAAATAAATTCTAAGGTGTATTGATGTTTACTGATTGAATTTCAACGCATTTAGATATGTTTTGAATATAATCGTATATATGAAATTTAATGTTTTCAAATCAATGAGATGATTGTTGTGTCGAAATAAGCGATAACTCTCTGAAAAAACTATCATTAAACATCAATATCCCCTCGTTAATTTCTTGTATGGAGAGATAAGTGTGGCATCAGGTCAACGTATTTTAGTTGCCGTCAGCAATGTACCGGGTGAAAGCATGTTAGCCTGGCCAGCATTGCAATGCCTCATCCGTTCCTTGCCTGATGCTCAGATTGATCTTTTGGCTGAGCGATCTAGTGCTGCTTTGGCTCTTTTAGTGCCGGGGATATCGTCGGTTATTGATGAAACAAACGAACGTTATCATCAGGGGATGAGGGCTTTTCGCAAAGAACTTAAGTCGAGTCATTATGATGCTTATCTTTGCCTGTCTCCAAAGATGCGACATCACTGGTTAGGCTGGCGACTGGGTATTCGTAAACGATGTGTTCCGGTATTGAATTTTCGGCGTTTCTGGGATGGAGAGGCGATAGGTCGTCCGGCTGAGCCTATTTTATTGCGGCATTCATATGAGACAGTCGTGAATGAGTTTTTAGTGTCCGTAGGTGTTGATCCCGTATTGTTGAATAGCCCTTATTTTGGTGATTCAAGTGTTATCTGCAAACATTCATCGCACCCTCTGATTGTTGTGCATCCTGGTGCCGTTAATCCTTCCCAGAATTTGGATATCGATCAGTATCGTCAATTGTTAGCCAGCCTGAATCTGGTGTCTGGTGAAAATGAATATGTCCTTTATGCATATGCGAATGAACTGGCATATTGTCGGCATCTGTCTCAGCAGTTGGAGCTGGATGGCATCCACTGTCGTATTGACGAATTCTGTCAGGACTGGGAAACCGCCGTTAAACTGTTCAGAGATGCTGATTTAGTGATTGCCGAGCAAGGAACCATTTTGTGGATGGCTGGTGCGTTAGATGTGCCTTGTGTCGGATTCGGGCCATTACCGCCAGGGGTTGAGTCTTTGCGGCATCCTCTTGCGAACCCCAATCGTAGTTTGATGTTCGCTCCGCCATCAGGCCGACTGACTCAGGAAGATATTTCGCTGATTAATGTGACTGATTCTGCTGTACGGATCAGACGTTGGTTTCATCAGCTCTAGAGCGCTTTGAGTTTAAGGACTTTGGCGATCTGAGCTAAGACCTCTTCGGGTTGAATGGACTGCATGGCATGATCGTCTTTTACGCGGCAGCGCCAGGGCAGTTGTTCCGGTGATTTTCCGGTTTGTTGGCGAATAAGCTTATCCCAGTGACTGACTGCTAATTCAACATAACCATACGGACCGACCCGCAGAGGATTATGGTGCGCATACAGCCCGACAACCGGGGTATGCATGGCTGCTGCCATGTGCGCCGGACCGGTATCCGGGGTAATCAACAATTCGGCTTGTTGCAGGATAGCCATTAACTCTGGAAGTGATGTTTCACCGACTAAATTGACGGCGGGGGTATTAAGCCCAGCTTCGATTGCACTGGCAAGCTGACGCTCTATTTTAGCCGGACTTCCGACTAAAATGACCGGGTATTGGCTGTATTGAATGGCTTGAATGACTTTAATATAACCATCTACATACCAGTTTTTATAGCCTTTGCTGGCTGCCGGACAAATGGCTATAAAAGGTTTTCCCAGCTCACTGACAAGCTTTAATGCGCTGGCTTTTGCGGAATCAGGAAGTATGAACGGCCAGCTAACCGGGGCGCTTTTGCAGCCAAGTGTATCGGCAAAAGCTTGGTAGTTATCGACAACATGTAATCCGTGCGGTTGAATGGTTTGTTCGTTGGTAAATAGCCATTGCAGTTCATAGGCCCGGCTGCGATGATAACCGATGCGCCGCCGGGCATGTAATCTTGTGGTCAGAATACTGGCCCGAAATGACGCCTGAAGATGAAGTAGTACATCAAAACGCTGTTTGTTCAGAGCCTTCCAAACTTTTCGGTAGGCTTTGAATCCGGCTTTTTTATCAAAGCAGATGAGATTTAGATCGGGAATGAGTTGAAGAAGTTGAAATTCAGCTGCGCCGCAAATCCATGTAATTGATGCATCAGGCCATGTTTGGCGTATTCTGCTGATGATGGTTGACGCGTTACAGACATCACCGATGGCCGAAAGGCGTACGATACAAATTGATGAAATGGTTGAAAAACTGGGTTGCATAGCAAGCTTGGGTTAGAATGAATCAATGCATTATGCAAATCTGTGCAGGCAATGTAAAATCTCCCGTGATGTTAATTTAACAATAAGCTGATGAAGATCATTAAGCAAATCGAACAAAATCGTTGTATCTGGTTTGATCGTGACTGTTGGGAACAATGTCCAGATGACTTTTTTTCGCCTTTTTACTGGAAGCAGCAGCATGCTGTTGTCGGTCAGGCAAAAGGGCGTGGTCAGGCGTTGTTTTTTCAGCATCAGGATCAGTCGTATGTATTACGCCATTACCATCGTGGCGGCATGGTTGGTAAGCTCAGCCATGATCGCTTTCTTTATCTGGGAAAACGGCTAAGCCGTTGCCGACAGGAATTTATGTTACTTTGTGAATTGGTTCGCTTAGGGTTACCCGGGCCGATTCCGGTGGCGGCCCGAATGGTTCGTGAAGGCTTGTTTTATCGGGCTGATTTAATTACGAAACGGATCCCTAAAGCGCGCGATCTTTCTGAGTTACTGGTGAAGCAGCGTTTGTCAGTTGATGTCTGGCGGGAAGTCGGACGTGTGATTCGTCGTTTTCATGATGCCGGAATCGATCATAGTGATCTGAATATCCACAATATTATGCTGGATCATCAGGAACAAGTATGGGTTATCGATCTGGATAAGAGTCACCGGCGTTCTAAAGGGAAATGGCAACAGGATAATCTTGAGCGTCTGTTGCGATCACTAAATAAAGAACGTCAGCGAATGCCACACTGGTATTGGCTTGATAGTGACTGGCAAATCTTAATGCAGGGATATCAAGGCCTGAAATAAAAATCATTTGGTCATCCCGGGCTATATTCCTCTTCTTTCAATATAACT
Source organism: Candidatus Celerinatantimonas neptuna (assembly GCA_911810475.1). Classification (NCBI taxonomy): domain Bacteria; kingdom Pseudomonadati; phylum Pseudomonadota; class Gammaproteobacteria; family Celerinatantimonadaceae; genus Celerinatantimonas; species Candidatus Celerinatantimonas neptuna. The sequence goes on from OU461276.1 coordinate 1,816,821, forward strand.
CCTCTTGGATCGGTTTTTTTCTCTGTCTGAAGGAACCCCTGTTTTTCAGGGGAGTTCGCTTCTTTTAATACTTTTTGCCCGATATTTACCAAAATCTTTTTGAGGGGACAAATATGATACTTTTATGAATTGGGGTATAAGGGTTTTCTTTATGTCTTTTTCCATTTAATGTCTAAAATTAAAGTAGGGATTCTTGAGTCGTGCGAAGTGAAGGATGCTGGACATGCTGGAAAGATTTGACCGCCATAAAAATAACAAATTTGGATATTACCTTAAAAATTATCTGAGTTTGCTACTTCCCAACTCGATTTATCGTCATGCAATGCCGATGGCTCCTGTGACTGAATTGAATCGTTCTTATATTGAAGATCGTGTTAACTACTATCATCAGCTGGTTTGTCCTTTCGAACTGGATCAAAAAAGTGTCACACTCAGGCAGTTCAGACAACGCAGTAAATCCACTTATTTTTTCGATCTCTATCAGTATATCCGTTTTTTCCCAAAAGCTCGGTTTTGCTATCAGTTCGGTGATGTTCAAACAGTTCCTGATGTCCCTTCTTTTGTAAAAAGTCGGCCTATAAAATACAACAATCAGACCTCAGTTTTATTAAATTTAAATAAGATCCGCCATTTTATTCATGTTCAGGATCCTTGTAGCTTTTATCAGAAAAAATCACTGTTAGTCTGGCGTGGCGGTGCATATCAGGAACACCGGATCCGCTTTTTAGAGCAGTATGTGAATCATTCTCGTTGTGATCTCGGTCAAACCAACCGATGTCGTAATTCTCATTTTGTTAAAAATCGAATGACTTTAGCCGAGCAGCTTCAATATAAGTTTGTACTTTCTTTGGAAGGGAATGATGTTGCTTCTAATCTGAAATGGATTATGTCGTCTAATTCTCTGGCGGTGATGCCAAAACCCAGATTTGAGACATGGTTTATGGAGGGGCGGCTCAAACCTGGGATTCATTATGTCGAGATCCGTGATGATTATGCGGATCTTGAAGAGAAAATGGACTTTTATCTGAGTCATCCGATTGCAGCTGAAGCGATTATTGAAAATGCAAAGGCCTATGCGAGCCAATTTCAAAATGAGGCATTAGAAAATACCATCGCCATGCGGGTGATTGATCGTTATTTAAGACTGGCTGTTCATCCGGATCTGCTCGGGGAATCTTTTCAGGCTTGGGGTCGTCATCTGACCGGGGATTAAAGCAGTGCAATCTGACGGTAGAGATCACCATAAATCTGAGCCGTATGTTCAATCGCAAATCGTTTCATTGATTGTTTAGCTGTTTGTGCCATTTTTTCCCGACGAGTTGGATCACGGTACAGCGTTAAAATTGCGTCAGCCAGTTGGTCACTGTTTCCAGGATCAATCAGAAAACCATTTTTTCCGTCATCAATAATATCGACAATTCCCCCGGCCCGTGTTCCAACGACCGTTAAACCACTTTGCATTCCTTCGAGAATGACAGAACCTAAGCCTTCACTGTAAGACGGGTGGATTTGTAAATGAGCAGCCGCGAACCAATTACCCATAGATTCTCGTGGTTGCTTACCGGCAAAGGTGACATTGCTAAGTCCCTGGGCCTGAGTTTCTAGCTCTTCGCGCAAAGGGCCATCACCTAACAAAATGAGTTGGATATCGGGGGCTTCGCTTGCAAGCCTCTTTGCGGCATTGATGGTGACATCAAACCCTTTATGATGGAGTAAATTCCCGGCCTGAATGACCAGAAATGGGGAATTAAAGCGCGATTTAATGATATCGACTTGTGCTTTGTCTACTGGATAAATCACTGGAGAGCTGGGAATAATATGAATTTTGGGGTGATCCGTTCGTTCTTTAATGCGATCGGCAATGATTTGACTTAATCCTACAACTGCACTGGCGTTGCGGTAGGCTTGCTTGAGCAGATACTTATTTTTAACCGGGTTATCAATTCGGCGGGTAATAATGTATGGAATTTTATCAAGCCAGCTTTGCAAAGCAGCCCAGTAGACGGCTTTTCCTTCATGAACATGGATGAGTTGATAACCCTGGCAAAATCCACGGCGGTGGCATTGGAAAAAATGCGAGCATTCATAGACGGGAATATCTAATGCCCGGATACGTGTTGTAAGTGGACTTTTAGGGTGAGCAACAACTGCGAGTTGATAGCCCAGACGTTGTTGTGCGGTTATCAGCTGCAACGTCTGACTTTCTCCACCGCTAAACCCTCTGGCCAGATTGACGTGAAGTACTTTCATGAATCAAAGTCCTGTGATTGTTGTTCTATTTCATGGCGAAGCCATAGGTCACAATAACGTACAAAAACGGTATAGGCACTTAACATCGATAGTAATAGCCCGTGTCGTCCGTCTAAAAAACCAAGTTTGAGTATATACATCCGGATGAAACGAAAGATGCTATGGGCGATTGCTTTGCCCAGTGACGATTTTTTTCGTCCTTCCCGTTGATCAGCCCAGGCTTTCATATACCCTTGCGTTTTCTGGATATACTGGGTAATCGAGCGACATGTCAGATGTTCCATACGGCCTTTAAGTGATTTGACTTTAAAGTCATTGGGAATAATTAATTTTTCATGGACCAGTGCATCGTTATAGCGTGTATCGTTCCGACGACAGAGCCGGATAACCCAGTCGGGATTGCATCCACTATGGCGAATTGCTTTGCCAAAAGCAATGGTTAGCCGGTTGATACGATAACAGCATCTTTGTGGGTTGGTTACGAGTACCTTCTCAATACTGCTTTGAAGCTCCGGGGTAATAAATTCATCCGCATCAAGATACAAAATCCAGTCCGTTTTGATATATGAATGAGCGATCTGCCGCTGTTTCCCGAAACCTGGCCAGTCGGTGTGGGAATAGAATTCATCTGTAAAACGCCGGGCAATCGTTTCTGTCTGGTCGGTACTGCCTGAATCGACAATGACGATTTGATCAACCCAGCCGTGAATTCGACTCAGGCATTTTTCAATATCTGCCTGCGCATTTTGGGTGATGATGGCCACACCTAAAGTGGCTGATTGATTCGTGTTTGTCATAGGCTGTTGGTCTTTGTTGTAAGATCATTGGGTTGCTCGTCGGCCAGTAATGCGGCTAAAGTCCGGGAAACTGCCCCCTGGTTGGCGGCAACCGTATCTAATGCGGCCTGAGAGGCTCTCTGCCAGGCATCTGAGTCTTTTAACCAGTGGTTAATCTGGCGTGTTAATATTTCAATATTATCATTTAATTCTAGTGCACCGCTTTGTTGTAGGCGCAGACTTATTTCCTGAAAGTTAAAATCGAATGGGCCGCTGATGCAGGGAATGCCTAATGCTGCCGGTTCGAGATAGTTATGTCCACCAATGGTGGCAAATGAACCGCCCATGATGGTAATATCGCTCATCGCTAGCATATCGATTAACTCACCCATGGTATCCCCGATATATGTGATGGTATCAGCATTGACCGGTTGAGAGAGACTTCGCCGGATGGTTGGTCCATCCTGACTGGCTAACGCAGTTACCTCATCGAAACGTTCCGGATGTCTTGGTACGAGAATCAGTACCAGAGAAGGGTGTTCCTGGCGCAATGTTTTGGCCATGGTTAGTATGGTTTCATCTTCCCCTGCATGTGTGCTGGCAGCAATGATGACGGGTCGGTTGCCAAATAGCTGTTGTCGCTGGGCTTTTGCATTGGCGATGCGCTTTGCATCGATGACCAGATCGTATTTAACTGAGCCTGTAACTGTCACCTGTTTAGCCGGTGCCCCGACTGTGATGAAGTTATCTGCATCGTGTTGGTACTGGGCTCCAATCCAGCTTAAGCGAGGAAATAGTAACTGTGCGAAACTTGCAAAACGAAGGTAGCGTTTGGTGCTGCGTGTCGACAAGCGGGCATTAATCAGTTTGACGGGTATATGCCGTTTTTCGCATTGTTTGAGCCAATTCAACCATAGCTCGGTTTCCATAATCCACAACTGTTTGGGCTGATATCGTGTTATGAATAACCAAATACAAGGCCATAGATCGAACGGTGCATAACGGTGTTCTACACTGTCACCCAATCGCTTGGCAACTTCTGCGGCCCCCGTTGCGGTGGTGGTTGTGATTAAAATCCGCCATTTTGGATGGCGTGTCTGAAGGGCATGAATTAAAGGGACACTGGCAATCACTTCACCAACGGAGACTGCGTGATACCACAGATCAGGCGATTTGAATGACTGGCCGAAACCAAAATGTTCAACCCAACGCGGCCCAAAAGGACGCTTGCCTTTACGGGGCCAATAAAGACGATAGCAGGCAAACAACAAGGCAGGCCAGAGCAGAATATTGTATAACACACAAAGAAGACGCTGCTTCATGATGCCGGACCGGAAAACGTCGGAACCAGTTGATCCAATGCATCAATGGCCCGGTGGGCATCGAGTTCTGTTAAACATTTCAGATGCCCCAGAGGGCAGACACGTTTAAAGCAAGGGCGACACTCGATATCGGTATGTAAAATCGCAACTTTCTTTGAAAGTGGTGGGGTATAACCGGGTGAGGTTGATCCATATATAGCAACCACCGGGCAACCCAGTGCGGCACCAATATGCATGAGTCCCGAATCGTTACTTAGCACTGCACTTGATGCGCTCATCAGATCGATGGCTTGTCCCAGAGATGTTTGGCCGGCTAACAGGTGGCAGTGGGGTTGTTCAGATTTATCTAATTGCGCGCGAATGGCATCAGCAACCGGTTGATCTTTACCTGAGCCGAAAATCCAGACCTGCCCCTGACGCCCGGTAATCCATGTCGCGGCCACCTGGGCATATTTTTCTTCGGGCCATCGTTTTGCCGGACCAAATTCTGCACCCGGGCATAATGCCAGAATCGGGCGCTGTTGGTTTAAGCCTAAATCTTGAATGGCTTGCTGACGGATATTTTTATCGACTTGTAAATAAGGTGATGGAATATCAGAGAGTGCTTCGTCGCCGGTCATTTGTGCTTTGGGGTAAGCCAAAGCAACGTATCTATCTACCATCCGGGTAAAACAGCGTTTGTTGGATCGCAGATCGTTGAGTAGTCCGTAGCGGCTTTCACCTTTCCATCCGGTTCGTTTTGCAACCCCTGCAAACAGCGGAATGAGGGCTGATTTGAGCGAATTGGGTAAAATGAAAGCATGGTCATATTGGCCTTTGAGTGAGCGACCGATGCGCCAGCGTGTGGCCAGCTTAAATTCGCCGTGTCCAAGTGGCATTCGCAATGCGCTGCGAACCTCTGGCATCCGCTCTAATAAAGGGCGACACCAGTCCGGGGCGATGACATCGATGTTTGCATTCGGGTAGCGTTGTTTAAGTGTCTGATAAAGGCTGTGCGACATGACCATATCGCCTACCCATGAAGGTCCGATGATTAAGATATTCATAATAATATGCTGAGTTCCTGTTCGGGGGACTCCAGTGTATGGATTGAGCAAATCGAAGCCCCCACATCGCGCATTAGGCTTTGTTAAGCCAGGTCATATAGTCACGGACCCCCTCGGCAACGGTTTTAAATGGCTGTTCATAGCCCGCTGCGCGTAGTTTTTCGATGTTTGCCTGCGTGAAGCTCTGATAACGGCCTCTCAAGTGATCTGGGAACGGAATATACTCGATTCGACCTTTTTGATTAAAATCGACAACCGCCTGAGCAACTGCCTGGAATGGTTCGGCGCGGCCTGTCCCTAAATTAAAAATACCTGATTGTTCAGGATGTTGCCAGAACCATAGATTGACAGCACAGACATCTCCCACATAGACAAAATCGCGCTTTTGTCCGCCGTTAGGATACCCATCGATGCCTTCGAACAGTTTTGGGTTTTCGCCTTTATTTATTTGGGTATTCAGATGAAAGGCAACACTGGCCATTGAGCCTTTATGCTGTTCACGTGGGCCATACACATTGAAATAGCGAAAACCCACAACCTGAGATTTAATGTTTGGCAGTAAACGGCGAACGTAGTTATCAAATTGCAGTTTTGAATAGCCATAGACATTGAGCGGCCCTTCATATTGAGGGTCTTCAATAAAGGTATCGGTATCGCCATAAGTGGCAGCAGAAGAGGCATATAAGAATGGGATTTGCCGATCCAGACAATAATGCAATAACTCTTTGGAATACTCGTAGTTGTTTTCCATCATGAATTTGCCGTCCCATTCGGTGGTTGCAGAACAGGCTCCTTCATGAAAAATCGCTTCGATGGGCCCCATATCTTCACCGGATACGATACGGGCAATGAAATCGTCTTTATCCAGATAATCGGCAATTTTGAGATCGACAAGATTGACAAATTTAGTCCCATCTTTGAGATCGTCAACCACGATAATATCGTCGTAGCCTTGTTCATTGAGTGTTTTAACGATATTCGAGCCGATAAAACCAGCTCCTCCGGTTACAATAATCATCTGGAATATCCTGTAATGTATTAAGTCTTTTGAGAATTTTAAATGTCGACCCGGACAATAGCAATTTATCTTACTTTATTAAGCCGATAATTCATGTTTATTGACTTACCTGATGCCATTTTTGACAAAAGTGTAAAGCTGCTGCAATGACTTGATGCATATCGAAATAACGGTACTGGCCCAGTCGGCCACCGAAGTGAATATGTTTTAACCTTGATGCTGACTGATAGTAGCGCTTATAGAGCGCCATGTTGGTTTCATCGTTTATTGGGTAATAAGGCTCATCGCCTGGTTGCCAGTGACGGGGATATTCGTAGCTTATAAAGCTGTGTGGTGTGTCAACGGGCGCAAAATGCTTATGTTCAATGGTCCGGGTGTAAGGAATATGCCGTTCGGTATAGTTGATCACCGCATTACCTTGTACATTGGGGCTGTCAAAACGTTTGAGTTCAAAGTCCAGTGAGCGGTAACCTAACGCTCCAAAGCAGTGATCGAAATAGGCGTCGATAGGGCCGGTATAAATTGTAAAATGGGTTTGAGAGAGCCAGCGTTCCCGCTCTTTAAGAAAGTCACATTGTAACTGGACATCAACACCATCGAGCATCTGTCGGACCATTTCGGTGTATCCCTGCTCTGGGATCCCCTGAAACCGGTCATTGAAGTAATTGTTGTCGTAAGTCAGACGTAGAGGCAGTCTGCGAATGATAAAAGCCGGTAATTCCCTTGTATTTTTTCCCCATTGTTTTTCGGTATAGCCTTTAATGAGACGCTCATAGATATCACGCCCGGCCAGCGCAATGGCTTGTTGCTCCAGGTTTTGAGGTTCGATGCCGTCCATTTCGGCCCGCTGCTGGCTGAGCTTTTGCTGTGCCTGTTCGGGGGTGGTGACGCCCCAGAGCTGATAGAAGGTATTCATATTAAACGGCAGGTTGTAGAGCTTACCCTGAAAATTGGCCAGAGGACTGTTAGTAAACCGGTTAAAGGTTGCAAACTGGTTGACGTATTGCCAGATATCAGCGCGGTTGGTATGAAAAATATGTGCACCATAACGATGAATCGCAATCGATTCTTTGATTTGGGTGTAGGCGTTTCCGGCGATGTGATCCCGTTTTTCAATGACTTTAATCCGATAACCGCGTTGTTTGAGCTGTTCTGCACAAACGGCACCGTATAAACCGGCACCGACAATTAATACGTCTAATTTGGCCATATTTTGTCCTGAGGTGGATGGTCTCTGGTTGCCTTGATTTTAACGAATCCAGACCCATCGTCTGTGGCAAATCTTATTAATGGTAGCAGCAAGTTGCCTGCAATTAGAGCAGAACTTGTCGATGCCCCGGTTAGTGTTTACACTGCGTTGCAGTTGCCTATAGGAGAAAAAAGTGATTCCGCTGTGTTGTCATGACCTGCTATTTAAAAAACAGTCCGAGTTACTGGCGTCGCAGTTTGCGCTGCCTTGGCAAAAATTTGCGCCTCAAAGAGGCCTGTTTCTGGAATACAGCGAACTAGGGTTGGTCCTTAAGCTGGCTGATGAACCTAAGCTTAAAGGCGTTCAGGTCGATTTTGCTCATGGGCGCAGTCAGTATCGGCGCAAACATGGTGGCGCTGAAGCGGTGACCAAAGCCCTTGGAATTAAAAAAGGGCATCGGCCGGTGGTGTTAGATGCAACCGCAGGGTTAGGGCGGGATGCATTTGTGATCGCATCTTTAGGGTGTCAGGTCAAAATGGTGGAACGCTGCGCTCCTGTTGCTGCATTGCTTAGTGATGGATTGACAAGAGCGAGTTTAAACGTTGAGCTGGCCCAATGGCTCGAACAACGGTTAACATTGCATTATGCCAGCAGTCTTGAGGCGTTGGAGGCTTTAGGTGAAGGTGTTGATGCCGTGTATTTAGACCCGATGTACCCACATAAGAAAAAGTCGGCGCAAGTAAAAAAAGAGATGCGGCTCTTCCAGTTGTTGGTCGGTGATGATCATGATGCCGATGATTTATTAGCCGCAGCTCGTAGTACCGGAGCCCGGCGTATTGTTGTCAAACGTCCTGACTATGCACCATGGTTGGCTGATGAAAAACCTCAGGCTGAGTTGAAGACAAAAAATCATCGCTTTGATATTTATTTGAGTTGATTTCCAGAGGATAACACGCCTTTAACTAGAGATTTTCAGTTGTTAAGCTTATCTTTGGCCTTTTTATATGAAATCGGGATTAATTGAAAATTTCTATGGAATAGTGACACGGGTCTAATTTCTCAAACAAAGATGGAAAGCAGGGTTGCGTGGCTGCTAAGTCGAGGCTAGAGTAAATCCATCACGCAGGGATTCGCGTGATATGGAAAGAGATAACATCTGACCTTTGTTGACCGACAGAAGACGGGAGAAGCCATTGGCTTCTCCCTTTTTCTTTTTGTTTTACGGTAAAAATCGCTATGATGTCGACGTTTGAGACGATAGGGCATATTTCATGCAAAATTGGGACGTTATCATCATTGGCGCAGGGGCTGCGGGGTTAATGTGTGCAGCGCAGGCTGCTTACCGTGGACGAAAGGTTCTGCTCCTCGATAATGCTAAAAAAGCGGGTCGTAAAATTCTGATCTCTGGCGGAGGACGTTGCAATTTTACCAATATGCATGCTGAGCCTTCAGCCTATCTGTGTCATAACTCTCATTTTGTTAAATCAGCGCTTAAACGTTACAGCGCTCATGACTTTATTGAACTAGTTGAACGCCATGGCCTGCTTTTTCATGAGAAAATCCTTGGTCAGTTATTTTGTGATAACAGTGCGCAAGATTTACTTGATATTTTGTTGACTGAATTGAACTGGTCAGGCGCACAGCTTTCGCTGCGAACCGATATTCTGAGTGTGGAAAAGAGTGAATCCGGCTTTATCTTGACGACCTCACAATGCGCTTTACAATGCCAGTCGCTGGTGGTGGCTACCGGCGGTTTATCGATGCCAAAACTGGGGGCTACCCCGTTTGGCCTGAAACTGGCTGAGCAATTTGGACTGCGTGTCTATCCGACCCGGGCCGGTCTGGTCCCTTTTACGTTACATGAGCATGACAAGAGACGCTTTGAGCCGCTGGCTGGCGTGAGTATTCCCTGTTCGGTTCGCAGCGAATCGGGCCATGTCTTTGAAGAAAGCCTGCTATTGACACACCGGGGGTTATCTGGCCCGGCAATGCTACAGATTTCAAATTACTGGCACCCCGGTGAAGCGTTATTCGTTAATCTTCTCCCACAGATTGATTGCAACGAATGGCTTAAACAGCTCGCCAGAGAAAAGCCCCGGGTGCAATGTAAAACGATTCTGAGTGATGTTTTACCTAAACGGTTTGTCGAGGTTTTTCTGACAGACCTGGCCGGTACGAATATGGCGATTGGCCAGCTTCGCTCATCCGAACGAGAACAACTGGCCAGGCAATTAAACAACTGGCAGATCAAACCCAATGGCACAGAAGGATACCGCACCGCTGAAGTGACCTTAGGTGGGATAGATACCGATGAATTATCGTCTAAAACAATGCAAAGCCATAAAATCCCGGGGTTATATTTTATCGGGGAAGTGATGGATGTGACCGGCTGGCTTGGCGGTTACAATTTTCAATGGGCCTGGTCATCCGGCTGGGCGGCAGGGCAAAGTGTTTGATTGTATTTGTTGTCGTTACAACCATAAGCTGGTTGTTTTGATATTGGGGGCCGACCATTGTTCTAGATTTTATCTGGTCAATTTTCTCTCAAAGTGAGCTACGGTTCGAATTGGAATTTCATATTATTTGCTAGTTTGAAAATAGGAATAGATAGCAAGAGGTAAAACCGCATTCTATCTTTTTCTAAGAATAATTCATGTAAGTAGTAAGGCATTATCACCGTTTGGGAGGGTTAAGAATGCAAAAGCCTGAGATTATATTCAGACTAGTTTTAGATATATACAAGGCATCTAATGACAAAAATTTATTGATATAAACAGTATTCTATTAGCTGTTGTTGCATGTTCTGTTTGGTTCTGAGGAACAGCAGTAAATCTACGATTATTGCAGCTTCACCCTCAGTTACTTCATAAAGAACTCTGAAGCCATTATCTATAGTGTGTCTGATAGAGTTTATACCTAACTCCAGCAATTCAGGAGATCTTGAATAGCTAAAAGGATGGTCTTTGACTTGTGATTGAAAATGTTCAATCACATCTTCTACTTTAGTTATCACATTTACTTCATCAGACCACTGACTTAAATATGTAATTGTATTATCGAGCGTTTTTTCAAATGTTTCTGCTACACGAATTTTAACGGGTTTTTCTTGATTCATTGGTGTTGGCACTCACTATTTGTTTACGTTCAGACAAACGAGTACGGAGACTATCCAATGTACCTACACGCTCATTTGCAATGTCTTGCTTAGCAAACATGACTAACTTCATCAGAGCTAACGCATTGTCACGTCGTTCTTTTTCTTCATATGACTCAACAACATACTTAGGCACACCATTTTGTGTAATTACTAAAGTTTCATCTACCGGCAAGTCTGCCGCATTTTTTTTCAAATAACTTACTGTTTCAGTTCTCATACTGATTACCTTATGACTTATAGTCAGTAATAATGTATAAACAACGCAATTCGACATCTCGTTGATTCAAATGGGGAATTTTATACTCAGCTATATGCAAAGTGCACTCATCTTTACTTATGTGCTGTAACAATTGCTAACTCAGATATTTTTCTCTTACATTGACATTGGCTTAAATTTAAACCAAATATAGACCAGTATCAATAAAAAGGCTAAATTTAGTTTTTTATTAGACCGATCAAAGTCTAGCTGACTACATTGGTCCATCTAGTCTATTGGATGCTGTTTTCAAATGATTTTGGTCATCAACCATATGAGCTCAGTGATAGCAAGGGTCTGTGATCTTTTTAAAATGCTGAATGATGAAGGGCTCTTTTTCTTCTATTTATGGCTGATTTGTTTGTTACTGGTGATTTCTGTTGAAGTAGACTTTTCACTTGTTAGAAGATGCTGAGTACATCCTTGCTTTTAGTCGGCGTATAGGATGCCTTGGAAAATTATCCCCTCATTCAAGTTGTTGTAGAAAAATCGACTCGTTGTTTTATATTTTATAATGCTTAATACTTTTTGAAAAATTTTAAGTGAAATATAGATAGATATCAAAAAATTTATGCTCAGAGACTTTCTGATCCAGATGATATCTAATTGGATGAAAAACAAAAAATAATGGTTATATTTGGAATAATAATCCAATTATTTATTTCTATTGAAAATAATATTGTTTGTTTCAAGTTTATCTAATGTTGAGTTTTATTTTATTTTTATGGACATGATAAAAATTACTTTACATAAATTGATTAATATATCATTATGCACCCAGATAAATGATTAGCTATTAATAATTAAGAGATTTGGGAATGATATGATATGATTTGGGTGAAGTGCTTTTATGAGTGACTTTTGTATTTATATATTATGAATGATAGTTAATTTTATGATTTTTAAATATGGGGCGTTATACATGGGATAAATAAAAGAATTTTCTGATTCTAATTTTCAATTAGATAGCAGGAATTATATATAATTTTTATTATGCGTGAATCTTGGTTATCTGATTAGAATTCTATTCTATTGGTATAAGTAGATATCAGTTTTGTATCGATAAAATAGAATTTTACTATAAGTAATGAGCATATATGGATGTCGAATCTATTAGATGTGTTATTAAAATGAATGAATATCATGTAACTAATAATGTATTGTCATCTGTAGATGAGTATCTATATAAAATGAAACCCCCAAAAAAGGTATTAACTATGATTAAATCATTTTGTAAAGTAGGTTTATTAGGCGCTGTTCTTTGCGGTATAAGTTTAACTGCTTCTGCTACAACAGTAACTGGTAAGGTTGCAGGTGTTTCTGCATCTCAAGCGGGCAGCCTATCTCAGCAGCAGATACTAGATGCTCTGTTATCTGGCCATAAACTCATTTCTAATCTAACAATTACTACATCTAAATAGTATGTAATTGATGAGCTACCTTTAAATGAGTGTGAGCTTCTCATTTTATCGTGAAAGCATAAATTGAGGGGCTTACGGTAAGATAGCATAAATCCTTGGTTAGTTTTCTATTGATAAATATTTTTAGTATTAGAAATAATTTTTATATTTATCTCTTATTTGAACAAGTTGAAATATAAAAATATTAGGTAAATTATTAAATATTGGTTAATCCAATAAGCAACATATAAACTTTTCGATTTTATCACAGCTATTATGAAGAGATTATTTCAAAGTATTCGTGTAAAATTTTGTTACAAAAATTATCTATAAATCGAATTGATAGCTTCAGATAAATAATGATTTTCTATTACTATCAATCAGATCATTATTCAATAGGCTGATCCAATTATTTACTAATTTCTGAGCTGTTTTCTGCTTATGTTGATACTGAATATCAGTGTAATGAAGCCTGATAACTTGTCGCTCTCTTTCGTGATAATTGGGTTGATCGTCAAGGTAAGTCAAGTTCCATTTTTGTAAAAAACGACTATTTAAAACAATGAGTTATTCGAAGTGATAGCACTTCGAATTAAATAAAAAGATAACAAATAGAAGATAGAACAGGACTTGTCAATTACCAATACCTGAACAACATGTAATTAAGTTTTCTAATCCTGTGACAATAGGTGGAATGCCATTGTAAGCAGCCATTAACAAGAAATGCTCTGTACTAGAAAGTAAACCTGATCTTATCTCGATGCAGGAACTTTCTAATATTCTGTGGGTTGCTTGTGGTTATAATCGTCCGTAATCTGGTGTTGGCATTGATGTCGAGGGATGTGGTGGGGCACCAAATGCTCACAACTGGCAAGAAATTGATGTTTACATTTTAACCGGGCAAGCGGTTCGCTTGTATCACCCAGAAGGGCACTTTCTTAAAGAAGTTCATGATCAGGATATTAGGGTTTTTACCAGTAATCTGATTCAACCTTTTGCAGCCCAGGTGTCTGTTAGCTTAATCTGCGTGACCGATTTTTCACGGATGCACGATACAGATGATTGGGACCGCAGGGTCTTTCCCTGGGCAAATGCAGGGGGGCGTGTTGAAAATGTGGATCAGTATTGCACTTCTTGATTTGGCAACGGTATGTCGGGCCATGTTTGATCGACCCGTCCTGATTCGGGGTATGAAAATAGGTAACCACCAAATGATTAGTTTGCAGCAATGCATAGTCTATGAAAGCAAAGATGAACAGACTGATTAACCTCAGCGACCATATTCTGTTTAGCTGAGGTTGAATGGGCAATTAACAGAGATAGTTTATTTTAAATTTATTCTCTTCTTCGCTGATGTACGCAAAGCCCGATGTTCCCAAATGCATCCCGCCAATTAGAAGGTGAGCTGAGCTGGCCATTTTCAGTACATTCGCTCGCGTTAAGCGGGCTATGCTTTGATCGCAATCGAAAGCAATCGCAACATCCGGATGAACAATTTGAATGTAGGGGAAATGAACGATATCTCCCCAAATCAGTAATTTTTGCCCTTCTGATTCAATCATATATCCGGTGTGCCCGGGCGTGTGACCAGGCAGGGGAATCGCCTTAATTTCAGGGAGTATGTCAGTGGAATTAAAGGCCTGAAGCTGATTACTGTATTCAGAGAATACTTTACGGGCAATGGCAAAGTTGCCCTGGGCTCTTTCGCTGGCTTGTTCCATCTGTTGGTCACTTGTCCAGTAAGCCAGTTCATTTTGATGCAGCATTAACTTAGCATTTGGGAAAACGGGTTTCTCTGATGGTAGCAATAGCCCGCCGATATGGTCGGGATGGGCATGAGTCAAAAGGATTGTGTCGATATCCAAAGGGGTGATGTTCATTAATGCTAAGTTATCTTTTAAAAGACCACCCCATGGTTTTATGCCGCCTGCGCCACTGTCGATTAAAATTGTTTGTCCTTTACCCTGTATTAAATAACAGCCTATATGGATGGATGCCGGATCATCGACTCCCGCAGCTGATTGAATTTGAAGGGCATTTTGCTTTTCGATATTTGAGAGGAAGTTGATATCGGTGTTGAGGTATCCGTCGCTTAATCCGGTAATTGTGAAGTCGCCGATTTGTTGGTGTGGAAAGAGTCCATGAGCCATAAAATAATTCCCAGTTGAATAATCCGGTGTGGATGCTTTATCGCAGACGTTTGGGTAACGTGACATCCTTTGAATATGCTGAGTCGAGTCTCAACAACAATTAATACAGTAACATGCCAATGACGTTTCTAATATATGATTCAGGATGCCTGTTGATATCGGTTATAGTCTTTTTTGCCAGTTGTGTATGGCCTAGCTGTTTGATTACCGGGGGGCAGGCCATACAGGTATTATTCAAATACAATCTAGAATTAGCTTTCAGCCAAAAATTCGTTGATGATAGACTCGCTTTCAAATTTCCAGTAGCCAGACATGAGTTCTTTGGACCCTGTGGGCTGAAAGTCGGGATTACACCCGTCAAAAGTACACTTTGGGATGCGCTTTAATTCAATTTAATCAGGGCTATCCATCTGATGAAACGGGGAAAAGGACGACTGAACTTGCTTTAAAATTTTGGCTTTTTGAAAGATAGAATATTAATATTGAATTTGTAACTTGTACTATAATATATATATTGTATAGATACGAAAAAATATATATGGAAAACTATATTTTTAGAAAAAATGATCGAATTGGACATTTGGATGCTGAAACTGACTCATATCTAGAACATTGTTTTTATGAGTCTGATATATTTAAAGGTATAATTAATTTTAATAATGATAAAGAAAATCCAGATTTTACTAGACGTGTTATTGTCGGTAGGACAGGAAGTGGAAAAACTGCTATATTAAAACAAGCTATACATCATAAGATAATTAAAATTCATGAATCTATAAAAGCAGAAAATACTGTTTTTGAGCATATTAATAATAATGTTTTTATATCTAGTCTGATTAGAAGAGGTATTGATTTAAGAGTTTTTTATAAATCATTATGGTTACATGTATTGCTTGTGAAAGTTATTCAGCAAATCTATAAGAGATCATATGATAGTTTTTTTGAGTATATAAAGGAATTGTGTGTACCTAGTTCTAATAAAAAAGTTATCGACCTGAAATAGCTGATGAATATATTCGTTCCTATAAAGATAATTTTTTTAACGATAATATTATTACAGAGATTACTGATAAGATGGAAGATAATTTGTCTGCAAAAATCGATGTATTGGGGATCAACGTAGAAGGAGGAGGTTCAAGTGAAAGCATGAGGAAAATTCAAACAGAGACATCTAGCTATGTTAGTAAAGAATTAATTAGAAAACAGAAAGAATTAATTAAGTTAATTGAAAAAGAATTATCTGACTCTAGTCAGATTAGAATAATATTTAGTATTGATGATTTGGATAAATCTTGGCTGAGTACAAGTGAAATAAGATATGATTTTATAAATGCTCTCTTAGAAGCATTTAAAGAACTACTTGATATCAAATCTGTTAAAATTCTTATATCCATAAGAACAGATATTTTAATTGGCATATATAAAAATAATCTTAGGCAATCAGAGAAAGATCAATCTTTAATATATCCAGTATATTGGAATAAAAAAGAGATAAGAGAGATTTTAGATTTAAGAATTGATTATTTGGTAAAAAACAAGTATAGATCATCTCAGAAGGTTACTTTTTCAGATGTATTTAATTTCAATGTTAATGGTGTGAGTGCTGATGTTTATATAATTGAAAGAACTATGCTAAGGCCTAGAGATGCCATTGATTTTGTGAATCTATGTTTAGCTGAATGCGATGGCAATATAGAGCTTAATAGTTCTATTATTCTTGAGGCTGAAGAAAAATTCTATTCTAAGAGAAAACAAGCTTTATGCCATGAATGGAAAAGTATTTTTTCATATATAGACTGCTATTTAGATAGCCTTTCATATATTAAAATACAAGAATTTAATATAGATGATATATCTAACCATACAAAAGAAGAAATTTTAAATCACTTGGCTGAATATCCATACAATTATAAAATCCATAATAACCATGAAGAAAAATTGGGTAATATAAAAGATTTAATTAAAATCTGGTTTACAGTAGGTGTTATTGGAATAAAAAAAACTGATTCACTGATAATATATTCATCTTTTGATAAGCAAGAGTTAGATATAACAGATATAGAAAAGAATTTTTATATTCATCCTTTATTTTTTAGATATAATTAAATTTAGTGGACATTAGAAACAATCAAAAATATTGGGCTCTATATCATTTATTCATGTTCTTAACCGGTTTAAGCAAAGTTCTATAAATTGTTTTAATTTAGCACTTTGTTGACGGGCTGGGTGGTAGAGCAGATGGATGGGGCGTGAAGGTCCCTGATAACCACTTAAGACGAAGACTAATTCACCCGAGTGTATCTTTTCTTGAACGACATAATGAGGCGCCAGCAAAATACCAACGTCATCCAGAGTCGCCTGAAGTAAAGCGGCTGCATCGGTGAGATGTAACCGGCTATGAACACGGATTGTTTGCGTTTTTCCCTTATGAGTTAACTGCCAGGTTTTGTGCCCCGGTCGGGTATTAAATCCATAGCCTAAGCATTCGTGTTGCCTGAGTTCTTCAGGTGATGAAGGTGTCCCGTGTTTTTGGAGATAGCCAGGGGTGGCGCAAAGAACAAAACGATGTGGCGTGAGTTCTCTGGCGATGAGCTGCGAATCGTTGAGTTTTCCAATACGAACAGCAATTTCAAAGCCTTCTTCGACCAGATCAACGAGCCGGTCATTCAGTTCCAGTTCAACTTCTACAGCCGGATAGCGCCGTAAAAATTCAGTGATGATAGGCATGATACGGTATCGGCCTAGTGTGATGGGGGCACTCACCCGAAGCTTCCCCCTTGGCTCTTTCTGTGATGTTTGTGCAATTCCTTCTGCATCGTCTATTTCAGCAAGAATAAATTTGCAGCGCTGATAATAAATCTGGCCCTCAGCCGTTAGTCCATGACGCCGGGTTGTCCGGTTTAGCAGGCGCATTCCAAGTTTTGTTTCAAGAGATGCAACATGTCTGGCAACCATTTGTTGAGACATATTCATTCGCTCTGCTGCTGCACTAAATGATCCGTTATCAACGGTTTTCACAAACGCTTCCATTGAGATGAGCTTGTCGAGCATTTAATACTCCTGGTTGTAACTGAAACTATTATTGACCTATTTAATCACAGTAAGGGGGTATGTACGATCATTGTGTTCACAAGCGGATATCTCTTTGTGAGGAAATGCTAAGGAATCAAACGATGAAAAGTCTATCTTCATCCAGACAGGCCAGTCTGGCTTTACTGGGAACGGGTTTAGGGAATGCCATCACGATACTGGATGTGACTGTTGTGAATGTTTCTATCACGACAATTCAACATGCATTGGGTGCCAATGTGGCACAGTTGCAATGGGTTATTAGTATTTATACATTGGTTTTTGCAGTGTTTATTTTATCTGGGGGGGCCTTGATCGATCGTTATGGTGCCCGCCGGGTTTTTATGGTTGGGGTCATCATTTTTACTGTATTTTCAGCCGGATGTGGATTATCTCATCATATTTATGCTTTGCTGGTTGCTCGGGCTTGTCAGGGGCTGGGGGCTGCTTTATGTTTTCCGGCGTCACTGGCTCTTTTAAGTGATGTCTATCCGGAGCAAGGCAGCAGAGCCAAAGCGATTAGCATATGGGGCAGTATCGGAGGTCTGGCTTTAGCCGTTGGGCCATTGCTTGGTGGTCTGCTGATAGCGTTTAGCGGATGGCGTAGTATTTTTTTGCTGAATATCCCGGTTGGTGTGATTGCGCTAGGTGCTCTGTGGCCCGTCACCCCGTGCCATTCAGACAAAAAACCGAGGTCATTGGATTTTTTTGGGCAACTGACGGTGATCCCTGCTTTGGGTGGGCTGGTTTTTGCCTGTATTGAAAGTGGCTTGCAAGGGTGGCAAAACCCTGTGGTTTTATCTGGTATTTTACTGTCGGCTGTGATGATTCCTTTGTTTATTCTGACGCAATACCGTGCTAAAGCACCGATGATGCCTCTGGATCTATATTGTTCAGGGAAAGTGACCAGTGCTTTTATTGCCGGGTTTACCGTAAATTTTGTCTATTATGGTGTTTTGTTTGCTTTTAGTTTGTTTTTTCAGTCAGATCGGGGGCTTAGTGCATTACAAACTGGCCTGACTTTTTTACCTATGACGGTATTTGCCGGGGTGAGTAACCTGTTTTCAGGCAGGCTGATTGCCCGAAATGGTCCAATTCTACCGCTGCTCGGAGGGATTGGTCTTGCTTGTTTGGGATGTCTGGCTTTACTTGAATTAGAGCTTACAACATCTTATGTCTGGATGATTGTGCCGATGTTGATGATTGGGGCGGGTGCTGCATTTACTATCCCGGCTTTTTCAGTGATTGTGATGATGAATGTACCCGCTTTGCGAAGAGGTATTGCATCCGGTGTGCTGAATGCAGGGCGACAAACCGGCGGTGTATTAGGTGTGGGGATCTTTGGATCATTAATGAGTCGATATTCGATAGCGGGTCTGCATAGTGCGCTTGGTATTTCGGCCTTCATCTTAATTGCCACCGGTATTTTAGTCTGGTCTGTTACGGCAAAACGGGCATTTTCTACCGTTTAGATTATGCTCGGTAGATCACTAGCTCTCTTTGTAAAGCAGTTCCTGAACTCCTTGCCTGACATTTGCGACCAGTTCGGCTTTGTCAAGTCCCTGAACCTGACCGTTGTCGATGACCATTTTTCCCTGAATAAAGCTGTACTGAATATCGACCGGTTCGCCACCGATAAGTGGTGCTTCCAGTTTAGAATGCACGCCGTTCATGCGTGGGGTATCGATGTTATATGCGACTAAATCAGCGGCTTTTCCGACTTTGATCTCCCCGGTTCCGCTAAGACTGAGCCGCTTTGCTCCATTTTTGCTGGCCTAGCTGATTATCTCTTGCGGGCTGGTGGCTCGATGGATCAGCCAGGCCAGATTTGCTTCCTGGATTATCGAGCCTGATTCAACCGAAGCCGAGCCATCGACGCCCAGGGTTATTCTCATTCCGGCTTCTTGTCTTGACCGTGCTGGGGCGATTCCGGTGGATGCCAGTCTCTGAATGGCGTCTCTATCCGAATGAACCAGATAGGCAAACCATACATCTTTGTTGCTGGTGTGGCCATTTCCCCTTTAATTATCATCTGGATTAATAACACGTCATGGTCACTGATCGTCTGTGCGGTGATTATTTCCGTTTTTCCGGTGATTTCGAATACGACGTTGGGGCTGCGTAGTGTCGATCTGGATTTATTGAGTCTGTTTCGCATATATCACTTAAGCTGCTGGCAAGAGTTGATTCGTCTGCGTATTCCCGGTGCATTGCCCTATTTTTTCAGTGGGTTGCGAATTAGTTCAGGGCTGGCTCTGATTGGGGCTGTGGTTGCTGAATTTGTGGCTGGAACCGGCGGTAACAGTGCCGGTTCCAGCCTATGTGATTTTGCAGAGCTGGTATAACTTGCAGATCCCAAAAATGTTTGCTGCGCTGGTTCTGATTACTGTGTCCGATATTTTGCTGTTTGCACTGATGGTGTGGCTCTCCAACATGGCGTTAAAAAACTGGCATGAAAGTGCGATGACAACGGAGCATTAGCTTAGCGGTGTGTCAGATGATTTTTCTCGCTGTGATTTAAAGCGAACCGGGCAAAGTATAAAGATGGAGTCGACAGTGGCTCCGTCTTTATTTGAACGAGAAGCCACATTTCATAATTATTGTCCATCAAATAACGAAATTCCTCTATTTACTGCTGAATCCTGAAAACAAAAAAGATATTCCTGCTTTTGAGGCGGGGAATTAAACGTTATCTGCTGTGTAACTATGTTGTAATTGAGAGGAATACAAAGAGATATATAGATGTTTCCACATTGTTATCATACGTTTTAAGGACGAATCCGATGAGTAAATTTCGTCACAAGTACATCACTTTTGATTGCTATGGCACATTAACCAATTTCCATATGGCATCGATGACCCGGGAAATCTTTAAAAATCGTATCCCGGAAGAACAGATGGATGCTTTTATCAAAGATTTTGCAAGTTACCGGTTAGATGAAGTGCTCGGTGCTTGGCAGCCTTATGATCAGGTCGTCAAGAGTGCACTTGAGCGCACCTGTAAAAAATGGGGTATTGCCTATATCGATGCACAAGGTCAGCAATACTATGATGCGGTACCGACTTGGGGACCTCATGCTGATGTGCCGTCTGGTTTAGCGCGTCTGGCCAAAGAGTATCCGTTGGTTATCTATTCAAATGCCAGTGATAGCCAGATCATGAGTAATGTTGAAAAACTCGGGGCACCATTTCACCGCGTATTTACCGCAGAACAGGCCAAAGTTTATAAACCTCGTCTGGCCGCTTTCGAATATATGATTGATAACCTCGGATGTAATCCTGAAGACATTTTGCATGTGTCATCCAGCTTCCGCTATGACCTGTTTTCAGCCGATGATATGGGCATTAAACACAAAGCCTTTATTGCTCGTGGCCATGAGCAGCCTGCACATTCGATTTATTCCTATCATCAGGTTCCTGATATTAATGCACTGGCTGATTTTCTGGGTCTGGATTAATTGCATAGTTGATGTGGGAGTTGGCCATGAAGAATCAGTCTTACTGGATTGATACCAAGCCCCGGTTTAACCGGGGAATATCGGAGCTTGAACGGTCGCATTATGATGTGGCAATAGTGGGCGGTGGCCTGACCGGACTATCTGCTGCATATGCTCTGACTCAGCAGGGGGCATCGGTTGCGCTGTTTGAGGCCGGCCAGGTTATGGAACAGGCATCGGGGCAAAATGGTGGGCAGTGTAGTACCGGAGTTGCCCAGGATTTTGCCTCGCTATCGGCTTCTATCGGCCTGGATAAGGCCCGCCAGTATTATTTTGCTTATGCAGATGCGGTTAATTCGTTACGCACGCTTATTACTGAGGAGCAGCTTGATTGTGAGTTTCGTGAAAGTGGCAAACTGAAGCTGGCTGCAAAACCTGAACATGCTGAGAAAATTTTTAAAACCTGTGAGCTGATTAAAAAAGAAGTCGACCCGGATGTGTCGTTTCTTGATGCTGCGGCATTAAAAGATGAGATCCAAAGTGATCAGTTTTTTGGTGGGATGCTCCAGCAAAATGCGATTCAGGTGCATGTCGGTAAACTGGGGGTTGCACTTGCACAAAGGGCGTCAGTAGAGGGTGCGGACTTTTATGAAAACAGTCCGGTACAACGCTTAAAGAAAATGGCTGGTCGTTTTCAGGTTACGTCATCAAAAGGGGCAATTACCGCTCGGGATATCATTATTGCCAGTGGTATCAGCCAGCAGGGGCCATTGGGCTGGTTTCGCCGGCGTATGATTCCGGTTGGCAGTTTTATTATCGTCACCGAACCGCTTGATCCAAAGCTCATTGCTCGATTGATGCCCCATCAACGCTCTTACGTGACCAGCCGGATTATTGGTCATTATTTTCGTCTTACTGCTGATAATCGCTTGCTGTTTGGTGGACGGGCGCGTTTTGCCATGTCCAGCCCGAAATCAGATGCGCTGAGCGGCAAAATTCTGGCCAAAGCGATGCGATCTCTGTTCCCTGAATTAAGCCACGTCAAGGCTGACTATTGCTGGGGCGGATTAGTCGATATGACCTCCAATCGTTTGCCAAGGGCAGGTGAACACAATGGCATGTTCTACGCGATGGGTTATAGCGGCCACGGGGTACAAATGTCGACGTATATGGGACGGCAGCTGGCTCATATGCTGGGCGGGAAGAAAAACGCGAATCCGTGGATGGATGAGCGCTGGCCGGCCATTCCTGCTTACTGGGGAAAACCCTGGTTTTTACCCATGGTCGGAGCCTATTACCGGTTGCAGGATCGTTGGCATTAAATTTTTAAAATCCATAGATTGAATAAAGAGGTTTTGATGGTTTTCTGATGGAACAGTATTTGATGTCTGAGAGCAATAATAATGAAGGGCCACCTGCAAAGGCAGAAAACTAATAAAAAAGTGCCCGAGGCTGATTGATCACTAATAAGGACGCTATTTTATGAAAGACAAGCAGATTATAACGGGCCAGAAGTGCATGGATGATTTTGAGCAACTGACGCAAGATGGTCGTTCGAGACGAAAGCTATTAAAGTCTTTTGGCGCAGCTGGTTTGTTTTTTGCCGCTTCAAGTGCTACGACGCTGACTCCTTTTAATGTTTTTGCAAAAGATGAAACGTCATCGGCCCATAAAATGGGGCGCCCGGGAGGGAGCATTCGCGTTGCCAGTAATTCATCGTCTATAGCGGATACGCTGGATCCGGCTAAAGGGGCACTCTCTACCGATTATGTGCGCCAGTATATGGTGTATAACGGCCTGACAAAGTTTGACGAGCATTTAGTGCCGCATCTGGAGCTGGCCGAGAGCATCAGTGATAATGGCGATGCTTCAATCTGGCAGATCAAGTTGCGCAAAGGCATCCTGTTTCATAATGGCAAAGAATTAACGGCTGATGATGTGGTTTTCTCGCTGGTCAGGCAAAAAGATCCGGCGACTGGTTCCAAGGCTATGGGGCTGGCTAAACAATTCAAATCTGTTGTGGCTAAAGGCAAGCATGAAGTCATGATTACGCTGGAAGGCCCTAATGCCGAGTTGCCATCCATTTTAGCTATCTCCCATATGCTGATTGTTCCGGCCAATACCCAAGATTTCAGTAAAGGCATTGGCACCGGCCCATTTAAAGTGACTAAATTCATGCCGGGTATGCAAACCACTGTGGAGAAAAATGAAAATTACTGGAAGCCGGGATTACCGTATTTAGATAAGATTGAACTCATTGCCATTGTGGATGAATCATCACGTGTGAATGCGCTGCTTTCTGGCCAGGTGCATGTGATTAACGATGTGAATCCACGCTCGACTGCACGTATTGCCTCCAGTGCAGGTCACCGCTATGTGAACGCCCCTTCGGGCAACTATACCGATTTAATTATCCGTCAGGATTTGGTGCCGGGTAAAAGCCCTGAATTTACCCAAGCGATGAAATTATTAATGGATCGTGAGCAGATTCAATCGGCTATCTTCCGCGATTTTGCTGTCATTGGTAATGATACCCCGATTGCTCCTGGGGCTCGTTATTTTAATAAACAGTTACCGCAAACGACATTCGATCCCGATAAAGCGAAATATCTGATTAAAAAAGCAGGGTTTGCTGATTCACACATCCCTTTGGTAGCTTCAAGCGCAGCGACTGGTTCGGTAGAAATTGCGGTTCTGATGCAGCAGTCCGCGGCTAAAGTCGGGATTAAAATTGATGTGCAGGCAAGACCAAGCGATGGGTATTGGTCAAACGACTGGGCCAAACATCCGCTGAGTTTCGGGAATATCAACCCAAGACCGAATGCCGATATTATTTTCTCAGAATTTTTCTTGTCAACTGCCGCCTGGAATGAGTCTCACTGGAAGAACCGTCAGTTTGATCAACTGTTGTTAGCGGCGCGTAGTGAAACCGATGACAGCAAACGGGCTCAGATGTATGGCGAAATGCAAACGCTGGTCCATGACAAATGCGGTATTGGTATTCCGGTTTTCATCAGCAATATTGATGGTGTTGACTCCCGTCTGCAAGGGTATGGAACCAATCCTCTGGGCGGTTTTATGGGGTATATGTTTGCTGAGCAAGTCTGGCTGAGCGCTTAATTCAATGAACATCCGTCAGTTGAATCGACGCAGGGGTGTTGTTATCGATGTATTGAGGATAATTTGATGAAAAGTCCACTGATATCCCTAATCATGCGCCGCCTGGTGAGTGCATCTGTGACATTGCTGCTGGTTTCTGTGATTGTGTTTGCAATTACCAATATTTTACCCGGGGATGCTGCGCAGCAGATTCTTGGGCAGTTTGCGACACCGCAGCAAGTGGCAGCCTTAAGGCTCGAGTTGGGGCTGAATCAACCTGCGGTGATTCGCTATTTTCATTGGTTGATTGACCTGCTTCAGGGCAATCTGGGGCGTTCATTCGTTAATCATCTGCCGGTGACTCAGCTGATGGCGGGCCGGTTGCAAAATACCTTGATGCTCGCGGGGGCGACATCGGCTGTTTCGGTGCCGATTGCGTTGATTCTGGGGATCTTGGCGGCAATTTATCGCAATGGCCGGCTTGATCGGTTCTTAAATACGATCTCGCTTGCCCTGGTGTCGGTCCCTGAATTTCTGGTTGCGACAATTGCTGTGTTGATTTTCGCGGTCAAACTGCACTGGTTTGCTGCCATTTCATATGGTGGTGGGAGTGGAATACTTGGCTTTTTGCGGGCATATACGTTGCCGGTGATGACCTTGTGCTTTGTGATCACCGCTCAGATGGCCCGGATGACCCGGGCCGCCATGGTTGATGAGCTCAGTCAGAGTTATATCGAAATGGCCCATCTGAAAGGGTTGTCGACACTGCGCATCGCTGTTGTACATGCGTTGCCTAATGCTATTGGGCCGATTGCCAATTCGGTTGCTTTAAGTCTCTCTTATCTATTTGGTGGGGTCGTGATTGTGGAAGTGATTTTTAATTTCCCGGGGGTTGCCAGCCTGATGGTCGATGCTGTGACAACCCGTGACATTGCCCTGGTTCAGGCCTGCACCATGCTCTTTTGTACCGGTTATTTGGGACTCATTTTGATAGCGGATATCGTGGCTATTGTATTCAATCCGAGATTGAGGAACAAAGTATGAATACTGTCAAACACCGATTCATACCGTTACTTCTGGAGATGAGAAAAGTCAGTTCGATTTTTTGCATTTTGTGTGTGCTGGTTGCCATTTTTGGTCCCTGGCTGGCACCGCATAGCGTGGGTGATATTGTCTCAAAACATGTGTTTGCTCCGATGAGCTGGCAATTTCCTCTCGGGACTGATTTTTTAGGCCGGGATGATCTTAGCCGAATTTTAAATGCGATGCGCTATACCGTTGGGTTGGCACTCACGGCATCGTTGCTGGCGTCATCTTTTGGAACGATGGTGGCGCTTGGTGTGGCCATGTCTCCCAAATGGCTGGAAGAAGGCATTACACGCCTGGTGGATGCACTGATTTCGATCCCGAGCAAAATGCTGGCGCTGGTGATTGTGACAGGTTTCGGCGCCTCTGTTGATCTTTTGATTATCACGGCTGTGGTGGGGTATGCCCCGGGGGCGTTTCGGATTGCTTATAGTATGGCGATGAGCCAGAGCGAGCTGGAATATGTCCAGTCAGCCAGAATCCGTGGTGAGAGTGTCTTGTATATTGCGATAAGAGAGATCCTTCCCAATATTCTGAATCCGGTTTTGGCTGATTTTGGTTTGCGTTTTGTGTTTATCGTGTTGCTGCTAAGCGGCTTAAGTTTCCTTGGGCTTGGTATTCAGCCTCCTAATGCCGATCTGGGCTCGCTGGTTCGGGAAAACATTGGCGGGTTAAGTCAGGGGGCCGTGGCCTTGCTGGCACCGGCGATGGCTATCGGTGTGATGACGATTGCTGTCAATCTGGTGATCGACAGGATTGCCGAACAACGAAATCAGCAACACTAAGGAGGCACGGTGAGTCAATTTATTCAGGTCAAAGGGCTTTGTATCAGTGCCCGCCAGGAACATGGTGTAAGTGAGATTGTGAAGCAAGTTGATTTTGCTTTAGGAAAAGGTCAGGTACTGGCGTTAATTGGTGAGTCTGGCTCAGGTAAGACGACGATCGCATTGTCGCTGATGGGGTATACCAAACCAGGTTGCTTTTTTACGGGAGGTGAAGTCTGGTTAGGTGAGGATAATTTACTCGATGCACCTGCCGATAAGTTGCAGCATTGGCGTGGGCGGCGTGTGACCTATATTGCCCAAAGTGCAGCGGCTGCATTTAATCCCAGTAAGCGGTTGATTGATCAGGTCATCGAGTCTGCATTGCTGCATAAGATCGATAGCCGGGGTCAACTGAAAAAGAAAGCGATAGGATTATTCAAAGAACTGGCCTTGCCTGAGCCGGAAACCATTGGCCAGCGTTATCCTCATGAAGTATCAGGCGGACAGCTGCAGCGGATTATGGCCGCCATGGCACTGATTGTCGAACCTGAACTGGTGATCTTAGATGAGCCGACGACGGCGCTTGATGTTACCACGCAAGTCGAAGTGTTACAGGTTTTTCGTAAGGTGGTTCAACAGCGCAATGTGACTGCTGTTTATGTGTCTCATGATCTGGCTGTGGTTGCTCAGGTAGCCGATCATGTGGTGGTTTTAAATCACGGGCAGATCCAGGAAATCAATCCTATCGACAAAGTGATTACGGCTCCTGAGCATCCGTATACTCAGGAGTTGATGGATGCGGCAATGCCCCGTCAGGGTAAACGACCGCTTCGTTGTATTAATGATTCAGAAACCGCTGAGGCTAAAGAGCCGGTGTTATTTGTCCGAAAACTGGTGGCGGGATATGGACCGCGGGACAGTCATGGACTCCCTGCGTTTCCGGTATTAGATGATATTAATTTCAAGCTGTATCCGGGGCAGGCCATTGGCATCATCGGTGAGTCGGGGTCTGGGAAATCGACCCTCGCTAAAACACTGGTGGGTATGCTACCGGCAGCACTTGGGTCGGTGAAATACAATGGTGAACTACTGCCCGCCCGTCTGGGGCATCGAAACCGGGCTCAGTGTCAGAAAATACAGCTGGTATTTCAAAGTGCCGATACCGCTTTAAACCCCAAACATACGGTTCGTCAGCTGATTGGCCGACCATTAAAAACCTATTTTAAGCTGCCACGTCAGGCTCGCTCCAAGCGTATTCAGGAGCTGATCGAATTAGTTCAGCTGCCAGCCGATGTAATTGACCGTAAGCCTTCGGCACTCTCTGGCGGGCAAAAACAACGTGTCAACCTGGCGCGGGCACTGGCTGCTGAACCCGATATTATTATTTGCGATGAAGTGACCTCGGCATTAGATACCGTGGTAGGGGCTGCAATTTTAGAATTGCTGAATGATCTCAAAGAGAGGCTCGGATTCGCCTACTTGTTTATCAGCCATGATATGAATAGTGTCAGAGCGCTCTGTGATGATGTCATCGTGCTTTACAAAGGCACACAAGTGCAGTCATCCCCGGTAGACGATCTTTATCATGGGCCGCTTCATCCTTATACCGCTCTGTTGATGGATTCGATTCCGCAAATGCGCACGGGATGGATTAATGAGCCGCGCATTGCCGTGCAGGCCGTCTCGATGCCAACAGGCGCTGCAAAGCCGGAAATCTGCGCGTTTGTGGATCGCTGTCCAAAAAAACGTCACGGGACATGCGATAGGGTCGCCCCCAGTTACCGGACTATTCACCGGCACAGTCAGATCTTGTGCCATCTCCCAGACGACCAACTGCTGACGCTGCAAAGTATGGCTGATTCAGAAAATGGCCCGAATAGACATTGCCATCTTCATCCGGTCGTTGGGTTCGATATAAAGGAAAATTATGCATGAAAGGGCGATTTATCCGGCTCGATGAGCGAGCACGTCAAACCGTCAATCTTTTCATCAATGGCGAACCGGCTGAGGCACTAGAAGGTGATACGGTCATGACGGCGATTTTAAATTATCAGTCGACGCTTCGTTTGAATGAATTTGGCGATCATCCCCGCAGTGGGTTTTGCCTGATGGGTGCTTGTCAGGATTGTTGGGTCTGGAGTGAATCGGGTCATCGGATCCGTTCCTGCTCAACTTATGTCAGTGAAGGGATGAAAATTGTAACCGACCAGCCGGAGAGCGTATGGAACGTCCAAGAATTGTCATCATAGGTGCGGGGCCTGCTGGCGTTCGTTGTGCAAAGGTTTTGGCAGACCAAGGTCTGCGCCCGGTTGTTATTGATGAACAGCCTCGCAGTGGCGGGCAGATTTATCGTCGCCAGCCTGAAGGATTTAAACGCAGTTATCGTCATGTCTATGGCAGTGAATATCATAAAGCAAAGCTGCTCCATCAGGCGTTTGACGATTGCCTCGATGATATCGATTATTACCCGGATACCAGTGTCTGGGCGGTGCAACATCAGACGCTTTATGCCTATCAGCAGGGAATTCCGGTGACCATTGAGTTTGATTATCTGGTGCTGTGCACGGGGGCAACGGATCGGGTATTGCCCGTTAAAGGTTGGGAGATGGCTGGGACATATACGCTAGGCGGGGCGCAAATTGCGCTCAAACATCAGGCCTGCGCGATTGGGCGTCAGGTTGCATTTACCGGGACTGGCCCGCTGCTTTATCTGGTGGCCTGGCAGTATCTCAAAGCCGGTGCAAAAGTGGCCGGTGTCTTTGACACCGCAGATACCTCAGCACAGATTGGGGCATTTCGTCAGCTGTTGGTTAAGCCCAAGGCGCTATGGCAGGGATTAAAAATGATCGCGTCGTTAAGGCGTGCCGGAGTCCCTGTTTATAGCGGCATTACACCGCAACAAATCTGTGGTGATGACGGGGTCAGCGGCTTTGATTTGCTTTTGAAAAATGGACAGGCAAAGCATATCGAATGTGATGCGTTGGCGATGGGTTTTCATATCAAACCTGAGATGCAACTGGCCGATCTGGCTGGATGTGAATTTCATTATGATGTGGCCAGTGAGCTGTGGCTGCCTGATGTCGATTTATCAGGGCGAACCTCACTTGAGCATGTTTTTAGCGCCGGAGATGGTTGTCGGATACTAGGTGCCGATGCCGCAGAGGTGTCAGGGCAAATTGCAGCGCTGAGTGTTTTACAGGCGGCTCATCTTGCAACGCCCGGACAGCAACGTCAGCATGCTCGGTTGGTTGCCAGATTAAAGCGTCTGAAACGTTTTGGCGATGGCATGCAAAAAGCCTTTCCATGGCCTTCTCACCTGATTGATCAACTTCCTGATGATGCGGTGGTGTGTCGCTGCGAAGCGATATCCAAAGCACAGGTGAAACAGAGTGTTCATGGCAAAGAAGCCACAGAGGTGAATCGTTCCAAATCGTTTAGCCGGGTGGGAATGGGGCGTTGTCAGGGTCGTTATTGTGCGCATGTCAATGCCCAGCTGATCGCCCGTGAGCGACAGCAGTCGATTGAGATGAGTGGCCGGCAGCGCTCTCAGGCTCCGGTGAAGCCTATTCCTGTGAATGTGTATGTTCAGTCATCAGTGCATGATGTTTCATCGGCTTCGGATAGTGGAGAAACCTATGAATAGTCAAAGTGCTTCGAAATATGATGTCATCGTGGTGGGTGGCGGTTTTATGGGCGCATCCAGTGCTTTCTTTTTGGCCAAACGGGGAATGCGGGTTCTGTTGCTGGAGCGTAACCGGGTCGGTCAGTATGCCAGTGGTGTAAATTTTGGCAATGTCCGCCGTCAGGGCCGCCATTTAAGGCAGCTCGATCTGGCTAATCGTTCTCGGCGTTTGTGGGAACAACTGCCTGAATTGATCGATGACGATCTGGAGTTTTTGCCCAGTGGGCATATGCGGATTTGCTATCACGACTCCCAGATTGAAGCGCTTGAGGCGTATGCCCGCGCACCTGAAGCCGAAGAGCTGGATTTGCAAATTTTAAGTGGTAAAACATTGCGTCAGCGCTTCCCTTATCTTGGCTCGGAGGTCGTTGCTGGTTCCTATGCCCCGTATGACGGACATGCGAATCCCCGGCTAGCTGCACCGGCGTTTGCCCGGGCGGCAAAGCGTCAGGGGGCGATCATCCGGGAAGGGGTCGAAGTTAAATTAATCGAAAAAACGACATCGGGATTTCATCTTTGCAGTACAACGGGTGAAACCTTTGCCTGTGAACAGTTATTGATTAGTGCCGGAGCCTGGGGAAGCCAGCTTTCGAACCAGATGGGCGAGCCGGTTCCTATTTACACCCGTGGGCCGCAAATGAGTGTGACCGAACCCTTACCATACCGGTTTAAAACGGTCATCGGCGTGTATTCCTCGATTGAGGAAGAAATTTTATATTTCAGGCAGATTCCCCGGGGCAATATCATCATTGGCGGGTGCCATCGTTCCCTGCCTGATATGGAAAAACGAACGGTGCGTTTTGAACCCAAAGCCCTGATTTATCAGATGCAGCAGTTATACCGGGTGGTGCCTGCCATTAGTAATATCAATATCATTCGAAGCTGGAGTGGTATTGAAAGTTATCTGCCGGATTCTCTGCCGATTATGGGACCCAGTTCGACAACCGATGGGCTTTTTTATGCCTTTGCTTTTTGTGGTCATGGTTTTCAACTTGGCCCAGCTGTCGGAGATGTGATGGCTGAGCTTATCGCAACTGGAGCAACATCAACGGATATCGGTTTATTTGATATCAAACGCTTTACCCAACAATTCAGACCCAAAAGTGCTTAATGTTATGGATACCAAAGAACTATTGAAACGTTTAATTTCATATCCGACGGTTTCATCTGAATCCAATCTGGAGCTGATTGCGTATGTACGGGATTTACTGAAAAACCACGGGATAGATTCTCAGCTGGTATTTAATGCATCAGAAACTAAGGCTGCGTTGTTTGCATCTGTTGGTCCGGCCAGCCGGCCTGGCATTTTATTGTCAGGGCATACCGATGTGGTACCGGTTAAAGGCCAGACGTGGGATAGCGATCCATTTATGGCAATAGAGCAGGATCAACGCATCTATGGCCGGGGCAGTTGTGATATGAAAGGCTTCATTGCCTGCGCCATTCACGTGTTACTTGAGTATGCTGCCCAACCGCTCAAGCGACCGGTTCATCTGGCTCTCAGTTACGATGAAGAGCTTGGATGTCTGGGGGTTAAAGATCTGTTGATGCAGCTTCAGCAGCTTCAATGCGAGCCCTATTTGTGCATTGTCGGTGAGCCAACCTCGATGGATATAGCAACCGGGCATAAGGGTAAAACATCTTACCGGGCGCACTGCCATGGTGATGCGGCTCACTCTTCACTGGCTCCTTTACATACCAATGCGGTGTATTTGGCCTGCGATATGATCGCGAAATTACGGGCGTTGCAAAACCATCTGATGGAAAAAGGAGCCCGTGATCCCAACTATGATGTTCCTTTTTCAACCGTTCAT
The DNA here is from genome assembly GCA_911810475.1 of Candidatus Celerinatantimonas neptuna. NCBI lineage: Bacteria > Pseudomonadati > Pseudomonadota > Gammaproteobacteria > Celerinatantimonadaceae > Celerinatantimonas > Candidatus Celerinatantimonas neptuna. The sequence continues at coordinate 1,848,336 of OU461276.1, forward strand.
GTCGGGACAATTGACGGTGGCAGTGCACTAAATATTGTGCCCCAGGACTGTCAGTTTGAGTTCGAGATCCGGCATTTGCCAGGTGATGATATTCAAGGTTATCTTCAGAGCTGGTTTGAACAGGCCCGTGCTTTAATTGCTGCGGCCCGCAAGGCGCACCCGGATACGGCTGCATCGGTCTCATTTGAGTGTTTGACCGATTATCCGGGGCTGGATACGCCAGCTGATCATCGCTCGGTTCAACAGCTGGCCTCGCTTTCATCGTCTTCAAAGAGGCTGGTTAAAGTGGCTTTTGGGAGTGAAGGGGGTTTGTTTGCTGAATATCTGTCTGCTCCGGTGGTCGTGTGTGGCCCGGGCTCCATCGCACAAGCCCATCAGCCGAATGAATTTGTCGCACTGGATCAGCTTGAACAGTGCGGTGCGCTATTAAACCAACTTGTCCGGTCTAGCTGTCTTTAACGGAGTCATTATGATCAATGCATCATTACAGCAACAGTTAACGAACCCATCGCTATTGTCTGATCAGGCATTTATTGGCGGCCATGGGTGTTTATCTTACGATCAGTGCGAAATCGATGTGCTGAATCCATCCAATGGACAGGTGATTGCCAGCGTTCCGGATTTGAGTGATGTTCAGGTCGAAGAGTCTATTCAAATTGCAGAGCAGGCCTGGCTGCTCTGGAGAAACGTTGCTGCAACTGAGCGCTCTGATGTCCTGATGAAATGGTATCAGCTAATGCTCGACAATCAGGATGATCTGGCGTTAATTATGACTTGGGAACAGGGTAAACCTCTGGCTGAAGCAAAAGGAGAAATTGTCTATGCAGCCAGCTTTATTAAATGGTTTGCGCAGGAAGCGCGCCGGATTACAGGGGATACATTAGCGAATCCATCAGCCGACCGGCGTCTGATGACCATCAAGCAGCCTGTCGGGGTTTGTGCTGCGATCACGCCCTGGAATTTTCCGGCAGCTATGATTACCCGAAAATGTGCCCCGGCGATTGCGGCAGGCTGTTCTATTATCGTGAAACCGGCTGATTTAACCCCGCTTTCGGCCCTGGCTCTTGGGGGGTTATCGCGCGAAGCCGGTATGCCTGATGGCCTGTTTAATGTGATTACCGGCGATGCGCCGCGAGTCGGTAAAATATTGACGGAAAGTGAGGTGGTCAGAAAAATCACCTTTACCGGCTCAACACGAGTGGGCAGCTTATTGATGGCGCAAAGTGCTCCGACGGTAAAAGGGTTAAGCCTTGAGTTAGGTGGTAATGCACCTTTTATCGTCTTTGAAGATGCAGATATTGATCAGGCGGTTGATGCGCTGATGACCAGTAAATTTCGCAATGCCGGGCAAACCTGCGTATGTGCGAACCGCGTACTGGTTCACGATGCGCTCTACGATGAATTCTCTAAAGCATTGCAGGCTTCAGTTGCCAGATTAAACGTTGGTGACGGGCTTGAAGAGGGTGTCACGATTGGTCCGTTGATTAATTCAGCCGCTGTTCAAAAAGTGAAGCGTCATATCGACGATGCGCTGGCTAAAGGCGCAAAAATCATTCTGGGTGAGATCCCGGATCGTGATTCACAGTTTGTGACGCCAACTATTTTGGGTGATGTCACAACAGATATGGTTGTGGCACAGGAAGAGACGTTTGGTCCGGTGGCTCCTTTATTCAGGTTTTGCAGCGAAGCGCAGGCGATTGAAATCGCCAACAGCACGCCTTTTGGTCTGGGGGCTTATTATTTTACCCAGAATCTGCAACGTGCCTGGCGGGTTGGGGAGGCTCTGGAGTTTGGGATGGTCGGCCTGAATACCGGGATTATTTCGATGGATGCGGCTCCGTTTGGTGGGGTTAAACGGTCCGGGCTCGGTCGTGAGGGTTCTCATCTTGGCATTGATGAATATCTGGAAGTAAAAACCTGGCACATGGGCGGGTTTTAGTGCCAGCCCATCGTTTCCGATTTCATTTTGCGCACTCCCCTGCGGGGGAGTTTCATCTAAGATGAAGATCTGATGATTGCTCTTCCTGACGCACACTTGTCAAGCTAAAGGGACTGATGCTAACGGTTGGGTGTGATTTGCCTTTAGATACCAGTCATTAAAGACTAATTTCACTTGATTGACCGGATGAACGCCAAAATCAAATTCACGGTATTTTTTTAAACATTCAAGTAACCTGTTTGTATCGCGCAATGGTGCTTTAAACCTTACGACGGTTGAGTGAGCGGTTGCAATGTTATATCTTGCATCCCGGCTCATGTGCAGGTGTGACTGACTAAATGCAACTTTGAGTTTTTCTCTTAAATCGGAGAGTAACTCATCCGGCATACGACCTTGCAAGAGTATGCAGCTAGGTGAGGCCGTGACGCCTTTGAATTGGATTTCAAATGAGCCGGCATCTTTAACCGCTTCCTTAAAAATTTCAGCGTAATCCTGACCTTCACATTCTGACAAATGGTAATGTTCAAAGCAGGTAATGATGGTCAGAATCGTTAAATGCAGGTCAGTGACCGGAGGATAATATTGTTCAGGCTCTAAGGTTTTCACCCTCTGTAAAAAGTGTGATACGTTGTTGACTAGTGGGGTGCTATCGCGCAGAAATGAGAGTGTTGTAATTCCTCTGCGAGTATCATTTGGGTGATCAATCAACGGGTCTGTTTGATACTGACCTGTTTTTATAACCTGCTTGAAATTACGCCACATTTCATCGTATATATGCATTTCTTCGTTCATCTGGGAATCATCTCAAATAATGGGGATATCTATGTCTAATGCTGTTTTAAAGGATTTCTACGACAATCAGCCTATAATCACTCAGGCATAGACACATCGTTACATCATGAAGCGTCAGATCAATGGGGTCAGTGGGTTCTGTCACAAAGCCAAAGAATCAGAGTCATTTACTTGATGTCCCTTCCTTTAACTTAAACCGGCATGCGTGAAATTACAGAAAGCAGCCCGGTTTTCTTTCTTTTTAAAGCTCTTTCCATCGGCATCGGGCAGTGTTTATCTTTTTATTCGTAGGGTTTTTCCGGTCCGTTTACCTTTTGCCATAAAAACCTGCCGTTTCTGCCTTTAAAAACAGTGAAATGTATATTTAATCACCAAAAATTAAGCGTTCTACGCTGAGTGAACATGTTAATTTTCTTTATAAGACTCGCGGTTTTATAACGATATAAAAGGTAACATGATGAACTCAGACAATACCCGCTCGAAAATACTCTTTGAAGAAAAACAACACCATGTTCCCAAAGGGTTGGTCAATGCGCATCCGATCGCATTGGATCATGCTCTTGGGGCTGAATTGTGGGATGTCGATGGTCGGCGTTATCTGGATTTCGTCGGAGGGATCGGGGTGCTCAATACCGGACATAACCATCCTGAGGTTGTCGATGCTGTGCGCTCTCAGCTTGAAAAGGTCACTCATGGTTGTGCTCAGGTAACCGTTTATGAGCCCTACCTTGAGGTCGCCCGTAAACTTAATGCTCTGATTGGGCAGGGTGAACATTATAAGACAGTATTGCTTTCATCAGGCGCAGAAGCGGTTGAAAATGCCGTGAAAATTGCCCGGGGTTATACCAACCGGCCTGCGGTGATCTCATTTAAAGGGGGGTTTCACGGACGAACGCTGTTGGGCAGTACCTTAACCGGGATGAGTTCACCGTATAAACAAAATTTTGGGCCGATGGCGGGTGAAATTTACCATGCAACCTATCCGAATGCTTTTCGCCATGTCAGTGTGGATGATGCGCTGGCTTCTATTGAGGCTATTTTCCAGTCGCAGGTCACCCCTGATCGTGTTGCCGCCATTATTGTCGAATCGGTTCAGGGCGATGGTGGCTTTCTTGCAGCTCCCAAGGCATTCCTTCAACAACTCCGTTCGTTGGCGACACAATACGGTATTGTGCTGATTCTTGATGAAATTCAGGCCGGATTTGGCCGGACAGGGAAAATGTTTGGTTATCAGCACGCGGATATTGTTCCTGATTTAGTCACGTGTGCCAAGAGCTTAGCCGGTGGCTTTCCTTTGTCGGCAGTTACCGGAAAAGCTGAAATTATGGATGGTCCTCGTCCTGGTGGATTGGGCGGAACGTATGGTGGTAATGCCGTTGCTTGTGCCGCAGCTTCTGCGGTCATTGATTTGTATACCCGGGACGATTTTCTTCTGACTCTGGCCTGTCAGCGAGGGGACTACTTTAAGCAAGGATTAACCGCATTGCAGCAGCAGTTTAAACCGATAGCTGATGTGCGAGGTGTTGGTTTTATGCTGGCAATTGAGATTTGTGATCTAAGTGATTCACCCAAAGTGAATGAAGCACTGGCGCAGTCGCTAATTGCGGCTTGTCGTGATCAGGGACTATTGGTGATTAAGTGTGGTACGGGGCGTAATGTCATTCGTTTTCTGCCGCCGGTCAATATCAGTGAGGCATTGCTCGATGAAGCGTTAGCTATGCTCAAAAGTGCTTGTCAGGCTGTGTTGGCTTGATTGTTGATTTAGATCAAATGTAGTGCAATTTGTGCACAACTGTGCACAAATAAGAGGAGGACGAGCCATTGGATATCACTCAATACGACACGATTGTGATTGATTGTGATGGAATTCTAATCAATCATGCACAGGGAATTTTGACCAATATTTATGAATTGCAGCAGGATCTACCGCAGAATATTGCTTATCGAAACGATTTGATACAGCGTTATTTTGAGCATTATTATGGTCTGTCCGATTCCATCTCTGAAAATGGCTTTTGTGCCTCCCACTGCTTTGCTTTTCAACAGGTGATGAAACATCTTTCTGTTCGCACTAATTGGCGCGAGGCTTTACGCTTTGCCCGTTCGGTAAATGACTGGCCTGTATTTGAAGATGCGTATGGAGCACTGCACTATCTGAGAAAATTTTTTCATGTGCTAGTCCGCTGTGACCGGGAGCCGGAAGATGTGCCATCTATCGTTGATAAATTTAATATAAATCATAGAGATATAATCATCCGAACTCCCGGCGAAGATGCGATCAAATCGGCGATTGTAAGGCTGGGTCAAAGCGCTGATACCTGTTTACATCTGACATCGCCTTTTTTAGCGCCGTTGTCCTCGTTTGAAAATATTCAGATCATCAGACGAAATGACCCGGCTTATGAGTCTGATGATTCGTTAGCGAGGGTTGTGATGGAGCATCAGAGCCACCTTAGACATTCGTGGCATTGATTATGCTAGATCCATCTGCTGTTGGCTTATCCACTTCATCAAATATATAGGTGACTGTTGTGCAGTAGATGCTGTTGCATCGGTGTTTGGCCAATGGATCTTTATTATCTACCCACATTTGCAGATTGAGGATCTTTTTATGGACTCAGATATGAGACTTGACCGTATCGATATCAACATACTGACTCAGTTGCAGAAAAATGGGCGAATGACTAATGTGAAGCTGGCCGATGCGGTTGGGTTATCGGCAAGCCCCTGTTTACAGCGTGTAAAGCGACTCGAACGAAGCGGATTTATTCAGAACTATAAAGCGTTTTTAAATTTGGCTAAGATTGCCGAATATGTCACGGTTTATACCGAAGTGTATATCAATGGTCATAAGCGGGAAGATTTTATCAAGTTTGAAAACAGTATGAAAAAGGTTGATGAAGTGATGGAATGTCATCTCATCAGTGGTGGGTATGATTATCTTGTCCGTTTTGTAACCCGTAATATTGCCCATTATCAAGAAGTGATTGAGGGGCTGGTGGACAGTAATATCGGCATATCCAAATACTTTAGTTATATTGTGATTAAATCACCGGTGGTGAAAGAAGATATGCCATTGCAGATTCTGATTGAACCGCGCAGAGCCTGCTGAGGTGATTCCCCGCAGGCACGCTTTGGCTTTCAGTGTTATCCCAATGCCTGAGTAACCAGTGCATACTGGGTTAAGGGACCTTGGGTTTTTGGTTGGGTCCCTTTAACCATTTGGCTGACGGTGTCGACCTTATTTAATCCAAATTGGGTGAGGGATTCACCAATGCGTGAATATTGATTGTTGATATCAAGGCGCACAAATTGCTGGTCACACTGGGTTAAATGCCGGGCGATTAAGGCCAGTGCGTTTTCCTGGTGATCGGCAATGACAGGGCCGATGCTATAACCTCTGCCAAAGGCCCGTAACATGGCAAGCCCGGTTACCTGGCCATTGTTTTCTGTCACCAGTATCCGCGTGGATTGTTTTGCTAATTTTTGCGCGATAGCAGTGCGATCCATCCCTGTGGACCCGTTCATAAGCGTTTGGATAATGCCTGATTCTTCACTTTTAAGCTCCCTAATAACGGTGCTATCTTTTGGGCTTAGCGCAGGGATAAGACGGCTGTCGATATGATTCTGGTATTGTTCGATTTTGGTGTACTCGTTGAACCCAAGCTTTTGGTAGAGCGGTTTACCCATTTCTGTAGCGGTCAGAAAAAAATGAGTATCGGGCTCGGCTTTTGACATGATTTCATTCATGATGCGACGCCCTAACCCTTGTCCCTGAAAGGCATCATCGATCACGATTAACCCCACGCTGGCATAGTTTCCCTGCTGAACCAGGCAGGCTGTGCCGATTATTTGATGGTCCACTTTCATGACCAGAGAAGGGCCGAGTGAACTAATCTGTTGCCAGTCCTGACGGGTATGTGGCCAGTGCAGGGCCTGCGTCATGGCGTGGGCTGTTGCGATATCTTGTTCGTCCATGGGACGGATCGTGATATTTTCAGAGGCTACTTTCATCGTGATGGTATCCCTTGCTCTTGTTGTGGCAGGGGGACAGTTATTTCATAAGTACAAATGTAAGACAATAGTCCTAACAGAGAACGATAGATCACGCTGTCAGGCATCATGAAAAAGCATACACCTGCCGAATTGCCAGTCGATGTTAGCACCACCTGCCGGGTGAGTTTTATTACCATGGAATGTAAATTCATTTTCAGGATCATCTTCGTATGGATTGGTATAACCCGTTAGAAATCAGCATTCCTCAAGGGCACTTTATCGATGGGAAGCTGATGTCATTTCACGATGATACGTCGGTTGATGTGACTTGCCCGTCAAACGGACAAACTTATGCAACACTTTCTTGTGCCAGCTCCCGGACTGTGGAATCGGCGGTTACCCTGGCACATCAGGCGCATCAAACCAGTCATTGGGCTTCAATGGCTCCGCGCGAGCGATCAAAAATTTTGTTTCACTGGGCCAATTTAATTGAACAGGATCAGCTGTATCTGGCGCAGCTTGAATCACTGGGATCCAGCCGGCCCTATCATGAGGTGTTGCAATGGGACATTCCCTATGTTGTTGATTGTCTGAAATTTTTTGCGGAGCTCACCGATAAACATGGCGGGTATATTGGTGCGACCCGTCAGGAGAGCTTAGGGATGGTGATCAGTCAGCCATATGGTGTTGTGGGTGCGATTACCCCATGGAATTTTCCCATGAGTATGCTGATGTGGAAGGTCGGCCCGGCTCTTGCTGCCGGAAATGCCGTTGTGTTAAAGCCATCAGAGCTGACTCCTTTTACCAGTGTCCATCTGGCGAAACTGGCGGTAGATGCCGGCATTCCAGAAAATATATTGAATGTGGTTCAGGGAGATGGCCGCAGTGTTGGTCAAGAGATATGCAAACATCCACGCGTTGGTAAAGTGACCTTTACCGGCTCAACCACAACGGGTGCGCAGATTATGGCTACCTGTGCTAAAGCTGGGCCAAAGCCTTCAACATTAGAGCTCGGTGGAAAGAGCCCGCAGATTGTATTTGAAGATGCAGATATTGAAAAAACGGCATTGATGGTTGCTAAAGCCATTACCGGAAATGCCGGGCAGGTGTGTGTGTCAGGCTCAAGACTGGTGATTCATCATTCTATTGCTGAGCCGTTCGCACAGCGGGTTATCAGTCACTTTAAGCAGCTTAAAATGGGTTATACCTGGGATCAGGAGACGACTTTGCCTGCGATTATTTCAGCACATCAGGCTGCCCGGATCGCCTCGATCGTACAACAAAGTATTTCTGAAGGCGCTACATTACTGTGTGGTGGTGAACTGGTGGAGCAGGGCGGTGCGTTTTATGCGCCGACGCTATTGGCTGTGGAGGATTCTCAAAACTGTGCTGTTCAGCAGGAGATTTTTGGTCCGGTACTCACGATGCAAACGTTTGATAGTGATGAACAGGCATGGCAGCTGGCAAGCCATGAGACCTATGGTTTAGCTGCCGGGATCCACACGCAGGATATCAGCCGGGCGTTAAGAGGCATGCGGAAGATTGATGCCGGTTCCATCTGGATTAACCGTTATGGTCGATCGTTTGATCACATCATTCCGACCGGTGGATTTAAACACTCCGGGGTTGGTAAAGACATTGGTGTGGAAGCGTTTCAGGCCAATTTGAGAACGAAAAGTGTGCTTATTGACTTTTAATCTTGCCCATTTATTCGGCGTCAGGTTCTGATTGGTGTAGAGGGTTATATCATCAGGACCGGCTTTTTCTAAATAACCTCAACTCGGGATAAGAAGTCACAATGAATAACGATTAATCCTTATCAGAAAAGGCTCTATTATCCCGAGTCGAGGTTAAATAAACCGCAAAAGCTTAAAAACTATCGTCAGACGTCAACGCCTCTTAGAGTGTTGTGAATAATAATCGCGCTGCCAGAGCGATGAGGGTCACTCCGACAGAGCGCTCGAACCAATGTCTTTTGGCCATAAAAATACGCCGGACTCTGCCGGCTGAAAACAACTGACTGACCAGCATGAACCAGATGGCATTGACTGAACACATCCAGATCCCGTATAGAATTTGTATTTTTAACGGGGTCTGACGACTGACAATCGTTGTGAATATAGCCAGAAAAAATAGCGTTGCTTTGGGATTTATGGCATTTATCATAAAGCCGATAAGAAAGGCTTTCTTGTTACTTTGTGGTTCACCGGATTGCTGTCTGATCCGGTTAACTGACCAACCGGATCCTGAGCTTATGGGGCGTAAGTTGATGGCGATCGACTATTTGATTTGTGCCACGCCTGAGTATCTTAAAGAATATGGAATGTCTCAACACCCTCGTGATTTGAAACAGCATTGCTGTATCTGTCTGGGAGAAGAGCCCGGTGATTCTGTTTGGAAATTTCGCCACAAGCATCAATCGGTCCGGGTACAGGTGCCCGGCCGTTATGCGGCAAATCATACCGGTGTCCGGCTTGATACGGCGTTGCATCATGTCGGGATTGTCAGCTTGCCCTATTTTACGGCCAGAAGAGCGATTGAGCAGGGGAAACTGGTGCAGGTATTGCCACAGTGGTTATTTAAAACCAAATATTGTGGGGGTGCCTGGGTGTTATATCCCCCGACCCGCTATTTACCGCCTAAAATTCGGGTGTTGATTGATTTTCTGGCCAAAAGACTGGCGCAAGAACCCACATTAGGTTCAGTAGATAGAGTTTGTTGAGTCACAATTTGTTTAACGGCTCATGTTTTCGGCGGTGTTCATTGCATCAATGATGGCGTTGGCTAATCCTTTGGGATTTTCCCAGGCTATGGAATGACCGGCATGGGGAATAATCCCAATGTTGATGCCGTTGTGTGCTAATACTTGAACATCGGGGTCAGGTTGTGAATCGGCTCCGAACAGGTATGTTTTGGGGATTTTGAGAGCATAAAGGATGTCTCGCCAGGTCGGATTTGTGCCTTTAATTAAAGAAGCTGATTCCCGGTAAACGGCAAGTGGCTGACTTGTCGCGAGTGTCGCTGCCCAGCAACGACCTGTATATTCACCACTTTTACGGCTGAGCCCGATGAGCTGTTGATGGCCTTCATGCAGGTAATCCGGTTCACTGGTGGCTGTGACGTGTTGGCTGAACATTCCCCCGCCCGAGTCAAGATTTGACTCGCTTAAGATAAGCCCTGCCAGTTTTGACTTGAATCGACTGGCTAGTTCAGTAGCAATACTTCCGCCGCGACTGTGTCCGTAAAGGTAGAACTGTTCTAATTGCAGGTCGTTTAAAAAGGTTTCCAGGTAATCAGCATGTGCCTGAATTGTATAGCTGAAAATCTCGGGTTTATCGCTAAAACCCGCTCCCAGCAGATCGATCAGGATTCGTCGGTGATTGGTCAGTTGGCCAGTTGATGCAACCTGAGGATAATCGAAAGACGATGCACATCCCAGACCATGGATAAACACGACCGGTGTTTTGTCTCCAGGGAGATCATGATAGCGAAGCCAGGTATTAAGATGGTTTATAAAATATTCGTTCATTAGATTTTTCCCGATCCTTATTGCTAGAGCCTGTTGACCTTTGGTGTATCGATGATGGGTGATGATTTTTTTATGCGTCTGCGCTCTGCAATTTTTGACAGACCGATACCGCATAGAATCAGGCAGACGGCCAGTAAATGGACTCTCCAGGGTTGGTTCGGGTGGTTAAACTGGTCGATGACAACGCCAGAGAGCATTTGCCCGCCCATGACAAATATGGCAGCCTGAGTTGAGCCGATTCGGGGTACAATAAAGCTGTTGATTGCAACATAGATTGCCCCCATGGCCCCACCTAAATAGGCGAACCAGGGCGCATGAATATTCCAGCTGACCAGTTCCTGTCGCTTCCAGATTAACAAAATAACTGTTAGAAAAATGAAACCACCAATGTGATTGGCATAAGAGGCGACAAACGAGTTGCGATCTTTGCTTAGCCGGCCGTTAATCACCCGGCACAAGCTGATACATACCCCGTTGAATAAAGCGATAAAAATATAAATAAGCATCTGATTACCTGTGACTGATAAGAATCAATGTGCCTGAAAAAATTAAGGCAATGGAGAAGAGATCAAGCATTGAGAAACGTCGTTTGATCACCCCGAACCACCCTCCGAGATCGGCTAAAAAACCGAATATGATTTGGCCTGATAACATTAGTGCCAGCGAGCCGGTAAGCGCCAGAGGACTATTGACGACAATCGCTGCCAGCCAGACGGTCATTGCGCCAGGAATGCCCCCTAAGTAACTCCACCACGGAGCCTGCTTTGTGGTGTGACTGGGAGAGGGTTTGAATTGCTGTAACAAAATCCACGCCACAATAGCCCCTGAACCATGTGCTATCCAGGATGCGATGGCTGGGCTGTTCCAGGTAGCAAGATTGCTGTTGGTTTCGATCATTGCGGCCAGCAGGATGCCGGCTCCGATAGCTAAGACTAAAATGCTTCGAGATCCTTTCATAAGATTTGGGGGGCCTTTGTTGTTTTGAGATATTTTAAAAACTTTCCTGTTGAGGAATAAGCCGGCTTATAGGAAACTTATTGTTGAGTTGGAGTTGACAATATCATGGATAATTTTTCTACAATCCCTTTCTTTATTGCCGTCGTTGAGACAGGCAGTTTTTCGGCAGCCGCGAGAAAGCTGTCGATGACTAAATCAGCCGTTAGTAAGCGGATTAGCCAGCTTGAAGCTGATTTAGGTGTCCGGCTTATTCACCGTACGACCCGAAAACTGAGTCTGACGGAGGCGGGACAGAAATACTATGAGTATGTTCAGGCCGCAGCTATGCTGGCTCTGGAGGGAAAAGATGCGATTACCCAGATGCAGAGTCAGGCCATGGGGATGCTTCGAATCACTGTGCCGATGGTGTTCGGTCAGCAGCATCTTTCAGAGCTGATCCCGAATTTTTTGCAGGAATATCCGCAAATTGAGCTTCAGATGTCGATGGATGACCGGGTGGTTGATTTAGTGGGGCAGGGGATCGATTTGGGTGTTCGTATCGGGCAGCTTCATGACTCATCACTGATTGCTGTGAAATTATCTCCCTGCCACAGTGTAGTGTGTGCTTCCCCGGAGTATATACGTCTGCATGGTCAACCAAAGATCCCTGAAGACTTAGTCAAGCACAATTGCATGGTATATTCCTATTTTCAGGGGGGCGCAACCTGGCTATTTAACCATGCAAACGGGCCTGTGCGTGTGTTACCCCGGGGTAACTATCGGGTGAACAGCAGTGCTGCTTTATATGATGCATTATTGGCCGGGGTGGGGATTAGTCAGATGCCGACATTTATTGTTGGCCCTGCTTTATCGCAAGGGCGACTTGTGTCATTGCTTCGTGATTATCCGCTTCCAGTGCACCACATTTATGCTGTTTATCCTCAGCGGCGATTTCTACCGGGTAAAGTTCGTCTGATGTTAGATTATTTACGAGAGCATTTGGGGGAAGGTTCAGACTATCAGGCCCGGTTTGAATCGCTTTGATCTGAGCCGTAATTGTTTACGCGATCGAATCGGGTTGATTTATTGGCAAAAAGATGTATTGTTTGTCGATGAAATTATCAACCTGAATGGCTTGTTTATTGTGAGTAAAAATCTACCGCTAAACAGTTATATCATTGATGATGTTTTTGATTTAGCCGAACAGATGACCAATCCTGTGATGCTAAAAGATACTTTAGGTCGATATTTATATGCTAATCAGTCCTGTATTAAATTATTTAATCTGAAAAATCAACATGATTTGATTGGTCTTAATGCTAAGGAATTAAATGGAAAAATTGAATATCACTGGCATTTAGAATATGAAAAGGCTGTGTCAGAATTAGACTATTTTGTTGTAAAAAACCGGCTGACTGGGAAAGATTATATGAGAGCTATTCCTTGTCAGGATGGGACGTTACGAATTCAAAATATGATTAAAAAGCCGATGGTGAGTAAATTTTCCGATAAAGTGACTGCTATTTTTACGTTTAGTGAAAATTTAACTGATAATGTCGATAGGATGGCTCTGCTTCATTTTTATGTTAAATATTATCCTTCAAATGAAGTTGCTATTCAGTATTTTTTGAAATATCTGTCTGTGGATACATTATTTGTTAAACCGCCTTCTTTAAGAGAAATGGAAACGTTACTTTTATTAGCTGTATTGGGAAATCATAAATCTGTATCAAATAAAATGGGAATTTCTGAAAGAACTATTGAAGTTAATATTCGAAAAATTAAACAAAATAAACTTAAAGATGAATATCTTTGGATAATTCTTTTAGAATTAATAAGAAATGAAAAACGAAATATTAAAATTACGTAAAATTATACGGATAACGACAGCTTCAAATGTATTTGAATGGTACGAATATGTCATCTTCGCTTACCTTTATACATCGATAGGCCAGCATTTTTTTTCATCATCTGATCCTATTTATGCTGCAATAGAAACATTTGGTGTATTTGCATTAAGTTATATTGCCAGGCCATTTGGTAGCTTATTTTTTGGCTGGCTTTCTGACTACTCTTCAACGTCAAAAGCTGCCCGAATTTCTATGCTAATCATGGCATTTCCTCCGATTGCGCTTATTCTTATTCCGAGTTATTCAGCAATTGGTATTCTAGCCCCTGCTTTATTGGTTTTTGTTCGGTTGATTCAGGGGTTTGCAGCAGGCGGTGAGTTACCTGTGACAGCAACGTTTGCATACAATCACACCGAAAAACGATTCAGGCGATTAGCGTGTGCGTTGGTCAATTGTAGTTCTCTGATTGGTGTATTGTTATCATCATTAACGATTACAGTTATGAATGCGACTTTAACTCAAACGCAGATTATAGATGGTGCTTGGAAGTATCCTTTTTATTTTTCTATCCCTTTGATGTTATTCCTCTTTTGGTTGAGAAAAGATTTAGTCTTGATGGATAAGGTTCACTCTGATTCGAAAAAAATGCCTAAAGCAGGATATCTGTCTGAAATATTTCAGCATAAGTCTTCATTTGTTGTTGGCTTTTTTGTCATCGCGTCATTGCAGATCTCGTTTTATCTTATGTTTATCTGGTTACCTACCTACCTTCACCTGTTTCTTCATGTGCCCAAGTTAACGGCTTCTGCATTTAATACACTTAGTTTATTGGTGATGGTCGTGACCGTTATTTTAACCGGGCTGGCACTCATTAAGTTTGATGGAAAGCGAGTTTTATTTTACTTTCTTTATATTGAAATTATTGCGGTTATTGGCTCTTTTTATTGGATGATTCATGATCAAAGTTATCTGACGCTGGCAACGGTAAGTATTCTGTTCTCTGTTTTAATTGGCGTGATTGACGCGATTGCCTTGAGTTTTATTGGGGGATTATTTAAATCTCAGGTAAGAGGAATTGGAATGAATCTGACATTTACACTACCAGCCGTATTTTTTGGTGGATTTTCACCATTGATTGCCACCTGGTTTATTCATCGTACTGGGATTTTAATGACCCCGGGTATTATGATAGGGGTTGTGTTGCTGGTGAGTTTATTACTTATTGTCAAATTTGAGCGTGTATCAGACAACCGCCAAGCGTACCAGCATCAAAGCTAACCATTAATTGAGTAAAGGAATCGTATACTTTGTCATAAGCTTGCTGACTATGATTGTGACAAAGTGTCGATTTGTTTTTCTCCATTGTATTTAATATATCTTTATAACTGTCATAGAACATGTCTGTAATATCGTAGACCTGTTTTAATTTCCAGGGGGAAAGAATAGGGTCTAAGCGATCTAATGCAACTGGATTAAACGGGGTGTGATCATCATAAAAAAGATTTTGGGTAAATAGGCTTTTTGATGAATATTCAAAAATGAGTAAATCAGTTTGCTTTCTTGCTCTTTTACTCAGCTCAATACAAGCCTTGCTTTGATTTTGAAATGCATAAAACGCAGAAAATATTGTAATTAGATCGTAAGTATCTTTGGTGAGTCGATTGATGTTTAAAACATCGCCTTGTATAAATTGGCAAGATTTATATTTTTGACGCGCATATTCAATGGCTTGTATATCTTGATCTAAACCTGTCGTTCTGACGTGTTGATTGAGCATATTGACTGTACCGCCCAGTCCGGAACCTACATCCAGTATGTTCTGTTTCACTGCAAAATCGATTTTACTGATTGAGAAATTGACTGCATCCTTGTCTTGAGGATGTGTAAAATCACCGTTTCTTATTTCTGCAAGCAGATGTTTTTTCTGAATAAAGAGGCCCATTAGATCGATTTGTTACCTGTAACTCATTATTTATAATGAACATTATTCTTTCATAAATCATCAAAAATTTATACTCATATGCAATACGGGATTTTCCCGGATATAAAAATATTTTCAATTATGTATTTTACTAATTAGTTTTTGTGTACAGGTTGTCGTAGCGACGAAATAGGTATCACGATTTTTTAATACTGAATGATGGTTTACAGGCATACCTTGATGTCGTTTTGAAATTGACGAGTGTGATAAATTATGGATTTTGAAGAACTCAAGTTTTGGTTTGAAGTGGTTCAGAGAACTGCTATTCCAGCCGATGGTGATTTATTGACATCAGATGAAAAAGCAGCTTTAGCCCGAAGCTGTCGGATGCTTGCTTTAATCGCGCAAAATGTTGCGGATAAAGTGGTTGAGCGGTCACATTAAAATCTGTAGATATCTATTTATCAAAGGACGTTAAGTCATGGAGCTCGTTATAAGCCCAATAAGCAATCATAAAGTAAGATGTATAAAGTGCGATTAGTACTCCTAAAAATATAGGCTGAAAATCACCCTTTGCACTTTGAATAATTAGTGTTGCACTACATATTCCTAGAATTGTTTTCAACATTTCTAATATTGGATTTATACAATCTACCATCATACAAACCATGCGTAATATAATGGGTTTGCTATGTATCTTATTTTTATATTTTTTGAAAAGGTATACCCTTAATAAACATATACATAAAAAATATACTGGTAGGATCTTACTGAGGATAGCGTTGTTTTCAAATTGAAAATACTTTGATAAGTTGGATTGAAATAATATATAATTATATTAAGGATAAAGCCAAGAAGTAAGATATGGAAGATATCCTTCACAACGAAATTTTGTTTATTCATCATTTTCTATTATCTAATCGATATATAAATATACTACCTCTTTAAAACCATTTTGCTATGCTTAAAGTACAATAACCAATAGTTGCCTGTGGCAAAAGCCGGGAGCGGCAGATGGTGTCATGTTATCTTTCTAAACAAATGAAAAGTCAGTGTCGCAGTGCATCGTCTGTTGCTAAGCCTAAAGGTCTTAGTCGGTCTTTTCCTCTCAATGCTGAGCAGACAAAACAGCTTCAGCGTAAAGCGGTGATTCAGCGCAATCATACGGGGTTACCGAATCAGCTGAAGTCGGGAATGGAGCAGCTCTCGGGGGTGAGTCTGGAGCACGTCCGGGTGAATTATAATTCGTCTAAACCTGCGGCCGTACAGGCCTATGCGTATGCCCAAGGCAGTGAAATTCATCTGGCCAGTGGGCAGGAAAAACATCTGCCTCATGAATTAGGCCATGTGGTGCAGCAGATGCAGGGCCGGGTGTCGCCGACGACTTTGGTGGCCGGTATGGCTGTTAACGATAATCCGGCACTGGAACACGAAGCCGACCATCTGGGAGCCAGGGCGATGCAGATGCGGGTTGTTGATTCTCAAAGCTGATGTATCCACCTCGGGCTTTGTTATCATTTGAGCCGTCATTCTCCCCCTGATGCCTAAAATGCATTTCATTCGAACAATATTTAATCGCCAATCATGAATACGCTTTATGGTTCTATGCCTTGCCGGCGGATGATTCTGACAATCAGTACAATCATCGCGATGATGAGCATCAATCCCAGAATAATTGGCCCCTGTTCATCTTTAAAGTATGGGTCTGCAATAAACACGAGCATGAGAGCGAAAATGGCAAGGGCTGATACTCCGACAAATGGCAAACTGACAATCATTTTCCGCCAGGGGTAATACCAGATGCTGGCGATTAGAATGGTGAGGATGATGGCAAATATCCCAAGTAATAGCACCCGCAAGAACCAGCGATGTGGGCAAACCCAGTTAAAGAGCTGATTGGCCTTTGTCATCATTACAGCTAGTGGTGCTGAGGGTGTAGTTGATGGCGGATAATATACCTTTGAAACGACTTCCTGGGCTGAATCAGTGAGCGGAATGGGCCAAAAAGCGGCTCCGGAGAAGCCCCAGCTGGCGAAATGAACCCGCTGGTTTAGCTTGGCTATGGCTGTTTTTGAGGTGACCGTATTGGTATTGGTAAGTATTGGTAGCACATGGCAATACACTCTAGCGGCTTGCTCTTGATTTTTTTGACGATTGAGCCAAATCTGCGCATATCTGATATTCCGTAGCTCGGTTGTCTGACCTGAGCGATGTGTTGAAGCCGTGTGTGCAGCTGATCGCATGATGAAAAAGTTAGTCCAGCGTGAGAGGGTCAGCAAATTGGCCAGCGTGTAAAAGTTATGTTTAACTTTTTTTGGTAACCGGTTGATTGGAATTACAATATTTAAATAATACCTATCTGAGAAATGGGCCGATCGTTCTTGGCTCCCTTGTAGGGATTCTTTGAGTTTTTGGGCAAATTGTAAGAATGCTTTCTGGCTTTGGGGGGTTGTTAACGGGCTCAGATCGATATCCAGGGTGATCCCATCGGCAATGGTTGGTACAGGGCTTATCCCAAAGCTCAGTAGCGGTTGCATTCGGTTGCTGAAGCGATGGTCTAATGGTTGTTTGACGGCATCAACGAGTTCTTGAATGACCGACTGGGTAAATAAACTTTCTAATTGGCTCTGTGTGAGCGAATCCGGTGTCGTTACGACTAAATCAACTTTGCTGCGATAGCGGTGTGCGGTTTGAATGAACTGGCTCTCTTTTGCACTTGTGCTCCAGTTGGGAGGAACAATCAGTTTATTCTTACTGGCGAGGGCTGGGTTGAGGGTGGCTGCGACCAGACCGATGCGATCAAATTGGCTAAAGTGAATGGTTGTGCCGTCTTTGGGGTGGATCCAGTACGGGTAGAAACCGTAGAAGTGGTCGGCGCTGAAAATCGATTCTTTACTGTCTTTGCAGCCACATCCCTCTGGTGCGTGCCAGATAATGGGGTGGTCAACGGTTGGCATGATGCCTGTTTTGCCTGCCAGAGTTAGGATTGACTCAATGAGTGGGGCTTCTTGCGATGCGGACAGACCTGCAAGGTTAAGTGCCATGCCCATTAAGCGGGTACTGGCAAAAACTTCATTCTGGAGCGGACCTAGTTTCTTGATGATGTCTTTGGGAAAAGCGACGAGATTTCTTTGTGCTAACAGCGCTTTTAGTGCACTTCTTTTAACCATCCAAACTAATGATGGCGCGTTGGTTTTTGTCTGGTTACTGGCGGTTGTTTCCTGGACCGAAGTTGTTTGCTGACTGGTTTCACGAGTCGATGCTTTGGTTGTGCTGGTGCTTTGTATCTCGCTCTTAGTCGCAATTGGGTTGTCAATGGACTCTGATTCAATCAATGCATTGATATTGATTTGGGTTTGTCCAAGTTGGCTGAACTGTGTATGCAGGTCATTGTACAGAACACTGCGCCTATCAAATTGCTGAGCAGACAGTTTGGCTAACGTATCCAGAGCTGTTTTCCGTTCTGACAATATTTTCAGGTCGTCCTGGGTCAGTTGATAGTAATCGGCTGCTGGTTGTGGTTTGGTTGCTTTTGTCTGCGTTTTTGTGGTTGTCGTAGTTGCTTGGGATTTTGTCTCCTCTGGTTGGGTGTTCGGTGTCGGTGAAGGGGCTGTCTGAGTTGTTTTGCTTTTTTCTGATAATTTTTTTGCGAGCCTGGTATCGGATAACGTCAGTAACTGGGATGGCAGAATGATATCGCGCCAGTTTGGGGCAATTTCATTGATTTCAGTTGCTTTGATGAGTGATGATTGCAATCGGTGCACAAATTGTGTGTGGGAGCCTTGGGTTGGAATGGCAAATTCACTGCAAAAATAAGCCATCCAGCGCTGTGTTTTCGGACCAAACAGACCGTCCATCAGTGCTTTTGCATCTTGCTTTTGAGCTTGTTGGTAGGCTCTATTGTGTTGATATAAGGTTTGCAATTGTTGCTGGGTATTCTTGTCAAAATAACGTACATCACTTTGGCTTAGTTTCTGGGAACAGCGTTTAAATTGAGCGCTGCTCCAGGCTGATGATGCTGCATTCGCGGGGGCGCTTAGGCTCAGTAATCCCAATAGACAGACATAACTGAGCGAAATCAATTTGTTCATAATGTTTTTCCCTCTTTACGCCGCTCTTTTTGGATCCCCTGGCGCAGCATGTCGCAGGTAATACAGGGGCTTTGTTGCAAGAAGGCATGGATGGCAGCATCGCGAATGACATTGATCATAGCCCCCGCGGCCATGGGAAATGATTCAGCAATTTGCCTGAGCTGGTCTTGTTCATCATGTGGGAGATGATCGCCAATGAGTGATTGCCAGAGTGTCAGCCGCTGGTCGATATCGGGTGTCGGGAAGTAAATCATCGACTGAAACCGGCGGGCAAATGCATCATCGATATTATCTTTGAGGTTGGTGGCCAGAATAACCATGCCGGGAAAGTCTTCCACGCGTTGTAACAGATAGGCGACCTGTTGATTGGCATGTCGGTCATTGGCACTGCTGCCCTGGGAGCGGGTACCAAATAAGGCGTCCGCTTCATCGAAAAATAAGATCCACCGGCGGTTTTGCGCCTGATCGAACAGGTTAGCGAGGTTTTTTTCTGTTTCACCAATGTATTTTGAAACAATGGCTGAAAGATCGACACGGTATACTGGCAGCTGACAGGATTTGCCTAATAAGGTGGCGGTCAGTGTTTTTCCTGTTCCTGGAGGGCCATAGAACAGACACCGATAACCGGCTTTAAGGTGGCGTTGCAGTTGCCAGCGCTGAATAATCGTTTGACTGTCGGTCAGCCAGGTTCGGATTTTCTGGATTTCATTCAGGGTTGATGGTGAGAGAATCAGATCATCCCATTCCAGGGGCGTTTCAATTCGCTTCGCCGGAAAGAACCGACTGTAACCCGGAGTCTGTTCTTTCAGGGTAGTTAACCTGTGCAGGTAGTCGCTACTGATACTGAGGCTACAGCTTAAAAACGGTTCGTCCGGTTCTTGTGTGCCAAGGATAATGATGTTTTGTTGAAACAAACGGTGATCAAATGGCAGCTGCGCTAAAAATTCAATGCGTTTAGTCAGATTATCCCCAGCCCAAAGGAACGCGGCAGTTTCTCCTGTGGGGATAAATCCACTGTGATTTTTGCCCTGTATTCCACCGAATTCACTGTACCCACGATTGAAGCTTTCATTTTGGGTAAAGAAGATATCCAGTAACTGGGGGCGAAGATGGGGAAGCAGGGCCAGAATCAATATCAACCGTTCGATTGAAGTGAATTGTTGTTCCAAAATAAAGGTTGCATAAGGTGAGCGATCCGAGCTGAGATCGGGGGCAGAAAGCTTATCAACTTCATCTAAAGCTGAATCTTGTTCAAAATAGAGTTTGATGCGTCGATCTAATATTTGACTAAACCAGTCTATTTCACGCTGCAGGGTCAGTATATTGGCGTGCATGGTCGTTAGTGTCTGTTGCGCATTCAATGAAAAAGGCTGACTGGGTTGCTGGGCGTTCATGATGTTTCGCCTTATCGCCAATAGACAAATAAAGGTTTGTTCATCCACGGGTATTTGATGGTCTGAAAACTCCAGGGCAGCTGATCAAGGAGCACGTCATAAGGGCCCGGGGTAATGTCCAGTTGCCAGTTTTCATTCTCTTCTTTGAGCTGACCGTTGCGCTGAATAAATGTAGTGCGTAGTCCTTCAATCGATGTGGAACCCAGAGCGTGCCAGTGTTCGATCATAGCGTTGAGCATACTTTTGATGATCTCTATAGCTTTATCGGGCAATGGAATATCACGTTCGATAGGGGATTCAATGGGAATGCCACAAAGTACCTTATTGAGTACCAGTTGATATTCTGGTGTTTCTTGGATGTCATCGACTAAAAGTTGCAGGCAAAATAAAGCCTGATGTTGGGTGTCCTGACTGATAAATTGTTTGTCTTGGGTAAAATCCAGCCGGTCAAACAGCATCGGAATATAGGTTGCTGCAAGTACGATTCCGGCATTGTTGACTGCGATAGGGCCGCTTATCTGATGAGGTTCGGATGCATCGTTCTGATATAGAATTTTTTCTGATGAAGGGGCTTTTTGTAATGTGATGGCTTCATATAAAGGATGGACAGCTTTTTTATCCAATGGCAGATCTTCAGGTATTGGTGCAGTATCTTGTACTCGAGGTGAGAGAACTTCTATATCCTTGAACAGTGTAGATAACTGATGGGGGCTGAGTGTGTCTTTGACAACTGGATGTCCGGCTAAGTCAGTAAGGATCTGTTGGCTGAAGTGATCGGGGCTGCCCTGATATCCCTGAAGTAATAACCGCTGATAAAGGACTTCCCAAAATATGCAGTGTACCTGGCTGGTTTGTTCAAGCAAAATATTGACCTTGAGATGAAGTCTTAAAATATCCGTCAGTAAATGAGGGTATTTAAAGGCAAAGAGCTGTTTATGGCTGTCATCGTCAAGCGCGTCAATCCAGCGGAGCAATGCCTGACGGGGTTGAATAACTGTTGAGAGCTGTTGCCATAATGCAGTTGGATATTCTCTGATGGCCTGGTGAATGATCCACATCGCGGGTGGCTGTTGATTGCTATTAAGCCACTGGCTGATGAGTTCTAAAGGTGTCTGAAGTGAATGCAGCCACGGTTCGTCATGCGTTGGGTTCATTTTATCTTCCATTAAAGATTGTAATCGGGCGACTAATTGCGCTTCGCATTGATCGGGAAAGATCTGTTTAAGATGCGTTAATAGTGCATATAGCCACTGCGAACGGCTCTGTGGTGGATGACTGGCAAAGAGCGTTTGATAAAACCAGTTGGGTGTCAGTGTCAGATTGGCCAATATGCGGGTTAACTCGGGTAACCATTTTTTTAGCGTCGGGTAAACATCGGGTGCTAGCTGGTGAATCAGCAGACGCTGGCTAAGCGGTGGAAATTGCTGAAATTGCCAGCGATGATGGCCTGGAATGGTCAGTTGCTGGCGTATCGACTGGATTTGCTCAGCCGAGAGTGGTTTTTCAGGGGAGTGCCCCTGTTGTAGGTTTTGCAGCCATTTTGTCTGCGCGGGTTGTAACGGGATATGCGGATCACATAGCGATTGAAGCGCGCTGAACCAGTCAGGAAGATGAATGGCGCTGTTTAATACCGTATGGATCCATTGCTGTTGTTGCATGTTGTGGTGCCTGGCCAGTTGCAGGCCGAGCGAGCGTAAGTAATGCTGACGATGAAAAGCTGAACCTGATTCAATAAACAGATAATTGAGTGAGATTGTCCAGAGCATTTGTCTTAATGCGGTTGAGGTGATGGTTGTTTGCCAGGATGGAACGGATCTGAGCAGGATGGATGAATCGTCAGATATCACCGATTGGATGGTTTGCAGTGCATCAGGGCAGATAAAGCGGACTAATGCCAGTAAGGTTGCATCGTTAAACTGTTGTATCCATTGTTGGCGAATGTTGGCTTGTTGTCCGAATTGTTGTAATTGGGTCAGAGCGTGTTCTTTTCGGAGTAAAAGCCGGGATGAATGGGCGCTTTTCCATAAAGATAAACCGACCTGAAATACAGGGAGAAGCTTATCTGATAGATGCGATGGCACTGATTGCGCCTGATTTGCGGTTAGAGGTTCATCCAATAAGCACTTGTATGTTTTGTCCTGCGTTTTTCTGGTGGTTAAAGGTTGCAAAATCGCATCTAAGGTGTCGCATAACAGGGAGTGCGAGCGTTGATGAAGCAGTTGCAACATGGCCAAAATGAGTTGTTCTTGTCTGACGTTACGCCGCGCGGCCATTTGCCGGGTTAGCGACTGGAGATAACTTTTGCGGTTAAATTCACTGCCTCGCTCGATTAGTAAATAGGTGAAGGTGAATTCCCATAAGCTTTGTTTAAGGGCCTGTTCTGAAAGAGTTGTCATAGGTGATTTTGTCACGGGAGCTGAGAAAATATGGGGGTGTTCGATGACCTCATCTACGATTTGTACGGCATCTGGAGCTATCAATCCAACCAATCCCTGTAATGTTGCATCATCGAAGCGTTCCGCCCAGCGGTGGCGCGCATATTCTTGTTGGCCTAACCGGTTTAATAGTGTTTTTAAAGGGGGAAAATCCTGATCTGTGAGTGTGTTGAAATGGGTTTGCCATTTTGATGAGTTGGCTTCGGTGAGTGCCTGTATCAGTCCAAACCATTTCTGGGAAGTTCGGCCCGGGCGAATGGTTTCCTGTTGCCAGTGATCGATGATCGCCAGCATGGTCTGTTGTTCAGGGCGTTCTTTATCGGACAGGCGAAGAGTTTGCCAGGGTTGTAATAAGGATTGGCAAATGCTCAACAAAACGGGTGTGGTGTGTTGCTGTAATAGTTTCAGCATAGCCGCAAGTAATTGTGCCTGGCTGATATTGCGCCGGGCGGCCATTTGGGTAATCAGAGATTGCAGATAGCTTTGACGGTTAAAGTGGCTCTCCTGTTCCAGTAACAGGTAACTTAACGTAAATTGCCAGAGACTGATTCGTAAGGTTGAATCGGTTAGCTCAGAACGTGATTGATGTTTTGATGGCATCGCTGCAAATAAACGGCGCTCATGGGTCACCATCTGAATATCATCGTGAGCGGCAGGTTCAATGACATCCGTGAGTTTTAATAGCATGGGATCGGAGTAGTGCTCTGCCCAGTGTTGACGAATTGCTGCTAGTTGCCCTATCCACCGGAGGAGCTTTTTAAACTCATGTTGATTTTCGGGCCAGTGTGTTTGCAGTTGATGTTCTTGCCCCGATTGTAGTGCACTGACCAGTGCCAGCATGGCATCCGTTTCAGGCGCAGTTTGAACCGTTGGTTTGTGTGGTGTGAATTGTTGATCCCATTGTTGAGTGACTTGAGTCGGCTTGTTTAGCAGCTCTTTTTCATTTGGATGAATGGATCGCAAAATGGCCCGTTTAGTTTGATACGTTAACTGTGTGTTGAGCTGTTGCCTGAGTCTGGGAGTATTGGTCAGGTAACTGAGGGTAGAAATCAGCATCGCATGATGTTGCTCAAGTAGCTGGGGTAGCAACGGGGTGATATCACCCGATAGTAATGTGTGTAGGAGCCATTGCTGGCGCTCTGGTGATACCATCTGATTGAATTGTTCGATATTCGGTTGAGGGTTGCCTTGTCTGGTTGAAAAGATTGAGAGCAGGCTGAGCATCTGGCGTTGCAGCGCCGAATCGATATCCAGTGTGCTCAACGCGCAGCGCAGCGCCCCAATAAGCTGGTTTGTATGCAGGTTTTGACAGGCTGCCATCTGTTCAAGCAGCGTGTGCATATAGTTCTGCCGGTTAAACCGGCTGCCTCGTTCAACAAGCAGATAGTGCAGGGTGAATAACCAGAGCTGTTGCTGAATGTGAGCAACAGGCTGCGGTTTGGCGATTATCGGTTTGTCTGGCCGGGGATACCAGATCTGGGGGTGGGTCAGAACCCGGTAGAGAAATGGATATTCAGCCGGTTCTATGTGTTCAAGCAGGCGAAATCGTTGCGATTCACTCAGCTGTTCGCACAAGAGGTAGGGCAGTTGAGCATCCTGATGGTGTGATTTAAGTGTAGCAATCAGGGCGTTGCTGTATTCACTGACCCATGTTTCCCAGTGAGATAGAATCAATTCGCTGAGTCGGTGCTGCTCCAGTGCGCGGCTAAGTAGCCTTTGAAAATGATGACTGATGGTCTGTTTTAAACGGGGATGATGGCGTTTCTCAAGGCAAACCAGTTGATTCAGGGCGATTTGACGCAAATCTGGGGCAAGTTGTTCAATCAGTTGTGCTAAAGATGGGGCTGAAAGCTGATAAGTCAGACGTACCAGTAGGGGATGCGGCTGAATAAGTTGGGTTAAAAATTGATTCAGTTCATCGATATGTTCGAGGGTGATTTTGCCAAGATCGAAGGGCTGATGGGGTTGTGATGGTTGTGCAGACCACGGTAAATAGCCGGTTTGTAAAAAATGTATTGCCTGTTGCCACTGATAGGCATCAGGTGAAAAGCGTTGAACGTTTGTGGTTGGTGTCTGGGGATTTGGGCTGAGATAGTGCCCTAACTTATCACAGAGCTGCACTTCTATGGCGTTGAGTAATTGCCCGGGGAGTGAATCGGCCACCAGCTTGCCCAGATCCAGTTCTAAGCGGTCAATCGTTATGACATCATGATTGGGGTTAAATCGCTCAAAGATTTGCTCGATTAATGGTAGCAGTTGTTCTGTTGTCCAGCGATGGGCTTGTCGCTCAAACTGCTCGGCCTGTAAGGCATTATCAAAGTTGAACGATAATGTCGCCTGTTGGATTTGATGGGGCGCTCTCATAGTGTGAGTTCCTCATCTTCGCTGGCCGGTTGTTGTAAAAACTGGAATAGCTTGTTTGCCTGCTGTTCACAGTGAGCCTTATCCGAAAGATTTTGTTGATGGGCCCGGGCTTTTCGCCAGTTCAAATAGAGTGTTTCAAAGCGGCAAAAATCATAAAAAGACAACCAGTGATAATGAATCAGCAGATGCGCCGGGCTATTGCGCTCGATAATGTCCTGGGCCTGACGACGAAACAAGGGGTGATGATGACGGGCTGTAAATCCGGGCAATATCAGGCTGATCTGTTGGCTGTAGGGATCGTCTTGTTCCTTGGTTTGAGCGGCATTTTGACAGGGTCTTAATGTGATATGTTCAACGACATAGATGCCTTCACTTTCCTGATTCAGTTTTATTAACCATTGCTGGAGATAATGACTGAACTGGACGAGTTTCTGACGTTGCCTGTGGCGTCC
The DNA here is from genome assembly GCA_911810475.1 of Candidatus Celerinatantimonas neptuna. Lineage (NCBI taxonomy): Bacteria > Pseudomonadati > Pseudomonadota > Gammaproteobacteria > Celerinatantimonadaceae > Celerinatantimonas > Candidatus Celerinatantimonas neptuna. The sequence continues at coordinate 1,874,035 of OU461276.1, forward strand.
GATATACAGTAATTGCTGTGGGTCTTCATCTGAATATTTAAAAAAGAGTTGGTAATCGCCTTCTTTAGTCCGTTTGAGGATCTGATAACGATGATGGTCAATGCCATGCTGTAATAATGATACCGGCATGGTTTGCCCTTTAAGCGCAAAGATGGCTGATCGCATCTGACGGATCTGTTGGTCGGTTAATGTCTGAGAGTGGTCATATTGGGGTACATCGCTTAGTTGTGATTGTAAGGTATTTCGGAGTCTGAACAGTGTTTTCTGGCCAACATCACTTTGCTCAAAGTGATGGTTTGAGACGATATTTAACAGATGTTGCGTGATACTCCGGCTATATATTGGCTGATCAGGTGGCTGCATTCCCAGTAATAGAGCAATACGACGAATATATCCCCCCGGAATATTTGTATCTTGCAGGTTCGGTCCGCTGCCGCGCTCTGCGGTTAATGAAGCGATTTGATGAATAAATTGCTGTTTATATCTCAGGAGTTGCCATTCGAGTTGCTCTGGCGTGTGGTAACAGTTGAAACGTCGATGGAAGTCGTCTGGGTAGCGTTCACCATACAGTGCTAAAAGGTAGTTAAAGATCCGCCCTTTGCGTTGTGGGTAATCATCAAAACAGGCTTGGATCTGTTGCAATTTGTCAACGGGCTGTTGGGGATAGTGTTGGTTAATACCCTCAAACTGCTGTGGGGTGAGCACTTGGATCTGATAGCTGTGATCATGGGTCAGTGAGGTGGAATAAAGGGCCCTGATCCCGGCTAAATCCCCACAGAAATTGGCCATGAGCTGATCAAACAGTAACAGATAACTGCGAAGTTGATGGCGCATCGAACGTTGAGCCGGACTATTGCTTCGCACTTGTTCTCCGCGCAGACGGTAGTTACGAGGAAATAACGTTTGAATTGATTCGTATTGATTCAGATTGTAAAAATGCCCGCCAGGCGCTGCGGCAATTTCTACCGGTGTGTCCAGCGGTTTTGCATCGTGATATTGATGATGCTGAAAGTGAAATTGGATCTCGGAATAATCAGTAGTGACGGGGTGTTCATGTTGACGTAACTGCAACTGCATATCAGATGCGCTTAAAGGAAAAATAAGCCAAGCATGTTCGGGTAAATGATCGAGTGGTTCATGGCGTGAGTGCTCCTGCTCATAACTGAATAACTGCCAATGGTTGATAGCCAGAACGCCGGGAATCGCTAATAGGAACTCGGATAATCCACTTAATGCTGTTGCCGGAGCCTGCCGGGTAATCCATTGTGCAGTTTGAGCGTAAATTTCAGCGCAGAGCTGGCTGGGGTCCGCATGCGCGGTGATTTCAATTTCAGCGCACAGTTCAACCCCTGTTTTTCCAACGATATTGACCTCGGCAAGATCGTCACCCAGAGGCCGGACCTGATGGTAACTTGTTTTGATTCGCTCAATAATTTGATCGCCCCAGCCTGGTTCGGCAAGACAACGTTGGCGATTAAAACGATTGAGGCGACATGCTATCTGGTCGATGCCCTGATATGGGGACATCCTTGGGGATGTGACCCAAACCTCCTCTAATTCTGGAATGGTTTTAAGCAGATACGTCTCAAAATCAGCGGCTTGTTGTGGCAGAGACCAGAGAATGGCATCTGCCACAGCCAGCCCCTGTTTGTCATATAAAATCTGTCCGTCAGGCTGCGCTAAATAGTCAGCTACTTCGAAGTCACTGCGATAGACGAGGTCTGTTAATGCATAGCAAACCTGCTCCAGAATTGTTACCCCGGGATCATGCAGGTTGTAGTCAGTCCAAATCTGGCCACTGAGTTGTTGTAGATAGACGAGTCCCTGCCGGTAGAGCTGCTTAAAGCTGTCCGGTGAGTCTTGCTGTGTGTGCCTTGGGATGGATGGGTTCATGCATCATCCTGTGGCTGAGTCGCTTCAGGCTGACAGTGCATCATGTATTCGTCTTGCCACAACTGCGTGATGTGGTAGCGGATAATACGTGGTTTCTGATAGCAGGTGTTAGTCCGGATTTGTAAAATATAGGGCCTGATGCGCCCTTGTTGTGAGCTCCGTTTCCAGCGTAATTTGATTTTGTCTGCACCTGAGCGATAAAAGCCCTGCTGGGTGTGAATCGGGTTTCTACGGTGCCAGAGACAGTTCCACCAATGACTGGGTGAACAGGTGTTGATGGCGATGGCATGAAGGAGTGCATAATGGCCCGTGCCCCGTATCCCCACGCCAGCCACAATTTCAAACATATGGCAACCTTCTAGTTCAGGCGTGAGATCGTGCCATTGTCCATCAGCTGGGATTTCATCCTCAATGAGCTGAGTGCCAAACCGCCCTTTCGAGGCAATCGTGCCGTTAACATCTAATGTGTATTCTGGCTGTTCGCTCTGAATGCCGATATTGCCATTCCGGGTTATTGTTAATGTGGCTTGTGATTGCGTCTGTGTTGGCTGGCCTTGCTTGGGTGTTTGTACTGGTTCGTTTGTTTCATCTTGTGATTGGGCAATGATTTGCAGGTGATCCTGTTGTTTGCCAAAGGCGATACTCCACAGTGGTGTATTCGGATCATTGCGCTGATAGAAGCTCAGTAAATGCTGTCGGTCTAAAGCGGTTAATTGTAGTCCATGATTTGGCTGTTTAGAAAAGCCTTCTTCAACCTGATTGACACAGGAGTCAATTAAATCGGCAAAGTGTTCCGATGAAGGCATTGCGCCTTGACGAAAGTAATTTTTTAACGTGCTTCGATTCCGTTTCGGCATAATTATTGTTCTCTCTTTTGAGGGTCATGCGCTGAGTTCACAATGAATTGCTCACCCACGATCAACTCTCCAATACCAACGGGTTGCGGCTGGCTGATTTGGCCTTTGGACATGACTTGAATCGAGTGATGTTCAGCAGGAAGCAGCAAGTACCATGGATACATCGCCTGAATGGGTTGTTGCGTGGCTGCACTGTCTTGTAAATGATAGTCGATCGATCCGCGTTGGCTGATTTTTAATACCGACAGCCCGCTGACTTTCGTCACCTGTGGAAACTGACTGATAAAAGCGGTGAGCTTAGCGAGAGAGAGTTGCCAGCCCAGTCCCTGATTGCCGTTATCCGGTTGCCAGGGACACAGATATTGGTTGATGGCATACTCAAGTTTTCTAAGTGCTAAACCGTGGTGAGTTCCTGACTCAAATGCAACATGACAGTGGACCTCAATGGTTTCATATCCCGGGTTTCGAACTTCAATTTGGCAGGCACTGCGGCTCACTGACTGGAGAAAATGTTGAATTGCCAATAGTGTTGCTGAGCTGATGGTGATCGTTTCACAAGGTGTATGATGGCAGTGGACAGCTTTAGGACTGACGATGATCAGCACGTGTCCCGGTACATTTTTGTCATCATCAAAACGGTGGTGGGCAAAACAGCTGACGATGCCTATGTCAGAGAAGTGTTGCAGAACCAGGTGTTCATAATCCCAAGGGGTAATGGCTTGATTTTTATGTCTTAGATATTCGCTGACTCTTAAGATCCATTGTTGCCGATCTTCTTGAGCCGGTGCTGCTGCAAGTGGTGTTAACTGGTTTATCTGCGCTAAATTCGCGGGTTTGGGATGCGCTTGCCAGTTTACAAATTGTTCGATATGGCTTGCCTGACCATTGACGGCTAAAGCATGTGTCGCAATGTGTCGGCAATGCGGGTATTCACCGATTCCCGCACTGGTACTGACACAGAGCCAATACAGTCCATCTGGCATGACGTTGTGGCAGGTGTTGAGAGCTTCAGGCAGATCGAGTGTCACAATGCCGGTGGTGATAAATCCCCGCGTAGTGTCATGAACGATGTGTGCCGCAGATAAAGGACACCAGCGGTCATCGACCAGATAAGCCCAATGATAGGCCTGGGATGGATAGGGAGAGAGAACTTCAGATTGACCATCTAGCAAAAAGAACAGGTTGAGATAACCTGATAGTTCGGATGCGGATAGCCCGATGTAGAGATAACCATCATAAGGATAATTGGCGAAAAATCGCCTGCTTTGTGTCGCATTCGGATCGCGGGGCGGGTAGATGCACTCGCTCCCAAAAGGATGAAGATGGTAAATTTGCCCGCTGTGAGCGATTGCAGGTTGATCCAGCTGAATTTGACTATGTGCCTGATAATTTAGCGAAAAATGATTGATTTTTGGGGTGTAAGGGGCATTGGGCAGCGGTTTGTTTTTTTTCTTTTTAGCATTTTCCAGCAGTATCTGGCTTAGTAAAGGGCTATAGAGTTGATGGCCGAAAGCCGTTTCTGGGCCGGTTAATTTAATTTTAAATAAGCCATTGCGGGGGTTGGTTTGCTGGCTAAATGCAACCGCTGGCCAGTCTTGAACCACGGGAGTAAATGCATGATGCATAGTGACATGAAATTCACTGACCCGGTTGAGCGGACCTTCTTTAGGTTCAAACAATGGATAGCTGACATCTCCCAGAGGATGCCAAAGCCCGTGACTTAAAACGTCCAGAGCGATTTGCATGCTCTGATTGCGATAGGGATATGGATAATACTGGTAATGTTGACGAAAACCATCGCTAGTGTGTGGCAGTTCGGCCCATTGCATATGCAGCGTTAATGCATCGAGTTTTTTACGGGCAATCTCTTCACAGGCTACAACGAGATAGGATTCATCCGTTGGTCTGACGCCAAAAGGCAGGAAAGGCTGGCTTGGATCGGTTTGTCCTTCATTATTGAATAGTTGCAGCTGGGTTAACTCATTGACTTCAACGTGAAACTGAATCGAATTCAGTTCAAAATCCCGAAAAATGGAGTAAGGAAAGCAGTTTGTTTGTGCTTTAAGGGTTAGTTTTAGCGCCGGATGGGTCAGCGTTTTATCTGTTCCATGGAGTTCAGAAGAGGCACAAATGACCGCAGGGAAGCCTGCTTCCAGTGTAAAGGTCAGGGTAAAGCCATAGTGATTAGCAGATGAGTCTGTGAGCGGATAAATTTGGTAGAGCGGTACCTCTTGCCAGCCTTCGGCGGTGGTGATCTGAAGATCAAACAGCTGACTATATAGCTCTGTGAACAGGGTTTGCTGACTTTTGAAGATGTCTTTTTTATCTTTTTTATCTTCGATGAGCAGGTCTTCAATTGTAGCCAGGGCTGAGTCCTGTCGTGATAAGGTTTGCCTGCTGTGCTCAACAATGGCTTTAATATCATCTTCGCTCAGCCAGGGATGTGGTGATAGGGTATGGCGACTGATGATAAGGCCTAACACCCGGTAAAATGACTCAGGTTGCTTAGCTTGTTTAAGCAGCATGAGAAAGAAATAGCGATACAGTTCGCGCAGCTGTTGGGCGATTGGCGCATTTATGAGCTGTTCGGTTTCTTGCTCGGTGAGCTGTGAGGTGAGTGACCCGGATGGCCGCTCCAGGGGAGTTATTTCATTTAATGTATGCCTGTAAAGTGTTCGCAGTTGATTAAATAGTACATTGATTTCATTTATGTTTTCTGATTTATTGGTCGATTGGTTGAGTCGGTAGAGCTGTTGGTAAATACCCGCTTGTTGTTTTTCGTTAAGATGGATGTCTAACGAGACGTTTCGCTCTCCCTGACCCATGATTAAAACGGAATCGGTGATGATTATCCCCATTTTATGAATCGGATCATTTGTGGAGGCATTAAAAAGCTCAAAGGATTGCAAGGCCGGGAGATCGGCCCCTGCAAGTTTGGGATGAATGTCTATCGATTGGCCATTGATGCTACTGGTGAATCCTAATGCATGTTCCGGGGCAATTAACTGATCCCGGTTAAACGTTAAACTGAAAGCTTGTTGAACCTCGGCATCGGTGACTAATATCGGATAAGCTGCCTGATAGTCGATCCGGTTGAACTGTTGATCGTGTCCCGGGCTGAAAATAGCATTTTGTTTGATGGCAACCGGGGAATTGTTGTTTTGTGTCAGAGATAGTTTTAGATAAACCTGATTTTCAGGTGTCGGTTGGCATGTTTGTCCTAAAACATCCTGATAGTAGAAGTTCAGATGACACTGTGTGAACTGATTGATTTTACGTCGGGCTTGCTGGAATAGCTTCAAAAAGCTGATGTAAAGTGCCATTTGAGGTGGATGTTCGCCATGTTGGAATGAGCTTTCCAATAATGGTCGACATTCCTTTTGCAAAGCGCTGATCGTGAGTATGATTTGCGAAAAACAGTGCCCGATTAAATCAGAATGATTCGATGACAGGGCCGGACAGACCCGGTTGAGTTGCCAGAGCGAGTCGAAGTGGCGAAGGTCGGGCTGTTTGTCGGGCGCTAAGTTGCTAAGTAATTGTTGCAGTGGGTCAATCAGTTGACTTTGGTAGTGAGTCAATAGGATGAATTTGAGTTGATAAGCGAGCTGCGGGTGATTAGGCAGATGCTGATACCATTGGTTAAATTGTTCGAGTAGTTGGAAAAGGTAATCGACTGCGATATCCTCACCTCTCTGATAGGCTTGTTTAAATTGCTGTTTATAGCGTTTAATATCGATACTTAAAATGGTGGCACAGATGACCAACTCGTTTTGTTCGAACATGCGCTCCCATGTTCCGTACAGTTGGTTTTTCTCGTTGTAATAAGGGATCTCATGGGCGAGTTGCTTGGCCCAGATGAGCAGTTGTTCGAAACTGAGTTCATGAAGTTTAAAATACCCAGGCTGAAGCGCTTTTTGCCGACGTTGCTGTGAAGTCGTAGTCATCGTCTGTTGTTCCTTTAATCTGTGGATAACAGACTGGGATCAATGAGCGTCCCTTCTTGTAGATAAAATGGATAGACCATGTTTCCCCGGGCATTGGTTGTGATGATTTGGTAGATAAGGTTGATCATGAGTTGTCCCTGTTGTGGTTCGGCCTGAATATCAATTCTGAGTAAATCGATCCTGGATTCGAAAAACAGAATGGCCTCGCGAATATATGTCTTGATCTCGGTGAACGTGGTGGGTGTGAGCTTTGCAAAAACCATTCGGTGCAGATAACAACCATATTCAGGATGCATGATCCTCTCTCCGGGGATAGTCGAGAGCAGAATAATTAAACTCTGCTGAATATCCTGTTCATCCTGGCTGAGCACCGGGCTCTGGTTGTCTTGGACAAAACGGGGTGGAAAGGCCCAGCCGGTACCCAGAAAATCGTTGTGTTGTCTCATCCTCATCTCCTTGTTAACCGCCAATCAGAACCGTGGGTTCGCCAAGAACGATACTGCCACCATGGTTTGTACTGTCTCCCATTCGGGCGGCGGGTTTCCCCCCGATCAACACGGTGGCTGAGCCGGCCACAATGGTCGATGGTGGCCCGACACACGTACAGCTATCGCCCATGACGGCTGCGGGTAGATTGCCGATAAGAACCGTTGGAACACCCGGTCCGATGACCGGGCCTCCAACATGTGGAATTGGAGGAACGCCTGGAGTTTGCATGGGACAGACATGCATATCGGTGATTCGGGCTGCAAATGGCATGGTCGCTCCTTAATTTATTTTGACCAGACCACCTTTAATGGTGGTCATTCCTGAGGCCGAAAGTTCAGCGGTAGCAGAACTTTTAGCGGTGAATCCGGTTTGGGCCTGCCATGTGACATTGAGCCCTTGCCCTTTGAGATCAGCTTGCGCTTTTAAACTGATATTGCTGGTGGCTTCTAATGAAATGCCACCTTTTGCTGACAGTTTGATATCTTTGGGGCTTTCCAGTGAGATGCCGCTGTCGTTAAGGGTGACTTTGTTGCTGTTTTGATCGCTGATGGTAATGGCTTTGTCTTTATCGCTGATGGTGATGCTGTTATTTGCCGGGGTGATCAGCGTGATGACTTTATCTTCTTCATTAAATTCTATTTTGAGCTGACTTTTAGTGACCAGTGCCTTGGTGTTGTTTTCCGCACTGATGTCATAAGGTGGCGTATGTTGACTGCTGTAAACGCTGCCCAAAATGACAGGTTGTGATGGATCATTATTAATGTAGCTGATCAGTACTTCATCATTGACTTCGGGAATAAAAAAATTGCCACTCCCTGATGTGGCGTAATAGCTCATCAGTCTGGCCCATTGCAGGTTATCTTCATCTCCCAGGGCTGGGATCTTAACCTGAATACGGTATTGGGATTGAGGGTCTTCATTGAGTTGGGTGACGATGCCGATTTGCACTCCGTCAACCGGTGGCAGCCAGCCTGCGGCTTGTGGTGCGCCTAAATCCCTATGATCACTGGACCACATCGGTGACAGACCCAGATTCACGGTGGTGATCCACTGACCCTGTTCAATCTGGTGATGAACACCACTGATATAATGGGAGCCATTGAATCGCTCGCCGACGCCGGCAACTGCTATCAGAGAGTTAATGGTTGCATTAGCATTGCCCTGAAAGCTTAATGATCCGCGAATTTTCGATAAAGCTGATTTGATTTGCTGACCTTTTGCCCAGCTCTCCAGCGTTTCTTGCGTGAGTCCTGCCGATGTCTGCAGCCGGTAATCTTTGACTCCGAATATATCGGCCAGTGAGCTACTACTCAGGTTGCCTTGATCGCTAATGGACTGGCTGGATGCCTGTCCTTTAGCCATTTGCTGCTGGCTGGGATCCCAACCGACCCCGGTCACCTGATTCAGTTGATAACTGGGGTCGATTTCAGCTGAGAAATCGATAAGTTCTGAACCATAAGTTATTTTAATAGCCGGGCTTTTGTCGATTTTAGGGAATGTGACAGCCACTTTATTGGATTGATTACAGACCACCATCGCATTGGCTTCGGCGCGGGTCAGCATAAAATCCCAGTCGGTGCAGTTAAATTGAGTCAGTTCATCATGCTCGGTTGAGGTGCTTTCTACCTGATCAACGCCAAGCCCTGAATAATCGCCAATGAGTGATTTGATGATATCGCTGTCTGTTTTTTTTAAGTAGGTTTTGCTTTGCCGGGCAATTGTCATAGCGGCTGCCTGATCTTTGCAGGTGATTTCAAGCATAGTTTGGTTATGACCTGAGATACTGATGGCATGTTTGATGACAATCCCTTCGTAAATGGTGCTTTCATTGCTGTTATAACCGGCATTGATGGTGATTTTGGTTCCGGGTTTGAATGTATCGGTTTCACTGACCGGGAAGGTTTGTTTGGCGATGTCTCCATCGGTGATGAGCAGCTTGGCGTGAGCAACCCGGTTGATCTGTGTAAAAACATCAATGGCAATCACTCCTATGTCACTGGCGATTGCATTTCCATTGGCTTTAATGGTAAAGGTTACAACTCCGTGATTGTCCTGATTTGACATATAACCTCGTCTGCTGATTAAACCAGTGGTGGAAAGTAGAGTTTGGTTCCCGTTGGGATCTGGCGGATACTTGCCAGGTGGTTCACTTTGGCAATTTCCATGTAATAGGTGCAGTCGTGATAAATCTGTTCACATAACTGCGCCAAGGTATCTCCTGCTTTAAACTCAACGACATGGGTGAGATCGGGAGAGGACTTTTTAGCGAGCTTCGCTTTTTCTTGTTCATCCATATATTGTTCAAAAGACAAATTGATTTTGGCGCGAAGAGCGATGCCTGTTGAATCAAATAAGACATAGGAAATGCCCATAGATGTGAGCCGCCCTTTGAACGATAAATCGCCCCAGATGATGCTTACAATACTGGGCTGATGCTGACTGCCGACATATCGGTAGACTACGTTTTTTAATGAATCGATCTGGTCATCTATGGATGCGGCATCGTCTTGTTCGACAACGCCCGTGGCATCGAGCATCAGTTCAAAATTAAGCTTTTCACTTTGGTAACCGGTATAGTTCATGGTCGGTGCAATATCTCCCTGAGCCTGCCGGTTTTTACATGTGTCATTGGAGTAGTTAATGCCCAGGTCATGTTTAAATGTATTGGGGTTGAGCATGACACTAAAGGCGCGTTGATCATCGATGGCGGTGATTTTTAATTTTTCCATTATCGCTCCCGGATATCCTGATGGATATTCAGATGGATTTCCCGAAGAGCTCTGAGCTGTTCTCCTTTTCGGAGGGATAACCCGTTGTAACCATCGCTGTTACAGTGTTGATTTTCGGCTTTCGAGGTTTGATTCGCTGCGCTTGTGATGTTGGATTGAATCACCATTTGTTTTACTTCGATTGGCATGTTTATAAACTCCGGTGAGAACGGCTATAACAAAATTCAATTTCTTCGATAGCTACTTCATTTTTTGTCGAATTCAATGGATCTGTTTTCCAGTTAACAGGATAAGCATTTGAAAATAGCCAGATACGGCACGGTATATGGTTTTCGTCCAGAAGATGGACGGTGACTGGAGACGTTTGTATTTTGAGCTGACTGTTGCTTTCAAAGCAGGCGATACACCATATGGCTAAAGGTGAAGTGAGTGGGGCAATTCCCCGTTTTACGGTGAGTCGGTTGTTTTTAGCCGGTTGGGGCAGGTAATAGGCGCAGCTGCAGCCTCCTTCGAAATATTCTTCTGTTTCTATTTTTAATTCGATACCAGAGACTTCCTGAAAGGCTGTTTCAAATAAATTTGCGCCGACTAATACACTGAAATGGAAGGCAGGTATAGGCCATTCATCTGTCATCATTGATTTCCATATTCTACAAACGCAGCTATCAATGAAGTGATAGCTGCGTTGGGTTGGTTACACGGATATTTCCAGCCCCTCATGGGCTAGTTCAATCGTTTCAACAGCCACTTCATTACCGTCTGATTTAAGATCGGTTCCGGTGACTTTGGTGGGCCAGGCATTTTTCAGCTTCCAGCTCATCACCGGACTGCCTGATTCATCGAGTAAATTAATGGTGACGGCAGTTCGGGCAATGGTGTTCATTTTGATTTTTGAATACCAGTCGTAGAATTTGTTATCACTTTTGAAAATGCCTTTTTTCATGGTGACATTACTGGTTTTGACAATGCCTGGCATTTTTATGGTTGAAAAAACCGGGCTGTTGCCGGCCCGGTATTCAATGGGCTGGGCTTCGGTATCGAGTCCTGAAATTTCCTGAAATGCGGCGACCATTCCGGTCCCGGCTCCTCCGTCCCACTTCACTTCGAAGTGGAATTTGGGCATCGGCCAGACTGTTTCTGATTGAGCTGATCCATCATCTGCCATGGGATTCTCCTATAAATTGAAATGCGTTGTGATCAGAGTGCCTGCCTAAGATTTTTGCATCTGCTGCTGGAAGGTGATCTCGATAAATTCAGCCGGACGACTAATAGCGACTAAGACGGTAATTCGTAATATCCCTTCTAAAATATCTTCAGAGGTCATGGTCTTCCCTAATCCGACGCTAACGCTGTAGGCATCTTCGGGTGCTGCTCCTGCCAGGCCGCCGCGTTTCCAGATCCCATACAGGAAGTTGCCAATCATGCTTTCCATGGAAACCCAGGTATTGGCGATATTGGGTTCAAAAACGTACGCTTTTGATGCGAGCTTGATGGATTGTTCGAGCATAATCATGGTGCGCCGGACATTGATGTAGCGCCAGTCCAGACTATTTCCATCGAGTGTTCTGGCTCCCCAGACCAGAGTCCCTTCACCGATGAACGGACGGATTGCATTAATCGATTTGCCCTGGGGGGTGACGTTTAAGTCTTCCTGCTCATCATCACTGATATTGACCGTCGGTGAAATAACGGCATTTAAACTGACATTGGCCGGTGCTTTCCAGACGCCTCTTGAGTTGTCGACCATGGTATAAATCCCTGCCATGGCTGCTGCTGGAGGAAGAATATTTTGTTGGAATTTGATGTCGGCCAGAATGGTTTGATAAAGGGGGCTGATAGTTAAAAGGACCTTATTCAGTAGTTCCTGTTCAAAATCACTCTGATCACTTGCGCTTAATTTTGCGATTTCATCGAGCATTTGTTGTTTTTTCGTAGCCCGGAGTTTGTTGCCTCCAGTGCTGAGTTCTTCATCAGAGAGCTCTTCTAAGTCTTTAAACTCAGTGGTTACTTCAGCAGTCAAGAGCTCGGTGAGCTTATCAATGTTGCTGATATTGTGAAAACTTAAGTCGCTGTCCTGAACGATGGATGTATTGAGCCACGGATAGTAAGCGGTGGCGTAATCAAGATAATTGATGCCTAATTTAGAGCGAAAGTTTTCGACACAATCACCATCAGGGTGTTGGCGATCTTTAAATCCTTCCCAGACATCCAAAATAGCCACCCGGCTTTTCATTTTGCCACCACAATGACCAAGCATTGCCTGTTGGACATTAATGCAATCATCTTCGGCAAGTTGAATAGCCTCAGGTATGACCACCATGGTCGGCTCTTGTTCTTTGATTAAGGGAGTAATACCTGATTTGAGTTTTCCTGCATCTAAATCATCTTTGTAGTTTCCAACCGAGACGATATAGCAGGGGCCGCCGCCGTTTTGGAAGAAAAACATCATGCTGTAATACAAGAGATAGCGCGTGTTTGACTGTTTAATCTGATAGCTTTTGTCATCTTGAGTGAATGCGATGGGAGCTGTAGCAGGATCATCTGCTTCACTGATATCAAACTGGTGGGGGGCAGGTCCACCATAATATCGACGAAACTCAGACATCGAGGCGATTCGCCAGGGGTTGTTTAATAATGTTTTACCGCCATTATCTGCTTTTTCGGTATATCCGATGAATGCAGGAACGGCTGTTGCAACCTCAACTACAGAGTTAGGGAACGCATTCTTTTCAACAATATAAACGCCGGGAGTTTTCATGACACCCATAGTGATATCCTTTTCGTTTGGAGATATTTAAGCTATCTGCATGGCCAAATTATCAACGTTGTCAAAAGAAACCTATTACCCCGAGGTAGCGCTGGGGGCTGCTGTTTCTCAATGTAAGATTTACAGGTCTACACGCATTTGCTTGAGTCGTGGGTTGCGATAACCTATTAAACGTATAGTCAGTCACTAAGCGATATGTCAAGAGAGATAAATATCATAGTTGATGGCATTTTCCGTTGGTGTGTTGTCGCGCGTTAAGTTATTCGGGCTGGCGGCGGGTAGGTGGCGAATCAAGATTTGATTATTTTTCTTGAGTTGAAAGTGATAGGGGGATTTTTTAGCAAGATAAAGTGGCTGGTCCGATTGAAAAACAGTGGCCGGGCCAAAACCGGTCAGATTGGTTTTCCCTGTATATTGAAATGTATGTTGTTGCTGAATATCTGATATTGAGCAGTGTTCATCGATATAGTTATCACTGAAGTAGTAGCGCCAGTATCCTTGACTGGCCTGATAATTTAATGTGACAACTCTTTGTGCCTTCTCTGATCGCTGCTGCGATAATTGTAGCTTAAGGTAGCCGACTAAATTTTGATTGAGTTCTCTTGGGTGAAATGGGGGAATCTGCTGATTTTCGGCAAGTTTGAGTAGTTGTTCTGCCGATAGCCAGCGATCAGGGTGAATGCTTAATGTATTATCGGGTTGGGTTAAATCGGTGGCGAAGTAAGTTGTATAGAGGATCTTTGGATCTGGAGCCTTTGTATAATTGCGAAACAGAGGGTCTGGGCTGAAAATTTTAAGATTCAGTGTCCTGTTATCGCCCAATTCGGGGGGATTGTTTTGATCACTGAGAATACAAATTCCCCCTAAGATAGGTTTAACCAACATATTTTGCTGGTTGAGCCAGTGGTGGCTGGTGGGGGCCCATTCAAACTGAAGGTTATGGGTAACCACGGGAGTAAAGTAACGATGAGAGACGATGATCGATAGAAAATTTTGGTAACGGGTCATGATGGCTGCCTGTTCATAGTGAGTTCCGGTGTAGCCAGCTGTCCTGTCTGTGTGAGGATGGCTTCACTATCGGGAATGACGGCACGGGTTTTATATACAACCGATGGAAGATACCGGGAACCCACCATTCCCCACATATGGCTGAGTTGTTCCATCGGGATGTTTTCCATTTCCATGGCAATTTGCTCGATAATTTCAGGTAAATCGGGTGAGTTATGGCGATTAAAAAGCGGGTTCCGATGGAAAAAAGCCATCAGATGAGACAGTAATTTTAAGCCATCGGTATAGTTGGCACTGGAAAATGAGGCGGCCATAACAACTGATAGACTGACATATAACGGTTTATTGGTTAGAGCGATCCGTTTTTGTGGATGACCAGGATAGGTGGGAATTTGTTGGGGGTAGGGATCCCGCTCAAGCTGACTGATAAATAATAGTATTTTGTTCTGAATATTGGGGGTGGGGGTTCCATCTAAGTCAACCGGAGGAGAAACTAATACGGCATCCTCAATGGTGCTAAAAGTATTTTTGATGGATTGATTCATCCGATAGGATAAATAATCGAGACAGGGATAGAGCATGTATTTCTCCGAATATTAATAAAAATTTCCTTTAATAAACAATAAATTAAACTCACACATTGGAAATGGTGCCAGGTGATGTTGAACTATTGCCAAACGTCAACACGTTCTAAGACTTACTCTTAATTTAGCCTAAAGGTATGTGCAGTACCCGGGAAGGTTATTCAAAATCATGCATATCGGGTTTGATTAGGCCTAATGATAAATTTCATCTACACTTTTTTAGTGATAAGGAGCTTTAGTTTTGGACAAACAGTCAATTTCTAAATATGACTGAATACGAAGGATTGTACGATGAGTTTTAAGCAAAAGATGATGCTATTGCTTGTTGCTGTTGGAATTATTCCGATGCTATTTGTTTTTATTGTAACGACTAATTTCGCATCGAATGATTTAGAGCAGCAGGCTTTTTCTAAATTAAAAGCTGTGCAGGAAATCAAAAGCTCTTCGATTCGGGTCCATTTAAATCGTTTAACAACCGAAGTGCATCTTCTTTCGACCGACCCTGAAATAATCAATGTGTTAGAGCACTTTGACCATGCTTATCAGGTTGCCCAATTAGACCCTAAAATGATTGAAGAAGAGAGAAAAGAGTTACGGGTTTTTTATCTGAAAGAGTTTTTACCCCGTCTGCAGAAAAACCGCCCCTCAGCAGATAGCAGTTATATCGATAATTTGCTGCATGGCTTAAATGATAAAGATGTCTGGTTTCAGTATCGTTATTTGGTTAACAATTCTCACCCGGTTGGGGAAAAGGATAAATTAATGCACTCTGGTGTGGGGGACGAATATGATCAGTATCATCAACATGTTCAGAACTATTTAAGAGGGATCCAAAAAGAATACGGATTTTACGACATATTCTTAATTAATAATGAAGGTGAAATTCTTTATAGCGTTTTCAAAGAAACCGATTTTGCAACATCTCTAACTCATGGGCCTTATAAGGATTCAGGTCTGGCGAAGGCTTATAAAAAAGTGAAACAATCGCGATCAGAGCAGGCTATTATGGTTGATTTTCAGCGGTATGCCCCGTCCTATGATAATCCGGCTGCTTTTATTGCTTCTCCTATTTATACGCCAAAAGGGAAATTGATGGGGGTTTTAGCTGCTCAATTTCCTGTTGAGGATCTAAACGCAATGATGAGTCAGCGTAGCGGTATGGGAAAAACAGGAGAATCATTGTTAATCGGTCATGATCAGCTGGTTCGTACCGATTCGTATTTGCAGCCAAAACGGTTTAATGTAATACGTTCCTTCCTGTTCCCTGGGCAATCGCGTTTAAATAGTGAAGCAGCCAGCCGCGCTCTGGCCGGGCAGTCAGGGATTGATTTTCTGACCGATTATACAGGCAAAGAAGTTCTCGCAGCCTATGCGCCATTTAAATACAAAGGACTTAATTGGGCGATTGTGGTTAAAAAAGGTCGTGATGAAGCACTGGCTTCAGTCCGGAATTTATGGGTGGTGGGTTGTAGTATATTTATTGTGACTTTGGTTGTTGTGGTTGTGATTGCCATTTATTTTACCCGTCTGGTGCTTAAACCTCTGGGGGCAGAACCCGTTCTTATGCAACAAATTGCCCGTTCGATTGCAAAAGGGGATTTGACGGTCAATGTTCCTCCCTGCGATCGTAAAACCGTTATGGGGACGTTGGATGAAATGGTTCAGAATTTGCGACATATGGTTTCGCAAATTACGGAACAAACCCATGAACAGCACCAAATTGCTCATCAGCTTTCCAGCGTCAGTGAGCAGACTAATCAGTCATTGCATGAACAGGCTGGACATACCACGATGGCTGCTACATCTGTGACACAGATGAGCAAAAGTTTTCGTGAAGTTTCTGAAAATATTCAAAGTGCAGTCGGACGCTCAAATGACTCGAAAAATCAGATTGAACAGAGTAGCGCAGATGTGATTGCAACTTCTAATGTTTTGCATGAAGTCGCTGATGAGTTTAAAGCAAGTGCACAGACGGTGGATGATTTGACCGGTGAGGTTAGCCGGATTTCTACAGCACTCGAGAGTATTCAGAAAATTGCTGATCAGACTAATTTATTAGCGCTCAATGCCGCAATTGAAGCGGCGCGGGCGGGTGAAAATGGACGGGGCTTTGCGGTGGTAGCTGATGAAGTGCGGGCTTTGGCATCGAATACCCAGCAGGAAACTGAACAGATTAGTGATATTATTCAGGCCTTGCAGAATAGTTCGGAGGCGACGCAGTCACAGATGAAAACTAGCGTTGACCGAGCCGAGAAAGTGTGTGAGCAAGCTGCGCAAACGGCTGAAAAACTGCGCTCCGCTGCTTCTTCGCTTGATGAAGTTGCGCAGATGAATAATAACGTTGCCAGTGCTTCAGAAGAGCAGAACCATGTGGCGATGGAAATAAGTGGTAATGTCGAGTCACTTCGCTCTGCGATTACTGAGACCGAGAAGTCGATGAATAAAATTGCGGCTTCAAGTAGCGCGATTGCTAAAAGTTCGGATAATCTTCAGAATATGATTAAACAGTTTAGAGTTTAATCATATTGGGTCGACTTGAGCAAAATGCTTTTGCTGATGGCATAGTTCCAGCCAAGCCTGAGTGGTGCGTGATAAGTAACGTTCTGAATGCCAGATTGCCCCTAGTTTCCAGTCGATCGAAGGTGAGATTTTTTTAGCGATAACGCCTTGTTGATGAATGCGCTGACACAAAGGTTGAGGCAAAAAAGCCACACCACCACTTTTAACCAGCGCGACTAAAAAATCCCATTGACTGCTTCGGGCTGCAATCTGAGGGGTAAATCCAGCACTTTTACAAATGCGATAGATATAGCCACTTAACGTAAATTCTTCCGTGTAGGAATAAAACGGCTCGTCTTTGAGCTGTGTCCATCGAATGGTATCGGTTTTTTGCCAGCGTGGTTCATCGGGCAATATAGCAAAAATCGGATAACTAACAAAAGGCAGTGTGTTAAGACGTTTATCTGTTTGTGGCGAGATCATAGTAATCGCGACATCTAGCTCGCCTTCAAGTACCGCTTGTTCTATCTTTCGTCCGCCATATTCAAGAATCGTGAGTTCAACCTCTGGGTAAGACTGGCGATACTGACGAATCAAATTGGCAAACAGATGGCCGACCATTGGAGGTATCCCGACATTTAAATGGCCGGTTTTGAGCTGATTGAGATCGTTTAGTTCTGCTTTTAGCTGCTTCATCTGTCTTAAAACAACCTGCGCGCTCTGATAAACGGCTTCACCGGCATCGGTTAACCAAAAACGATGTCCATCGCGATGAAGCAGTGGCTGACCTAATTCTGCTTCGAGATTTTTGATCATTTTGCTGATGGTCGGTTGAGTGACAAAGAGCTTCTCTGATGCTCTGGTAAAGCTTTGTTGCTTGACCAGCTCAACAAAATAACGAAGCATTTTAATATCCATAGTGTTCTTCGAATGATGTGTTTTTAATCATGCTATTTTGGCATAAAAAAAATAAAAAAAAGTCATTTCTTGATTATTTTGTTCCTGCATATAATGTGAGCTACATCACATACAAAGAGGTTGTTTTCGATGAATCGGTTGCAGTCTTTCGCCTTGACTATTGTTCAGGTGATTGTCCTTACATTATTCTGGCTGGTTGCTCAACGCGTAGTTCAATATTTTCATTTTCCCATTCCTGCGAATCTGGTAGGGATGATCCTGCTGTTTATTTTTATATTGACCGGTGTGGTACGAGCGGACTGGCTGCGTAAGGGGGCAACATGGTTGGTGGCCGAGATGCTGCTTTTCTTTGTTCCTGCCGTTATGGCGGTGATGAAGTATCCAACGCTGATTCGTCAACATGGATTACAAATTGTCTCGGTGATTTTTCTGAGCACATTATGCGTGATTATAGTGACAGCGATTGTTGTCGATAGAATGCATCGTATTGAGTTAGGTTTGGCTTTGCGTCATCGTCGTCATCAGGCGTTGAAAAATGCTAAAAGAAGGGATCAATGATGTTGGGTTCCTGGTTGGCTCCGGTCTGTTTTGTATTAACCGTTATTTTGTACTTCATGACTAAGTGGCTTTACAGTAAGAGAAAATCGATTCTGGTGATGCCATTGTTGTTGGCACCTTTGTTGATTTTAGCTGTATTGTTTGTCCTTCATATTCCTTATCATACTTATATGAAAGACTCCCATTGGCTGCTTTGGATGTTAGGGCCTGCAACCGTTGCGTTTGCGATTCCGGTCTATGATCAACGTCAGTTGATCAAACGGCACTGGCTTTCATTGTCGGTTGGAGTGACTGTATCGGTGATTGTAGCTGTCGGCAGTAGCGTGATGATCGCCCGGCTTTTCCATCTTTCGGATATCTTGCAAAGAAGCTTGGCAGTGCGGTCTATTACGACGCCTTTTGCGATTGAAGCAGCAAAATCAATTGGCGGTAAAAGTGACCTGACGGCTGTATTCGTCGTGATTACCGGGGTTTTTGGTATGGCGATTGGTGAGTTTATGATGGCGATTATTTCGATTCGCTCCCGCCTTGGACTTGGTGCCGGATTTGGCGCTTCAGCTCATGGCGCGGGTACTGCAAAAGCGTATCAGATTGGTCATACCGAAGGTGCAGTTTCTAGCGTCATTATGATGCTTGCCGGGATGATTACGGTTTGTCTTGCACCTTTTCTCGGTAAATTACTTTGGTCTTAACTTTCTGGCCTTATTTAAACGCGCTGTGAAAGCGCGTTTAATCTAAACAAAATTTAATCAATGACGCTAAATATTAGTCACCTCAACTTGGGATAAAGTGCCTTAGCGTAGTCGCTGCAAGATTATCCCTGATTGATTTCCCATTTAGGAAAAGGATCGGGTAGTGTTTGCCAATAACTTTCTCCTTTAAGTAATTCCTCTTCATCAAGCAGGCATTGATTAAGTGACTCAATGATCTGTTCCTGATTGAGATCCTGCCCGATGAATACCAGTTCCTGGCGCATATCGCCAAAAGGTTCAACCCAGTTCTTTTGGATTGCTTCGAGTTGTTCACGACTTTCGGGCCAGTATTCTTTAGGAACCGCTTTCCAGAACAGACCTGCCTGTCCGTATCGGGCCATTCCTCCGGCCTGGCTCCATTGACCGGCAAATTCGGGTTGGGTTGCCAGCCAAAAATAGCCTTTGGAGCGTAACAATTTTCCTATCGTTTGTGTGTTGTGTAGAAAATCATAGAATTTTTTCGGGTGAAAAGGACGTCTGGCGACATAACTGAAACTTGATATTCCATATTCTTCTGTTTCAGGAACATGTTCTCCCCGAAGTTCTTTGAGCCAGCCTGGTGCTTGACTGGCCTGTTCAAAATTGAATAACCCTGTTCCCAGAACATCGCTAACATCAACCTCTCCATTTTGAATAGGGGTCAAACGTGCTGTCGTATTGAGTGTTTTAAGTATGGCAATGAGGTGGTCGAGCTTTGAAGCTTCAACCAGATCGATTTTACTAATTAAAATGACATCAGCAAATTCAACCTGTTCAATCAGCAGGTCACTGACGCTGCGGTTATCGCCATCGTCGATCGATTCTCCGATTTGTGTCAGGTTTTGTGCCGTTTCGTAGTCTTGAATAAAGTTGACTGCATCAACGACCGTGACCATGGTATCCAGTGTGGCTAAGTCTGCGAGTGATGAGCCGTCTTCATCGGTAAAGGTAAATGTTTCTGCAACTGGAAGCGGTTCAGAAATTCCGGTTGATTCGATCAATAGATAATCGAATTGGTTGCTTTTAGCAAGATGACTTACTTCGATGAGTAAGTCTTCACGTAATGTACAGCAAATACAACCATTGCTCATTTCGACCAGTTTTTCTTCATGGTGATTGAGGGTGACTTCATTGGCGAGTATCGATGAGTCGATGTTTATTTCACTCATATCATTGACAATGACAGCTACTTTTTTCCCCTGACGATTGTTGAGTATATGACTGAGTACAGTGGTTTTCCCCGCACCTAAAAAGCCGGAGAGAACGGTGACCGGGAGGGCTTTATTTTCAGAGATCATGCGGTCTTCCTAGTTAATAAGTAATAATAGTCATTTCAAAGATATGTTATAACATAACATTAAAATGTAAAATTTTGAGGATGTTTTTTATTTATATGAAGTAACTAATTGAAATATAAATAATATTATTTTTTACATCTGAAAATAAAGTGTGATAACTCAGTAAACATATTAAAAATATGTATTAAATCAAATTAATGATATTTTTATTAATATAGTATGTTAAATCTTCTCTTAGATTAAGGATGTACTATGGGTATTCAAGTTGACTCCAGGAATAAGAAAATCTTAGTCGCCATACTTGTGGGTATCATTGCTGGTTTTGTCTGTGGTTATGCAAAATTGGGCTGGGAAGTGGTTTTGCCGCCTCGGACTTTGCTTCGTGATGCAACAAACCCACCTCAAATGATCTTGCAACAATTGGGCCTTTCGTTTGCGTTTACACACTCGACCTATACATATAGTGGCCGTCATTTACCTTATGTGAGCTTTTTTGTCCATTTTGGTTTTTCGATCTTTTTTATGGTGTTGTATTCCATTGTGGCTGAGTTCTGGCCAAAAATCACCCTTTGGCAAGGGGCTGCATACGGGTTAGTCCTATGGGTCGCATTCCATATTGTGATTATGCCGTTGTTGGGGACGGTTCCTGCGCCCTGGCATCAGCCGTTTGATGAGCATTTCTCCGAAATTTTAGGTCATATGTTTTGTTTTTGGGCGGCTGAAGTGGCCAGGCGGGATATGCGAAGTCGTATCACACATGCTCCTGATCCGGCTGATTAAGTGAGATATTTGTTTAGATTCGTATAGAAAAAACCGCTGAAAAGCGGTTTTTTTAGTTTGATACAGGTTTTAAATAAAGGCTATTTTTCAGTGAAATCTGACTGCTTTACCATTCAGGGTGAATATGCCTTTGTTGAATTTAATTTGTGTTTTAAATTCTTGTTTATCTTTATTAAAAGTAAAATAGCCAGCGCGGGTTTGAAGTAGCAGTATGCGTTGTATCGTTTGCATATATCGAGCGGTAATAGGCTGAGTGTATTGACGAAATTTTGGAATGGTTGAAACAATGGCGTGAATCGTATTTTTTAGCATTGTAGTGTCAATGGTTAACTTCATGTCTGCACTGGTTGCGTGTTTAAGGCGTGCGATTGCTTGAGCTGTACTCTGGGTTGTTTGGCTCTGGGTCATTTTTGCAATATTAATATGGCCCATTAATCCAATCTGTTGGGCCTTTTGCTGTATTGCAACGGGTTTTAGTTCGATATGCATGCCGCTGAATAGGAGATCTGTGTGTTGTTTGATGAATTCTTGGTTTGATGCTGATGAAGCGAGCCGTTGTTTTCGAAGGGTCATAAATTTTTTCAATCCTGAGGCCAATTGGTTCGCATTAAGGTTAAAAATGATATGACCTAACTGAACATGGTTGATATTTAAATCATTAATTCGGGTGTTTAAATCCGATTTGAATATGCCTTTGGAAAGCGATGAATTATTTTTTATCTCAATTTGTCCAACTTTAAATTGCTGCGTATCTTGACTATTTGGAGTATAGATCACTAGAGTCGAAGGCATTGCTTTTAGTGAGAAGGTTACGGGTGATAACAGTTCATTGATTTGTTGTTGATCTGCGTGTGCGAAGATGGTCCCTATGGATAAGTTAACGCTGTAGGAAGGTTTTGATGTTTTCTTTGTTGACGCTAAGTTTAATCCTTGCCACTGGAATGTTGATTTAATGCGGTTTTTACCATTGTCTTTTATTTTAAGCTGCATTGGTTTGAATTGGAGATTTTCAGCAGAAATTTCTGATTCGGATGGCTGGGTAATGGTTCTCGCTGCAATATTTAATGTTGTTTGATAACCACCGAACCAGGGTAGATTGGTCTCTGATGTGAATGGTGAGCCTTTCGCAAATATCTGATTGATTATATTTACGAATACCGGGTCTTTTTGTACTTTTGGGTTTTTGGTGAATCCGCATTCTGGATCAGGTGATGTGTTTTCTAATGTCGAGTGGATCTTGGCAAGATTTCCAGAGAAAAATGCACCGTATCCATAGTTGATTTTATTGTTAATATCAAAGCAAGCTTTTTGACTGGGGTCTGAGAGCTGACTGACAAATACCCGGACGGTGCTATCGGCTTTTAGTCCATTCTCCTGATAGCGAACCGTTTTGATACTAACATTTAGTCCTTGTTGTGTGGCTTTTTCCTGAATTTTTCCCGGAAGCTGAATGAGTTGAAATTGTTTCGCTATTTTAGTCTTGATGACATAAGGCGCTGCAATGATACAGCCCCCTAAAACAATGATCACGGCCAGAGCCGATGTTGCTTTTTTTGACATGGTTCTTCCTTGTTAAGATGGAAAAATTTGAATGATTATACATATGTTCCGATGCGGTAACGCCGCGGTTAATTAGCGCGTATTCTACGCAAATTAAATTTAAATAATATTATTATTAATCAATCAAATGACCTCAGGTTTTCGGCCTGAGTGGTGGTGTTATATTCTTCTCAGATACAGACCGTTATTTAAAGCTTGAAGGTATCGACTCTTTCTTAGTTAATAAATGCCATGGCCGAAACCGGAGAGCCTGAGCCCTGATGTAGCGATAAAATTCCAATGACTAATGTAGCGCCTTTCGCCGGCAGTTGATCCAGATTGGTCAGGCATTCCAGGACGATACCGTGTTGCGACAATATTTGTTTATTTGTCGCGTAGGTGATGTCTTTGCCAGGATCGACACCATGTGTATCAATTCCAATTCCGGTTATGTGTCGTTTGGTGAGTAGAAAATGAGTCGTTTGTTCACCGATACCCGGAAAGTTGGCAATTCCTGTTGAATCAATATTCAGAAAATCTTTAGGGGTGTGCCATCGATGTTGCCAGCCAGTGTAAAATAGAGCCAGTGTTCCTGTGAGAATGGCCCCGTATTGCTGTTCCCAAATTTGAATATCATCAAGCGAAATAACGTAGTTTGGATCTGTTTTGACTTTTTCTGAGACATCGATAACGATGATCGGATGAATAAGTGTTTCGGGCGAATAACTATCAATCCCCTGACCATCATCAAAAAAACTGCTGGGGGCATTCATGTGCGTTGCACTATGCTCACCGATTGTGAATTGGCGTAAATGATAGCCGTCATGCTCTATGGTGGCGACATCGTTAAACTGAACAATTGGGTCACCTTCCCATAGCGGAATGTCTGAGTGGATTGTGTGGCTCAGTTGTATGACTCGGCGATAATGAATTGAGTCGAGGTTTGCGATACGCATTTTTGCTAAAAATCCTTTTGTGATGAAACGCTCTATCTGAACGGTCTTTATATCGGATAAACCGTTACAGTTAAATCTAAATTAGGATTGATTTATGGTGTATCCGGATGATTTTTGATGCTTAAATGCTATCAAAAAAGCTTTACATCCTCTGATGAAGTTGAATCATATCAATGATTCTCTAGGGGATTAGATTCAGGGAGGCGTGCAGTGTGAATATTCAAATGTTTTCTAAATGTGTCGGGGTTACACCTTATACCATTCGCTACTATGAAAAGGTGGGCCTATTAAAGGTTTATCGCAAAAAGAATGGGCACCGTGATTTTAGTGAAAACGATATTCGTTGGATGGAATTTATCTTGCGATTAAAAGTTACAGGGATGCCTTTAAGTCAAATTCAACAGTATGCGCGTTTGCGTGAACAAGGCAACTCAACGCTTAAGGCGCGACGGAGCATGCTTATCTTGCACCAAAAAGAGTTATCCCAGCGTTTAGATGAATTACAACAAAATGCGGCGCTACTTGCTGAAAAAATTAATTTTTATGATGATGAGATCCGCCATTTATCAATCGAAAAAGATAATGCTTGACTTAGAGTTTACTCTAGCCTTTAGGCTTTCAGGTATCAAAAATACTCAGTCTATAGGAGCACTATTATGTCACAGCAATCACGATTCGAATTGGGGATGGCTCAGTTAAAAGCTATTGATGGCGAAGCCGGTGAGTCCGTTTATCTACGTTTGTTTGAAATTTATCCGGCGTTAGCGGATTTAATGATTGAATTCCCGTTTGGTTCAGTCTATAGCCGAGACGAATTGGATCTAAAATCACGTGAGATTGCAACGGTTGCGGCTTTAACAGCCATGGGCAGTTGTTTGGCACAATTAAAAGTTCATATTCAGGCAGCGTTGAATGTTGGTTGTTCAATGATTGAGATTAATGAAGTGATTTTACAAATGTCAGTTTATGCTGGCTTTCCTGCTGCATTGAATGGTCTTTTTTGTGCCCAAGAGGTTTATCAGGAAAAAGGATTACTTGAATGAATTCATCAATATGCCTCTGGATTGCCTTGCATTAATATAGACGACTGGTCTAATATTGACAGCTAAGTTTATAATGCAGGAATGGACCATGTCTCAAAGCAAGGTGGCTAATCGCCAATTTTTATTACACTCCCGACCTCATGGCGCTCCGGAGCAGGGCAATTTTCAATTGACAACCGGGCCTGTTCCAGAGCCGCAAGCTGGTGAAGTGTTACTGCGCACGGTTTATTTGTCACTTGATCCTTATATGCGAGGTCGGATGAGTGATGCGAAGTCCTATGCGGCGCCTGTGGCTATTGGTGAGGTGATGGTTGGAGGAACAATCAGCCAGGTTGAAGTATCCCAACATCCTGATTTCCAGGTGGGTGACTGGGTGCTGGGCTATTGTGGCTGGCAGGATTATGTCGTATCTGATGGCAACGGTCTGATTAATCTTGGGTCATCACCACAAAATCCATCGTACTCATTGGGTGTTTTGGGAATGCCTGGTTTTACAGCGTATATGGGGCTTCTCGATATTGGCCAACCTAAACCGGGGGAAACATTAGTCGTTGCTGCTGCCAGTGGTCCGGTTGGTGCAACAGTGGGACAGATTGCAAAACTTAAAGGCTGTCGGGTTGTTGGCATTGCAGGTGGGAGTAACAAATGTCGTCATGTGGTTGATGTGCTCGGCTTTGATGCCTGTATCGATCATCGCGTTGCGGATTTTGAGCAGCAGCTTGAGGATGCGTGTCCTGATGGTATCGATATTTATTTTGAAAATGTGGGTGGCCGGGTTTTTGATGCTGTTTTGCCGTTGCTGAATACTTCAGCCCGTATCCCTGTGTGTGGTTTGGTGTCTCAATATTCGGCTACAGAACTGCCCAATGGGCCGGATCGGTTGTCGTTACTGGCCGGTACATTGCTAAAAAAACGGATCCGTATGCAAGGATTTATTATTTTTGATGATTATAGCGATCATTTTAGTGAGTTTTTGCAGCAAATGGGTCAATGGGTTGCATCCGGACAAATTAAATATAAAGAGCACCTGATCGAAGGATTTGAAAAAGCGCCTCAGGCATTAGCTGATCTATTGGTTGGCCGTAATTTTGGTAAAGTGGTCGTTCACTGCGAGTAATGTGTTGTTAATAAGGATAATCACTTTGGAGCCGTTGTTTATAAAAACACGGCTTTAAATGAACCTTTGTTCATGGTGGGCAGGTAGGATTGGCGTTAAAAGTCGATGAAGTTATCATGTTTACTGACAACAGCAGAGGTATAAAAAGGGCTGTTGTAAAAGGTTAATTAATATGTCGCTTAACATCCGTATGCTGAATATGAGATGCTTTGTTTAGTCAGTATGATATCAATTATTAGATTTATATATGTATTCA